>JAOPZA010000054.1 GCA_025964325.1 Conexibacter sp.
CGGCGGCGGCGGCGGCGGCGGCTGCGGACGCGGCTGCGGCCGCGGCCGCGTCGCGCTGCTCGAACCAGGCATCGCCCTCGATCGAGATCGGCGGCGCGATGCGCTCCAGCCGCCGCGGCATCCACCACGCGCGCCGTCCCAGCAGCGCCAGGATCGCCGGCACGAGGAGGCAGCGGACGACGGTCGCGTCGACGGCGACGGCGGCCGCCATCCCGAGCCCGAACTGCTTGATCGTCGGGTTGCCGTCGAGCAGGAACGCGGCGAAGACGCAGACCATGATGAGCGCCGCCGAGGTGATCACCCGTGCCGTCCCCGCCAGCCCTTCGACGACGGCGCGCTGCGCGTCGCCGGTCGCGCGCCAGCGCTCGCGGACGTGCGTCATCAGGAAGACCTCGTAGTCCATCGAGAGCCCGAACAGGATCGCGAACATCATCAGCGGCACGAACGAGACGATCGGCGAGGTGCCCTCGACGCCGACGAGCCGCGAGCTCCAGCCGTGCCCGAAGACGTAGGTGACGATTCCGAACGCGGCGCCGATCGAGAGCAGGTTCATCGCGACCGCCTTGAGCGGGACGAGCAGCGAGCGGAACGCGAGCGTCAGCAGCACGAAGGAGAGCGCCAGCACCACCGCGATCACGAGCGGGAGGTGCTCGCTGATCTGATGCCCGAGGTCGATGTAGCCAGCCGTGCCGCCGCCGACATACGCGGTCAGGCCGCTCGCGCGGGTCGCGAGGGGGATGACGTGCGTGCGCAGCCGGTCGACGAGCTGCGTCGTCGCCGAGGCCGAGGGCGCGGTCGTGGGCAGCACGGTCAGCAGTGCGGCGCCGTGATCGGGATCGAGGAACGGAGGGCTGACCGCGGCGACGCCGCGCGCCGCGCCGAGCGCGCCGCGCAGACGCGCCAGCGCCGCGGCGGCGTCGCGCGCCGGGCTCGACGGCGCGACTCGCACCGCGACGAGCAACGGTCCGTTGGTGCCCGGCCCGAACCCCTCGCTCAGGAGGCCGTACGCCTGTCGTGCCGTCGTGCTGGCCGGCAGCTGACCGCTGTCGCTCTGACCGAGCTGAAGGTCGCGCAGCGGCAGCGCGAGCGCCGCCAGCAGCACGAGCGCGAGAACGAGGGCGGCCCACGGCCGTGCGACGACGGCCCGTGCCCAGCGTTCCCAGCCGCGGGGGCCGGCGTCGTGGCGCGCGGTCGGGAGCGGCAGCCGCAGCGATTCGATTCGCTTCCCGGCGAGCGCGAGCGACGCCGGCAGCAGCGTGATCGCGGCGAGGATCGCGACGAGCACGGCGATCGCGGCGATCACGCCGAGCTCGGCGACGAGCGGGATCCCGGTCAGCAGCAGCGAGCAGAGCGCGATCACGACGGTCGAGCCCGCGAACACGACCGCACCGCCGGCGGTCGCCGTCGCGCGCGCGACCGCCTCGTGCAGCGGCACGCCGGCCGCGAGCTGGGCGCGGTGGCGTGTGACGACGAACAGGGCGTAGTCGATCCCGACGCCGAGGCCGATCATCGTCGCGAGCGCCGGCGCCGCGCTCGGGATCTGGACGACCTGGCTGAGGACTGCGATCAGCCCGAGCCCGATCCCGAGGCCGAAGAGCGCGCTGAGGATCGGCAGTCCCATCGCGACGACCGTTCCGAACGTCAGCAGCAGGACGACGATCGCCGCCAGCAGTCCGATCGCCTCGGAGTTGCCGCCGGCCGTCAGCGACAGGTCGCCGCCGAGATAGCCGCCGGCGGCGACCCGGAACCCGGCCGCGCGCGCCGGTGCGGCGATGTCGAGGAGGCGCTGCGCCTCGGCTTCGGTCAGCTGCGCCGGTCCGTCGCGCAGCGCGAGCGAGATGTAGCCGATCGTGCCGTCGCGCGATCGCTGCGACGCGCCCTCCGACGCGAGCGGCCCGATCGCCGAGAGCACGGCGGGATCGGCGGCGTAGGCGGCCGTGAGGCGCTCGACGACGGCGCGCTGCGCGGGCGTGCTCAGGGTGCTTCCCGTCGGCGCGCGCAGAACGATCGGATTCGTGCCGTTGGCGGCGGAGGGGAAGTCCCGCGTCAGCACGTCGGCGGCGCGCTGGCTGTCGGTGCCCGGCAGCGAGACGTTGTCGTTCGTCTCGGTGTGATGGCCCGCGGCCCAGCCGCCGAGCGCGAGCGCGACGACGAGCCAGGCGCCCAGCACGACGAGGCGGCGGCGGGCGCAGAGATGGCCGAGGCGGTACAGGAGCGCAGTCATCGTGCGCCCGGTATCGGCGCGGACCCGCGGAAGCTGTAGGGCTGCGCGGCTGCTTTGGTCGAACTGCGCGGATCCGGCCGCCCAGTTCGAGCCGTGCGCGTCTGCGGGCTGATCCGCTGACTAAACAGCGGGGCGCCCCGTGCCGTCTTCTTGGTCATGACCGACCAGGGACGCGAGGCGAGCCTCGAGCTGCTCGCCCGCTTCACGGACGAGTGGCTCAACGGCCACGACCGCGAGGCGCTCGATCAGATCTGCCATCCGGACATCGCCTACCACTGGGGCGCGCTCGGCGACGGGCGCGGCGTCGATGGCCTCGCGGCGCTCGAGGAGGCCGCCCGCGTCGCCTTCCCCGACATGCGCGTGCAGACCGACTGGGTCCTCGCCGACGGAGACCACGTCGCGCGCCGCTCGATCGTGACCGGCACGCACCGCGGCGCCTGGTTCGGCATCGCGCCGACCGGGCGCCGCGCGACGTGGGCGGCGATGGAGGGCTACCGGATCCGCGACGGCCGCATCGCCGTGCAGTGGCTGGTCGACGACTGGGCATCCGCGCTGAGCCAGGGCGGCAGACTCTCCCCGATCGGCTAGCCGATCGCGGTCGCCGATCAGGCTTCGATCGTGTCGTACTGGTTGAACTGACGGTCTTCCACGATCGGGAAGACCTCGTCCTGGATTCGCTTGAACATCGGCGAGGCCATGTGCGCCTCCGTGGCGCTCTCGTCGGCGTACTGCTCGTAGATGAACAGCACGTTCTCGTCCTCGGGCGACCGGTGCAGCTCGAAGAACAGGCAGCCGGGCTGGTCGCGGATCGGCTGCGTGACCTCCGTGAGGACCTTCTGAGCAGTCGCGGTGTCGGCGGGCGCGAAGCGCAGGACGACGGACATTCCGATTGGCATGGTCAGCTCCTCTGTCGGTGGATCGATGATGGGAAGGTCATGGCGTCAGCACCGCGCCGCGTGGCACGCGCAGCGCGTCGATCGCGAATTCACCGTCGACGAGGATCGGCCGATCGTCGAGGAACAGGGAGCAGTTGCGCATCGGGATGTCGATGTGGCACGGCGTGTCGTTGTCGCCGCCGAGCTCCTGGTTCGGCCCGGTCGAGAAGAGCACGTTGCCGTAGAACACGCGGCTCTCCATTCCCAGTCCCCGCCCGTCGAACTGCAGCCCCGACCAGCGCGCGTTCTCGTTGCAGCCCCAGCCGATGTGCGAGACCGCGCACGCGCGCTCGTCGTCGAAGGCGTTGATGTAGTCACGCAGCAGCTCCGCGTCCACGCCGCCGCGGACCTGTTCGATCCGCCCGGCACGGATCTCCATCTCGACGGGCGCCTCGACGTACTTCGCGAATGGCGTGATCAGGATGTCGCCGCGGTCGAGGACAACGCGGCCGTCGACGCCATCGTCGGCGGCGCTCGTCGCGAGGAAGCCGCCGGGCCAATGATCCCACCGTCCCGGAGCATCGGTGTAGCCGTACTCGGTGATGACCGGGTAGTGGCCGAGCTGGTACACGACGTCGGTTCCGGCGGCGTTCGTGAAGCGCAGCGTGCGTGCCTCGGACAGCAGCTCCGCGCTCGTCTCGACGCGGCGTCGCTGATCCGCCGTCGGCAGGAGCCGCGCAAGGTGCGCGGTCGGCTCGACGCACAGCAGGATGCGGGTGCCGGCCGCCTGGATCGCGAGCTGCTCCTTCGAGAACAGCAGAAACAGCAGATCGACCACGAGGTCCGCCCGCTTGAGTGCCTCGATCGCCGCCTCGTTGCCTGCGAGCGGGCTCGTGCCGACGGACCAGCCGGTCGCCTGCGCGTTCAGCGGCGAGGCGCCCGGCATGCGCACCTGGAACGTGCTGGCGCCGAGCCTGCCCGCGGCCGCCATGAACCCGTCGGCGTAGTCCTGCCGCTCGTCCGCACGGGTCAGGACGCACACCGTCTCGTGCTCGTCCACCGCGCACAGCCGCAGCACGTGCTCGCACATGTCCGCGAAACCCGCGGCAGACATCCCGTCCAGCATCCGTCCTCCCGTTCAGTGGATTCGTTGCGCCGGCAGCCCCGAGGTCGTCGCTGCGACTCGCTCACCATCGCCGATGGCGCGAGCCGCGCCCATCCTCCCGACGGATGATCGGGGCGAGGATGCAGCGGGAGGACCTACGGTCCATCGCCCGGTCCCAGCCCGAGCTCGACGACGACGTCCTCGCGCAGCTTGAACTTCCGGACCTTCCCCGTGACCGTCTCCGGGAACTGGTCGCGGAAGAGGACGTAGCGCGGCACCTTGTGGTGCGCGATCCGGTCGCGGCAGAACGCCCGAACGCCGTCGGCGTCGATCGAGGAGCCCGCGCGGACCCGCAGGCAGGCGCACAGCTCCTCGCCATAGCGGTCGTCGGGCACGCCCACGACGCAGACGTCGGCGACGCCGGGGTGGCCGCGGAGGAAGTCCTCGAGCTCGCGCGGGTAGATGTTCTCGCCGCCGCGGATGACGACGTCCTTCGATCGACCGACGATGCTGACGTAGCCCTCGTCGTCCATCGTCGCCAGGTCGCCGGTGTGCATCCAGCCTGCCGCGTCCACGGCCTCGGCGGTGCGCTCCGGCTCCTCCCAGTACCCGCGCATGACGGAGTACCCGCGCGTGCAGAGCTCGCCGATCGCGCCGCGTGGCAGCACGCCGCCCGTGGCCGCGTCGATCACCTTCACCTCCACGTGCGGGCTCACCTGGCCGACGGTGCCGATGCGGCGCGCGAGCGGATCGTCGGACCGCGTCTGCGTCGAGACGGGCGAGGTCTCGGTCATCCCGTAGCAGATCGCCACGCCCGCCATGTGCATGTCCCGCACGACGCGCGTCATCACATCCACGGGGCACGGTGCGCCGGCCATGATCCCGGTGCGCAGCGAGGTCAGGCTCGTCGGGTCGAAGCCGGGCTGCTCGAGCTCGGCGATGAACATCGTCGGAACGCCGTACAGGGACGTGCAGCGCTCGTCGCGGACCGCGGCCAGCGTCGCCCCGGGCTCGAACGACGGCGCCGGGATGACGATGCAGGCGCCGTGAGAGGTGCAGGCGAGGTTGCCCATCACCATGCCGAAGCAGTGATAGAACGGCACCGGGATGCAGACGCGATCGGTCTCGTCGTAGCCGAGCAGCTCGCCGACGAAGAAGCCGTTGTTGAGCAGGTTGTGATGGGTGAGCGTCGCCCCCTTCGGGAAGCCCGTCGTCCCGCTCGTGTACTGGATGTTGATCGCGTCGTCGCAGTCGAGCCCGGGCAGACTGATCGGCCCGCAGTCGCGGTACAGCTCGGCGACGTCGTCGCTGCCGAGGAACGCGACGCGTGCGAGCGTCTCGAGCTCGCCGCCCACCTCGGCGACGATCGCGCGGTAGTCGGCGGACCGGTGTCGCTCCGCGCTGAAGAGCACCGTGACGCCGGCCTGCGCGAGGACGTAGCGCAGTTCGCCGGCCCGGTAGGCGGGGTTGATGTTGACGAGCACGGCCCCCACACGTGCGGTCGCGTACTGCAACAGCACCCACTCCGTGCAGTTCGGCGACCAGATCCCCACGCGGTCGCCCCTCGCCACGCCCCAGCGCACGAGGCCCGCGGCCCACGCGTCGACGGCGGCGTCCAGCTGCGCGTACGTGAGTCGCACACGCTCGTGGAGGCTGACGAGCGCCTCGCGATCCGGGAACCGCTGCGCCGTGCGCCGAAGGTTCCCGCCGATCGTGTCCGCCAGCAGCGGCGTCGGATGAGCGCCGTGGGCGTACGAGGCGCGCGCCATGCGCTAGCGCCCGAGCTCGCGCTGGCGCAGTTCGATGCGGCGGATCTTGCCCGTCAGCGTCTTCGGCAGCTCGGCGACGAACTCGATCCGCCGGGGATAGGCGTAGGCCGAGAGCCGGGTGCGCACCATCAGCTTGATCTCCTCCGCCAAGGCGTCGGACGCCTCGTTGCCCGCGGCGAGCACGACGAACGCCTTCACGACCATGCCGCGCCGCTCCTCGGGCGACGCCACGACGGCGGCTTCGGCGACCGCCTCGTGCTCGAGGCAGACCGACTCGACCTCGAACGGTCCGATCCGATAGCCGGCCGAGATGATGACGTCGTCGGCGCGACCCTCGAACCAGACATAGCCGTCGTCGTCGATGCGCGCGGCGTCCTTCGTGTGGAACCACGCTCCGCCGAACGTCGCCCGGCTCTCCTCGGGCTGCTGCCAGTAGCCGAGCGGATAGTGCGGATTCGATCGCGCCTTGAGACAGATCTCGCCCCGCTCGCCTGCGGCCACGGGGCGCTCCTGCTCGTCGAGGATCGCGATCTCCCACCCCGGCAGCGGCTTGCCCATCGAGCCTTCGCGTACCTCCATGAACGGGAAGTTGCCACACAGCGGATACGACTCCGACAAGCCGTAGTAGTCGAGGACGGTCACGCCGTACTGCTCGCGAAACCAGCGGATCGCCTCGGGATTGAGCGGCTCGCCGGCAGAGCAGACCCGGCGCAAGCGCTGCGGGTAGCGCGTGCCGGCATCCTCGATCGACATCATCGATCGCATCGCGGTCGGCGTCGTGAACACGTTCGTGACCGCATGGCGCGAGAGGAACTCGAGCTGCTGCCGCGGATCGAAGCCGCCCTGACGGTGAAGGACGCACTGCACCGCCCCGTAGCGCCACGGTCCGAGCAGCGGCGCGATGCCGGCCGCCCACGCCCACTCGCCCATGCCGTGGAAGCGCTCCCCATCCTGGACGTCGTGGCAGTGCAGGAACTCGTTGTGGGCCAGCACGTAGCGGTGGGCGTGCACGATGCCCTTTGCGAGACCCGTGGTCCCCGACGTGTAATAGAGCTGGGCCGGGTCCTCAGCCGCCGTGTCGGCCGTTTGGAAGCGATCGCTCTCCCGTCGCAGCGCTGCTGCGTCCAGCACGAGCACGCGCGGAACTGAGCGGCCGCTGAAGCGCGGCGCGTTGGCCGCGTCGGTGACGAGCAGCTTCGGCTGGGAGTCCCCGAGCCGGTGGGCTATGCCATCGTCGCCGTAGAGGACCGACATCGATAGGAGGATCGCGCCGAGCTTCCACGTGGCGAAGAACACGGCCGCCGCCTCGGGCGTCGGCGGCAGCACGACCGCCACACGGTCCCCTCGCTCCACGCCCAGCCCGCCAAGCAGGTTCGCCGCCTGGTTGGCGAGCGCCTGTAGCTCTCCCCAGTGCAGCTCGCGGACAGTGCCGTCGTGATGCTCGTGCACCATCGCAAGGGCATCGGCCGGGCGACTGTCGCACACGTCGGCCGCGATGTTGTAGCGCGCGGGCACCTCCCAGCGATGCTCGCGGCGCAGCTGCTCGTAGCGGTCTCCCCCGACTACCGTGACGCTCATGACGGATCGAAGGCTACGCGCTCAGGGGCGGCCGCGCGAGACGACCTCAGCGTCACGACTGGCGACCGCGTAGGTACCGTCGCAGGCCGTGAAAGCTCTGCCCGGGGGGCAGCGCCTGCTCGTATGC
>JAOPZA010000065.1 GCA_025964325.1 Conexibacter sp.
CGATCGCCCCCAACACGCTCGGCGCGACGTCGCGCAACGACTTCCCGTACGAGCCGACGGCCGTCCGCGCCACCGACGCAATCACGACATCGCTCACGCTCACGAAACGCTCCTCCGGTGGTGGGTCGCGGCGGGCCCGGTCGAGCGCCCTCGCACGGAGAACTCCCCGTGCGTCAGCGCCACGGAGCCGTCCTGCGTCGAGGTCTCGAAGACGGCCTCGCCGTCTGCCGTCGTCCAGATCGCGGTGCGGAGCTCGTCGCCGGGGAAGACCGGGGCCGAGAAGCGACCGTGCATGCGGCCGAAGCGATCCGGGTCACCGTGACAGACGGTCTCCAGCAGGGCCCGACCGGCGAAGCCATACGTGCACAGGCCGTGCAGGATCGGGCGGTCGAAGCCGGCTCTGGCGGCGAAGGCCGGATCGGAGTGCAGCCGGTTGCGGTCTCCCGAGAGGCGGTAGGCGAGCGCCTGGTCGGGACGCGTGCGCGCGCTGACGACGACGTCGGGGGCGCGCTCCGGGCGCGCCCAGTCCGAGGCGGGCCCGCGGCGGCCGCCCCAGCCGCCGGCGCCGCGGATGAACGCCGCCCAGCGGGTGCGCATCATCAGCCGGCCGTTCTCGGGATCGTCGGCGTCGCACTCCGTCACGAGCATCGCCGCGGTGCCCTTGTCCCAGACCTCGGCGACGCGCGCGACGTTGGACAGCTCGCCCTGCGCCGGCAACGTCGCGAAGAGCTCGATCGTCTGCTCGGCATGGATGACCTTGGTCCAGTCCATCCGCGGCAGCATCCCGTAGACGCTGGCGCGCTGTCCGACCACCACGGCCATCGTCGGCAGCGCCCGCTGCTCGTGACCCGCCGAGTTCTCGGTCGTGAAGCGAAGCTCGTCCGCGCCGGCTCCGACGCCCAGTGCGTAGACGATCGCGTCGGTGCTGCTCCAGCTCGACCGGCGCCGCTCGGACTGCAGCCCGACGGCGTCGTCGGTCAGCGACGGCTGCGGGCGAGGGGGCTCGAGCTCGGGCATCAGCGAAAGATTATCGCGTCCTCGACTATTGGGGAAGCGATCTTCAACACGACCCATGCCCAGCGCGTGCGCGAGCCCGCTAGGGGACGTCGCCGATCGCGGCGCGCGTCTCGCGGAGCGCCTCGCGCAGATCTCTCGCCTCGCTGACCTTCACCGTGCTGAGGCCGAACTTCGCCTTGGCGAGGTCGCGGTTGGCGCTCTTGACCGCTCTCACGCCGGCGGGGGTGAGGATCGCGAGCACCGTGCGACGGTCCGTGGGGTGGGCTTCGCGGCGGACGAGCCCGTCCTTCTCGAGACGGTCGATCACGAGCGTCACGCTGGTCGGGTGGATCAGCAGATGGCGACTCAACTGCCCGAGCGGGCGCGAGAATCTGTTCGACATCAGCAGCGTGGCCATGACCAGGTACGTCGTGAGGCCGAAGCCGTAGGGCTTGAGGACGCGCTCGACCTCTGTCACCACGCGCTGATGCGTGCGCAGGACGGCGGCCATCGCGGCGAAGTGCTCGGGAGCGGGCTGACCCTCCTCCTTCCACCTGCGCCTCATCCATTCGACCGAGTCTGCCTCGCCGTCCATCGCCCACCCTCAGCTTCATTCGGCTCGTGGCCGGCCTCCAAGCGATCGCGGCGGTCACGAGGTTCTCGTCGGTGCGCCGGCGCAGCGGATCCGGCGCGCGCGCACTCGACGCTCGACGGCGAATCATAGCCTCCCCAGGCGGCGCGAAACGCCGCTGTGCGGCGGCTTCGCGGTCGCAGATCGATGAGCAAGCGACAATCTTGACGTGAAAGATCGTGCGCCCTATAGTCGTGAACACGACATTCCTGGAGGAGCTGTCGTACCCGCTGCGGGAGATCTCGAGCAGACGTCTGCGGCATGAGATCCCGCGAGACGCTCAACAGTCGCTGATCGCAAGAGATGTGCTCAGGAGTACGCGGCCAGCCCGCCCCGGGCTGGTTCGATCGATGACGGAGGTAGGAGAGCTATGTCGGTTTCAACCCGGGCTCGCTGGCGCTGCCTCGTGGCCGGATGCGCGGCTGCCGGTCTGGCCCTGTCCGTATCCGCTTGTGGCAGTTCCTCGCCCACCTCGAGCGGGAGCTCGGGCAGCACCGCGAGCACCGCGTCGACCGGCTCCGGCTCGGGCGCCGACGTCGCGGCGGCCGCCGCCGCCGTCAAGAAGGCCGAGCAGGCGCCGACGCGGATCGGCGTCGCCGAGCCGCTGAAGTCCGCGCCCCCGAAGGGCAAGACCTTCGTCTGGCTGCAGTGCAACTTCACGCAGTGCACGCAGATCGGCGATGGCGTCAAGGCGGCGGCCCAGGCGATCGGCTGGAACTTCAAGGTCATCCCCTACAAGTCCGAGGATCCCGCCACGCTCGTGTCGGGCTTCAGACAGGCGCTCTCGGCCGACAATCCGACCGCCGTCGGCCTCTCGGGCATCCCCGTCGACGTCTGGTCGAGCGTGCTGCCGGCCTACAAGCAGGCGGGCGTCCCGATCGTGGCGAGCTACGTCGGCCCGACCCCGATCGGCGATCCGATCATCGCGAACGTGTCGGGGCCCGAGGCGAAGAAGGCGGAGAGCGTTCCGCTCACCAACTGGCTCGTCGCGGACTCGCACGGCAAGGGCCACGTCCTCCTGCAGCGGGCCGACGATTTCACGATCTACAAGAGCGGCGACGACATCTTCGAGGCCGACGTGAAGCGGCTCTGCCCCGGCTGCCAGGTGACCAACCTCGCGCAGACGATCCCCGACGTGCAGGGCGGCAAGACGGTTCCGGCGATCGTCTCGGCGCTGAAGCGCGACCCCAGCATCGACTACGTGTTCACGAGCAACGGCTCGTTCATCCCGGGACTGCCCGCCGCGCTGAAGGCGGCCGGCGTGGCGAATCGCGTGAAGATCTTCGGCTTCGACCCGACGGTCGAGAACGTCGCGGCGGTGAAGAGCGGGACCGAGCAGGCCTTCACGCCGTCGGCGCAGTCCTATGCCGGCTGGCTGATCATGGACGCGACGCTGCGGCACCTGCAGTCGATCCCGTTGCCGGCCGGCTACGGCGAGACGCCGGTCCAGCTGCTGACGAAGGACGCCGACTTCACGGTGACGGGCGACTACCCGCAGCCCGTCGGCTATCAGGATCAGTTCAAGCAGCTCTGGAAGGTCAAGTAGCCCGATGCCGGATCAGACGCAGGAGCGGCCGCGCGAGCGCGCGGCCGTTCCCCCGGCACTCGCGGGACGGAGCCTCAGCAAGGGCTTCGCGGGCGTGCTCGCCCTCGACGCCGTGGACCTGACGATCGAGGCCGGCGAGGTGCACGCGCTGCTGGGCGAGAACGGCTCCGGCAAGTCGACCCTGATCAAGCTCCTGTCGGGGTACCACCGTGCGGAGGGATCGACGGAGGTACACGTCGGCGGTGCGTCGATGACGCTCGGCTCGCCCCGCTCCTCACACGCGCTCGGATGCCGCTTCGTCCACCAGGACCTCGGCCTCGTCGACGCCGCCACGATCGCCGACAACCTCTGCCTCGGCGCCGGCTTCCCGCTGCGGTGGGGCACGATCCGGGCGCGCGAGCTGCGCCGTCGCGCCCGCGGCGACCTCGCTCGGGTCGGCGTCGAGCTCGATCCCGCGCGGCTCGTCGGCGAGCTGACGCCCGCGATGAAGACCGGGATCGCGGTCGCGAGAGCGCTCGCGAGCCACGGGGGAGATCCCGTCAAGCTGCTGGTCCTCGACGAGCCGACCGCGACGCTGCCCGACGACGAGGTGAACGACCTGCTCGGCATCGTCGAGCGGGTCGCGGCGAGCGGCGTCGGCGTGCTCTACGTCACGCATCGGATCGACGAGGTCTTCCGCATCGCCGACAACGTGACGGTCCTGCGCGACGGCCGCAAGGTGACGACCCGCCCGACCGCCTCGCTCGATCGCAGAGAGCTGATCAACCTGCTCGTAGGCAGCGAGTTCGACGAGACGCAGGCGGCGTCGGAGGCGCTCGCGCCGTCCGCCGCCGACGCGCTCCTCCATGTCGAGACGCTCGACGCCGGTCCGGTGCGGGCGGCCTCCTTCGAGGTGGCGGCCGGAGAGGTCGTCGGCATCGCCGGCATCACCGGCTCCGGGCGCGAGACGATCCTGGGCGCGCTCTTCGGCGCGAACCCGCGCGAGGCCGGCACCGTGCTCGTCGGCGAGCAGCCGGTTCCCGCGGCCCGCCCGGCCGCGGCGATGGAGGTCGGCGTGGCGTACCTGCCGCCGGATCGCCCGAAGCTCGGAGCGCTGATGGAGCTGAGCGCGCGCGAGAACCTCTCACTCGCCGACCTGCGTCCGTTCTGGCGCCGCATGCGGCTCCAGCGGCGGGCGGAGGCGAGCGAGACGCGCGCGTGGTTCGACCGGCTCTCGATCCGCCCGCTGGACGGATCCGAGCGCCGCCTCGCCACCTTCAGCGGCGGCAACCAGCAGAAGCTGCTGTTCGCGAAGTGGCTCCGGCGCAGACCGCGCGTGTTCCTCCTCGACGAGCCGACGCAGGGCGTCGACATCGCGGCCAAGCGGGAGCTTCACCGTCAGCTGCTGCTGGCCGCCGCCGACGGCGCCGCAGTGGTCGTCAGCTCGTCCGACATCGACGAGCTGGCGGTGCTCTGCCACCGCGTGCTCGTCCTGCGCGACGGACGGATCGTCGCGAACTTGACCGGTGACCGCGTGTCGGTGGATCGCATCGCGCGCGAGTGCCTCAACGCAAGCGGAAAGGTCATCGCGGCATGAGCGCAGCACACGGAAGCCGGCGTCCGCTGCAGCGGACGTCCCGGCGGACGCTCAACTTCGGATTCGACCGGTTCAGCGGCCTCTACCTGTGGGCGCTGTTCATCCTCGTCTTCGGGATCTGGGTCCCGAACGCCTTCCTCACGACCGACACCCTGCACTCGGTCGCCTCCTCGCAGGCGATCTCCGCGATGGTCGCGCTGGCCGTGCTGGCGCCGCTGGCGGCGGGGGTCTACGACCTCTCGGTCGGGGCCACGGCCAACCTGACGGCGATCGTGGTCGCCGTCCTGCAGGCCCACCACCACAGCATCGGGACCGCGATCGCCGTCGCGATCGCCACCGGCGTGGCGGTCGGCGTGATCAACGGCTTCCTCGTCGTCAAGCTGCAGATCAGCTCGTTCATCGCCACGCTCGGGATGGCGACCGTCCTCGCGGCGGTGCAGTCGATCGTCAGCGGGCAGCAGCAGCCGGCGCCCCCGACGGCGTCGAGCTGGCTGAACCTGACGCAGAGCACGGTCGGCGGCTTCCAGGTCGTCGTGGTCTACCTCGTGGTGCTCGCCGTGATCTTCTGGTGGGTCCTGGCCCACACGCCGGCCGGGCGCTACATCGACGCCGTCGGCGCGAACGCCGAGGCCGCGCGCCTGTCGGGCGTGAGCGTCGGGAAGTGGCGCTGGCTCTCGCTCGTCTGCTCGGGAGCGATCAGCGGCCTCGCCGGCGTCCTCTACTGCTCGCTCAACGGCCCGTCGCTGACCTTCGGGACGGCGCTGCTGCTGCCCGCGTACGCCGCCGTGTTCCTCGGCTCGACCCAGCTGAAGCCCGGGCGCTTCAACGTCTGGGGCACGCTGATCGCGGTCTACGTGCTCGCCACGGGCGTGCAGGGCCTGCAATTCGTCACCGGCGTGCAGTGGCTCAACGACATGTTCAACGGCGTCGCCCTGCTGGCCGCCGTCGCCTTCGCCGGCTGGCGTCAGCGCAAGTCGCTGAGCCGGCGCTTTCGCAGAAGCACGGGTCGCTCCGACGAGCCCGACGCCACCCCGACCGAACCGGACCAGTCGCCGTCGGGCGCCGCCACGAGCCAGGTGGCGAGCCGATGACGCGGATTCAGGAGGATCACCATGGCCGTTAGCAGCACCGTCGAGCGCGACAGCCTGTACATCGGCGGCGAGTGGGTGAGCCCTGCCTCGGATCGCCGCTTCGAGGTCGTGAACGCGACAACCGAGGAGGTCTTCGGCAGCGTGCCGGAGGGCGTGGAGGCCGACATCGACCGCGCCGTCGCGGCAGCCCGCCGGGCGGTCGACGAGGACGGCTGGGCGACGGCCGAGCCATCCGAGCGGGCCGCGGTGCTCGGCCGCTTCGCCGACGCGGTCGAGCGGCGCGGGAGCGAGCTGGCGCAGACGGTCAGCCGCGAGAACGGCATGCCGCTGAGCCTCTCGGAGCAGTTCGAGGCGGGCTACTCGGTCGCGCTGCTGCGCTACTACGCCGGTCTCGCGGCGGCCCTGGAGGTGGAGGAGCGTCGTCCCTCGCCGCTCGGCTTCGATTCGCTCGTCCGGCGCGAGCCGCTCGGCGTCGCGGCCGGGATCGTCCCCTGGAACTTCCCCGTCGTGCTCTCGATGACGAAGATCGCGCCGGCGCTCGCGGCCGGCTGCGCGATCGTGCTGAAGCCATCGCCCGGCACGCCGCTCGACTCCTACGTGATCGCCGAGGCGGCCGAGGAGGCCGGCGTCCCCGCGGGCGTGCTCAACTGGGTCCCGGGCGGACGCGAGATCGGCCGCCACCTCGTCGCCCACGCGGGGATCGACAAGGTCGCCTTCACGGGCTCGACCGAGGCCGGACGGGAGGTCGGGGCGACGTGCGGTCGCCTGCTGCGTCCGTGCAGCCTCGAGCTGGGCGGCAAGTCCGCGGCCGTCATCCTCGACGACGCCGACGTCGACGAGGTCCTCCAGGGCCTCGCGTTCGCGTCGCTCGCGAACAACGGCCAGAACTGCGCGGCGAGCACGCGGATCCTGGCGCCCGCGAGCCGCTACGACGAGATCGTCGCGGCGCTGACGGACTTCTGCTCCGATCTGCGGATCGGCGACCCGCTCGACCCCGCGACGCAGATCGGGCCGCTCGCCTCGCGCGAGCATCGCGAGCGCGTCGAGGGCTATATCGAGACGGGGCGGGGCGAGGGTCGCATCACGACCGGCGGCGGCCGGCCGCCCGGCGCGGGCTGGTTCGTCGAGCCGACCGTCTTCGCCGACGTCGGCAACGACGCGCGGATCGCGCGCGAGGAGATCTTCGGCCCGGTGCTGGTCGTGATCCGCTACGCGGACGACGACGACGCGGTCAGGATCGCCAACGACTCGGACTACGGGCTCGGCGGCACGGTCTGGTCGCGGGACGGCGAGCGCGCCCGCGCCGTCGCCCGCCGGATCGTCAGCGGCACGGTCGGCGTCAATGGCTACGTGCTCGACCTGAACGCCCCGTTCGGCGGCGTGAAGGACAGCGGCATCGGCCGCGAGTACGGGCCCGAGGCGATGGCCGGCTACCAGCGCCTGAAGTCGATCTACCTGCCGGCCGGGTAGCGGGATGATCAAGCTCTTCGCGCTCCTGCCCAAGCGGGAGGACGTCTCGCTCGAGCAGTTCCACGAGCACTGGCGCACGACGCACCGGGACTACGCGCTGCGGATGCGGTCGCTGCGTCGCTACGTCCAGGGCCACCGCCTCGCGTCCGCGCCCGACGGCTTCCCGCCGGCGCCGTTCGAGGGCTTCGAGGCCGCGCCCTACCCGGGGATCGCCGAGGCCTGGTTCGAGGACCTGGCGGCGGCCGCGGGCATGGGCGAGGACCCCGACTACACCGAGGGCGCCATGCTCGACGAGCCGAACTTCATGGACGTCGAGCGCAGCCGCTTCCTGCTGACGGAGGAGAACGTCGTCGTGGAGGGGCCGCCGGTCGAGCGCGACGCCGCGGCGATCAAGGCGCTCCTGCTCCTGCGGCGGCGCCCGGACATGACGCCGGCGCAGTTCCGTCGCCGCTGGCACGAGCAGCACGCGCCGCTCGCCGCGCAGATCCCCGGCCTGACCCGGTACGTGCAGTCCCACGCCGCGCCCGAGACCTACGCGCCGGGGACGGCGCCGCCGTTCGACGGCGTCGGCGAGCTGTGGTGGCCGGACCTCGACGCCTGCCGGCAGGCGTGGAGCACGCCGGAGATGCAGCGGGTGCTCGCGGACGCGGGCGAGTTCGTCGGTCCCGGATCGTCGGCCGCGCTGGTCGAGGAGCTCCGGGTCATCTGGCCCTGAACGAGGAGAGCAATGTCGGACACGAGCGACACCTACTGGAACCCCGACCTCTCGGCTGGCGAGCACGACACGCCCGAGCACTGGGCCGCCCACTTCGACGGGATGGACCCGACGCTCTCGCGCGGCCGCTTCTTCCGCGTCTCGGCGGAGATGCAGCAGCGCTGCCCGGTGGCGCACAGCGATCGCTACGAGGACGGCGGCTTCTGGGTGCTGTCGCGCTATCGCGACATCGAGCAGGTCCACAAGGATCCGGCGACGTTCTCGAGCTACCCGGTCGTCTGCCCGTCGTTCGGGAACCTGCGGCCGATGATCCCGATCGAGTCCGACCCGCCGCTCCACAAGCCGTACAGAGCGCTGCTGTCGGACTTCTTCTCGCGCAGAGCGCAGCTCGCGAAGGAGCCGCTGTTCCGCCGCTTCGCGGTCGAGCAGCTGGACCGGTTCGTCGCGCGGGGCGAGTGCGACATCACCGAGGAGCTCTGCCTGCCGTTCGTCCTGCGGGCGCTGATCGACATGCTCGGCGTGCCGGACGAGGACCGCGAGCTGATGGGCGACATCGGCATGCGCCTCGTGCGGATGGACACGAGCCGGGGCAACCCGGCGGTCGAGCTCTACGGCTACTTCCAGAAGCTCGTCGCCCACCGCCGCGAGCATCCGGGGGACGACGTCGTCAGTCTCATCACCCACGCCGAGCTCGACGGCGAGCCGCTCTCGGAGTTCGAGATCCTCGACTACTGCATGGTGATCCTGCCGGCCGGCTTCGAGACGACCGCCAGCTCGATGAGCTACACGTTCCTGTTCCTCGCCGAAAACCCGGAGCTGGCCGACCGCCTGCGCGCCGATCCCGCGCTGATCGCCTCGGCGGTGGACGAGATGATCCGCTACGCGACGCCCGTCCGCGCGCTCGCCCGCACCGTGATGAGCGAGGTCGAGGTCGGCGGGCAGACGATGGCGCGCGGCGACCGCGTCGTGCTCAACTGGGCCGCCGCCAACCGCGACCCCGCGTACTTCCCCGAGCCCGACACGCTCGACGTCGAGCGCAAGCCGAACCGGCACATGGGCTTCGGCATGGGCGTCCACCTCTGCACCGGCATCCACATGGCCCGGATCGAGATCCGCGTGGCGCTCGAGGAGGCGCTCAAGCGGATGGACAACATCCGCCTGGCCGATCCCGCCGCCGTCGTCGAGCGGCCCGGCAGCACGTGGGGCCTCGACGTCCTGCCGCTGCGCTTCGACCCGGTGGCGGTCTCGTGAGCCTCGTCCTGGCCGGGCTCTACCCGAGCGCGCTGCTGCCGCTGCGCGAGGACCTCTCGATCGCCGAGCGCGACTACGTCGTGCAGATCCAGCACCTCGCGCGGGCCGGCGCCGGCGTCGGCGGCGTGATCGTCAACGACCCGGCCGGCGACGCGGCCGGGCTGAGCCGCGAGGAGCGGGCACGCGTGCTCGAGCTGGCGGCCGCGGCGGCGCCGGAGGGCTTCCCCGTGATCGCCGGCATCCAGGCCGAATCGGTCGAGCGCGTCGTCGAGCTGCTCG
The DNA here is from genome assembly GCA_025964325.1 of Conexibacter sp. GTDB lineage: Bacteria > Actinomycetota > Thermoleophilia > Solirubrobacterales > Solirubrobacteraceae > Conexibacter. The sequence goes on from JAOPZA010000065.1 coordinate 9,556, forward strand.
ACGACGCCCGCGCGCACCACGCCGACGCCGCCCTCGTCTTCCCGCCGACGGATCCGCGGCTCACGGCCGAGCTGACAAGCGCCGTGGACGCGCCCCGCAGGCTGTTCGCCGAGCTCGCCGCGGCGACCGACCTGCCGCTCGTCGTCGCGCAGACGGCGGCCGAAGGGGGCGCCTCGTACCCGACGCAGGCGCTCGTCGAGCTGGCGCGCCTGGAACGCGTCGTCGCGATCGTCGACGCAATCGGCGACGCGGGGCGCCATGCGGAGCAGTACCGGGCCGTGGATCGCGCCGTGCCGCTGCTCGTCGCCGTCGACGGACCCGAGCTGCGCGAGCTGCTGCTGGCCGGCGCGGAGGGCGCCGCGCTCGGCATCAGCAACATCGCGCCGCGCGCCTGGGGCGCCTTCGTGGCCGATCTGCTGGCCGGTCGCCGGGACCGTTCCGACCGCTGGTACGCCGAGGTCGGCGAGCCACTGCTGCGGGCGCTCGGCGGGAGCCGGGCGCGGGCCTCCGGGAGCGGGGCGGCCTGGGTGAAGCACGGCCTCGTGCTGCTCGGACAGCACGCCAACAGCCGGGTGCGGCCGCCGCAGCCGGAGCTCAGCGAAGAGGATGGAGCAGCGGTTCGCGAGGCGCTCGCCGTCGCCGGTCTGCTGCCCGGACACTAGAAGGAGCGTTCGCATGACCGCACCGCAGTTCGACTACGTGATCGTCGGGGCCGGATCAGCCGGCTGCGTCCTCGCCAACCGCCTCTCGGAGGATCCGGAGTGCACGGTGCTCCTGCTCGAGGCCGGCCCGCTCGACGAGCGGCCCGAGATCGCCAATCCGCTCGAGTGGCCGCTGCTGCTCGGCTCGGAGGTCGACTGGGACTACGCGACGACGCCGCAGGCCGGGACCGCGGGTCGCGTCCACCCGTGGCCGCGCGGCAGAGTCCTCGGCGGCAGCGGCTGCCTGAACGGCATGGTCTACATGCGCGGCGCCCGCTGGGACTACGACGGCTGGGCGATGCGCGGCAACGTCGGCTGGGACTTCGACTCGGTCACGGCCGCGTACCGGGAGCTCGAGAGCTTCGCGGGCGGCGATCCCGCCTACCGCGGGAGCGACGGGCCGCTGCCGATCACCGTCGTCGAGGACGTGAACCCGCTCACGACGGCGTTCCTGGAGGCGTGCGCCCAGCGCGGCCATCGCGAGGCGCTCGACTTCAACGGCGCCGACGCGGAGGGCTATGGGCTCCATCAGCTCAACGCCGCGAACGGACGCCGTCAGAGCTCGGCCGTCGCGTTCGTGCACCCGGCGCTCTCCCGTCCGAACCTCACGCTCGTGACCGAGGCCGTCGTGCATGAGCTGGCGCTCGACGCCGCCCACCGGCGCGTCGACGCGGTCGTCTACGTGCGCGACGGCGAGCGCCACCGGGTCGGCGTGGGCCGGGAGGCGATCGTCGCCGCCGGCGCGATCGACTCGCCGAAGCTGCTGATGCTCTCCGGCGTCGGCGCGGCCGACGAGCTCGGCCGCGCCGGCATCGAGGTGAAGGCCGAGCTCCCCGGCGTCGGTCGGAACCTGCACGACCACCTCGCGATCACGGTGACCTACGAGGCGAAGCAGGACGTGGCGCCCGGTCGCAACCAGAACAGCGAGGCCGCCCTCTTCTGCCGCAGCGATCCCGCGCTGCCCCGCTACGACCTCCAGCTCGCGTTCCTCCACATCCCCTACCTGGCTCCCGGCTTCACCTGCGGGCCGTTCGGCTACACGCTCTTCGCCGGGCTGCTGAAGCCGCTCAGCCGGGGTCGCGTGATGCTGCGCTCGGCGGACCCCGCCGAGCCGCCGCTGATGGATCCCGCCTACCTGCGGGAGGAGGCCGACTACCAGGGCCTCGCGCGAGCGCTCGAGATCGCCCGCGACCTCGGCGCCGCGCCGGCGTTCGACGCCTGGCGCGGTCGCGCGGTCGCGCCCGCGCCCGACGTGCGCACGCCGGAGCAGATCCGTCGCTACATCGGCGCCGCCGCGACGACGTTCTACCACCCGGTCGGTACGTGCAGGATGGGCTTGCAGGACGACTGCGTCGTCGATCCCCAGCTGCGCGTCCACGGGTTCGAGAACCTGCGCGTGGCGGACGCGTCGGTCGTCCCGGAGATCATGTCCGGCAACACGAACGCGGCCGCGATGATGATCGGGTGGCGCGCCGCCGACTTCATCCGCGGCCACGATCGCGAGCTCTCCGCGGCGCGGCTCGACGCGGTGGTCTCGTGACGGGCGACCGGACGATCGCCGCGGCGGCGGCGGCGCTGCGCGCCGGGAGCGTCACGAGCGTTGCCCTGACGGAGGCGTCGATCGCGGCCGCCGACCAGCTCGACGAGCGGCTCGGCACCTACCTGGCGCGCTCGGACGAGGCCGCGCTGGCGGCCGCCGCCCGCGCCGACGCCGAGCTCGCCGCGGGGCTCGATCGCGGGCCTCTGCACGGCATCCCGCTCGCGATCAAGGACACGATCGCGACCGCGGACGGGCCGACGACGGCGCAGAGCGCGATCCTCGACCCCGCCTGGGGCGAGCAGGGCGACGCGCCCGTCGTGGCGCGCCTGCGCGCCGGCGGGGCGCCGATCCTCGGCAAGACGACGACGATGGAGTTCGCGATCGGCGTCCCCGATCCGTCCGCGCCGTTCCCCGTCCCCCGCAACCCGTGGGACGTCGAGCGGTGGGCCGGAGGATCGAGCTCGGGGACCGGCAGCGGGCTCGCATCCGGCCTCTTCCTCGGCGGCCTCGGGACGGACACCGCCGGCAGCGTCCGGCTGCCGGCCGCCTTCTGCGGGATCAGCGGCCTCAAGCCGACCTTCGGGCGGGTGCCGAAGAACGGGTGCGTGCCGCTCGGCTTCAGCTACGACACGGTCGGGCCGATGGCGCGCAGCGCCCGCGACTGCGCGACGCTCCTCGGCGTCATCGCCGGCCCGGACCCCGGCGACGCCTGCTCGGTCGACCTCGCCGTTCCCGACTACGTCGCCGCCCTGAGCGGCTCGCTCGACGGCGTCCGCATCGGCGTCGATCGCCTCGCCGGCGTCTCGCCGGTCAGCGATCCCGCGCTGTCCGCCTGTCTCGACGCGGCGCTGGAGGCGCTCGCCGACGCCGGCGCGAGCCTCACCGACGTGCAGATCCCGCTCTACTCCGAGCTCGTGACGACGACGATGGTCGGCGAGCTGGCCGAGGCCTTCGCGTACCACCGTGGCGACCTCCAGACCCGCTGGGAGGAGTACGGCGCCGGGACGCGCATGGTGATCGCGTCCGGAGCGCTGTTGCCCGCCGCCGACTACGTGCAGGCCCAGCGGGTGCGGCGCGTCGGCCAGAAGGCGATCGCCGCGCTGTTCGAGACGGTCGACCTCGTGATCACGCCGACCGCGTCGGTCGCCGCCGGCCGGCTCGACCAGCTCGCGTTCGGCGACATCATCGACGCGATCCACACGCCGCTGTGGAACGCCGTCGGCAATCCGGCCCTCTCGGTCCCGATCGGGCTGACCGCGGACGGCCTGCCGCTCGCGATGCAGATCGCCGGAGCGCCGTTCGACGAGGCCGGCGTGCTCCGCGCCGGAGACGCCTACCAGCTGCGGACCGACTGGCACGTGCGCCGGCCGCCCCTGCACGCGAGCAACGTGGCCGGCGCGGCGTGACGCCGCGCGGGCACGAACGGCTGCGACCCGACGACACCGAAGGAGCTCCGATGGACGACGCGACCCAGATCGTGAAGATCCTCCTGCGGCAGGCGCGGATCGGCGCCTCGCCGGAGGAGCTGGACGCCCTCGCCGCGGGGTATCCCGCCATGCGGGCCGGGGTAGAGGCGCTGTACGCCGTCGCGGGCGCGCGCTACGAGGAGCCGGGACTCGTCTTCGGCGCCCGGCCGCAGGCCGCTCGCACAGACCCGGCCGGCGATTGACAAAGAACTCTACTGCCCTATTATTGAGATATGGAACAAGTGATGGTGGTTGCGGCGGCGCGGACGCCGCTCGGGCGTCGTGACCGCGGCCTTGCGAGCGTTCATCCGACGCGCCTTCTCGGTCGCGTCCAGCGTGCCGTGCTGGCGTCGGCGGGCGTCGAGCCGGAGGCGGTCGGGCAGGTCCTCGGTGGCTGCGTCGGGCAGGTCGGGGAGCAGTCGTTCAACATCGCTCGCACCGCCTGGCTCGCAGAGGGACTGCCCGAATCGGTCGCCAGCAGCACCCTCGACGCCCAGTGCGGCTCCTCGCAGCAGGCGCTGACGCTCGCGACCGCGCTCGTCGGCGCGGGACTCGTCGACCTCGCGCTCGCGTGCGGCGTCGAGTCGATGAGCCGCATCCCGATCGGGGCCAACTTCCGCAAGGAGCACGAGCTCGGTCGGCCGATCCCGCCGGCCTACCTCGAGCGCTACGAGTTCCTGAACCAGTACCAGGCGGCGGAGCGGATCGCGGGGCAGTGGGGCGTCACGCGGGAGCAGGCCGACGCGCTCGGGCTGCGCTCGCAGCAGCGGGCGGCGGCGGCGTGGTCGGAGGGCCGCTTCGACTCCCAGATCGTGCCCGTGCCGGTCGCCTCCGACGACGGCGAGCAGCTCGTGCGCCGCGACGAGGGCCTGCGCGAGACGAGCGCGGCAGCGCTCGCCGCGCTCACGCCGATGGTTCCCGACGGCGTCCACACCGCTGGCTCCGCGTCGCAGATCAGCGACGGCGCGAGCGCGGTGCTACTGGCGAGCGAGCGCGCAGTCGAGCGATTCGGCCTGCGGCCGCTCGCGCGGATCGTCGACACCGTCACCGTCGGCGTCGACCCCGTCACGATGCTGCTCGGTCCGCACGCGGTGACCCCGTCGCTGCTGGCCGACAACGGGCTCACGATCGACGACATCGACGTGGTCGAGATCAACGAGGCGTTCGCGTCGATCGTGCTGTCGTGGATGCAGGACGCCGGCGCCGACCCCGAGCGCGTCAACCCCAACGGCGGCGCGATCGCGCTCGGCCATCCGCTCGGCGCGACCGGCTGCGTGCTCGTCACGAAGGCCGTGCACGAGCTGCAGCGCAGCGGCGGACGGTACGGGCTTGTGACCATGTGCTGCGGTGGCGGCCTGGGCACCGGCACGATCGTCGAACGCCTCACCTGATCCCGAGGAGACTCCCGATGGACTACGAAGACATCCTGTACGAGGTCGACGGCCCGGCCGCCGTCCTGACGATCAACCGCGAGGAGCGGCTCAACGCCTTCCGCGCGAAGACGGTCGAGGAGCTGATCCACGGCTTCAAGCGCGCCTGGGCCGACAAGGCCGTGCAGGTCGTGATCCTGACCGGCGCGGGCGACCGCGCGTTCTGCGTCGGCGGCGACGTCAAGCAGCGCGCGGAGACCGGCGACTACGGCCCGACCGACAACGGCCTCTTCGAGGGGACCTACCTGCACCGCCTGATCCGCGACGTGCCGATGCCGGTGATCGCGGCCGTCAACGGCCTGGCGATCGGCGGCGGCCACGTCCTGCACGTGCTGTGCGACCTGTCGGTCGCCGCGGAGCACGCGCGCTTCGGTCAGAGCGGCCCCCGCGTCGGCTCGTTCGACGGCGGCTTCGGGGCGTCGTACCTCGCGCGCGTCGTCGGCGAGAAGCGCGCGCGCGAGATCTGGTTCCTGCTGAAGCAGTACTCCGCCGAGGAGGCGGAGCGCTGGGGACTCGTGAACCGCGTCGTGCCGAGAGAGGAGCTGCTGCCGGCGGCGAAGGAGTGGGCCAACGCGATCGCGCAGTACAGCCCCACCGCCCTGCGGTTCCTCAAGCACGCGTTCAACGCCGACACGGAGCATCAGGGCGGCCTCTCGCGGCTGGCCGAGTCGGGGCTCGACGTCTTCGCCCAGACCGACGAGGCGAGAGAGGGCGCGGCCGCCTTCGCGGAGAAGCGGACGCCCGAGTTCGCCAAGTACGCCGGGGCGCACTGAGCGATGTCCGAGCTGCTCTTCGACGGCGACGTCGCGATCGTCACGGGCGCGGGCCGCGGCATCGGCCGCGAGCACGCGCTCGAGCTCGCGCGGCGCGGCGCGCGCGTGCTCGTCAACGACGTCGGAGGGCAGCTCGACGGCAGCGGGGGCGACGGGGGGCCGGCCGCAGCCGTGGTCGACGAGATCCGGGCCGCCGGCGGCGAGGCGGTCGCGAACGGCGACAGCGTGGCCACGCCGGAGGGCGGCGCCGCGATCGTCGCGCACGCGATCGACCGCTTCGGCCGCCTCGACGTCGTCGTCAACAACGCCGGCATCGTCGGCGACAAGGCGTTCCACAAGCTGACGCCCGAGCTGCTGGCCGCCGTGCTCGAGGTGAACCTGCTGGGCGCGTTCCACGTGACCGGCGCGGCCTGGCCGCACCTGCGCGCGCAGGAGTACGGACGCGTCGTGAACACGACGTCGGGATCGGGCCTGTTCGGGAACTTCGGGCAGGCCAACTACGGCGCCGCGAAGGCCGGGCTGCTCGGCCTGACGCGCGTCCTCGCGGTCGAGGGCCGCAAGCTCGGCATCCACGTCAACGCGATCGCCCCGGCTGCCGCCACTCGCATGAACGCCGAGCTGCTCGGCGAGCGGGCCGGCCTGCTCGACCCGCGACACGTCTCCCCGGTCGTCGCGTTCCTCGCGCACCGCGACTGCGAGCTCGTCGGCCAGGTGCTGTCCGTCGGCGGCGGCCACGTCGCCGCCGTGCTCGTCAGCCTGACGCGCGGGATCACCGACGCGCAGCTGTCGGCGGAGGACGTGCGCGACCGCCTGCCCGAGATCTTCGACGCCGACGGCGCGCTCGTCCCGCGACACGTCGGCGACGAGCTGACCGCGCTGGTCGCGGCGATCCGGGGGGACGAGGGATGAGCACCACGAACGCGAGCGGTGACGCCGCGAGCCATAGAACGAGATTCCATCAAGAGATAGTTGATTCAGATGACTGTTGATCAGACTGTTGCGCTCATGCCCCAGGCCGTCATCGACGACGAGATGGTCGAGAGCATGAAGGCGAAGGTGGGTGCGCAGCTCCGCATCGACCACTCGGTGAACAACGAGTACGCGTCGCGGATCGCGGTGGCGAAGTTCGTCGGCGGCGTCGGCGACATCAACCCGCTCTGGACAGATGCCGACCACGCCGCGCGCTCGCCCTACGGCGCGCCCGTCGCGCCGCCGTCGTTCGTGATCGGGTGCTTCTCCGGGATCCAGTTCGGCTGGCCGGGCCTCGGCTCGTTCCACTCGAAGTCGGACATCACCTTCGAGCGGGCGGTCTACTGGGACGACGTCGTCCTCGCCGCGTGCGTCTACGAGGGCTTCGACGGGCCGTCGCCGAGCAGCTTCGCCGGCCACACGGTGACCGACAGGTTCGTCAACACCTACCGCAATCAGCGCGACGAGCTGATCGCGACGATCCACTGGCAGGTCATCAACTTCGAGCGCGGGTCGGCCTCGGCCCGCAGAAGCCAGGACGGATCCGGCGCGGGTCCCGTGCTGCCGCACCGCTGGGACCGCGCCGAGCTGGAGCGGATCGAGGCGCGCATCCTCGCCGAGCGCCCGCGCGGCCGCGAGCCGCGCTTCTGGGACGACGTGGCGCCGGGCGACGTGCTCGACACGGTCACCAAGGGGCCGATCGGGCTGACCGACGAGATCGCGTTCGTGGCAGGCGGCGGGACGCCGATTCCGCGGCTCAAGGCGCATGCCGCCGCGCTGCACGACTACGACGCGCACCCGGCCTGGTCGTTCCGGGACCCCGTGACGTCGGCCCAGGAGCCGATCTACTCGGTCCACTACAACCCGCAGGCCGCGCAGGCGATGAGCGTTCCCTCGCCCTACGACGTCGGGTTCCAGCGCCAGTGCTGGCAGATCCACCACCTCACCCACTGGTGCGGCGACGACGCCTGGATCAAGCAGTGCTCGGCCGAGTACCGCAAGTTCGTCTACCTCTCCGACGTCGTGGAGCTGACCGGCGAGGTGGTCGCGAAGCGGGTCGACGACGACGGCGAGCACGTCGTCGAGCTGCGCACCGCCGCTGTCAACCAGCGCGGCGAGACCGTGATGCCGGGCAGCGCCGTGGTCGCGCTGCCGACGCGCGACGGCCGCTCCGCGCCGGTCGCGCCCCGCCGACGGCAGCCGGCGCCGTGAGCGCGACGGACGTGGTCCGCTGGAGCGAGCAGGACGCCGTCTTCGTCGTGCGTCTCGGACGGCCGCCGGTCAACGCCCTCGGCCCGCCGCTGATCGACGGGCTCGACGCCGCGCTCGACGAGTTCGAGGCGCGCGAGGGCCGCGTCCTCGTCCTCGTCTCCGACGTGCCCGGCTTCTTCGCGGCGGGGGCGGACATCAAGGCGATGGTCGGCCTCGACCTCGAGGCGTTCGCCGCCTACGGTCGCCGGCTGCGGGCCGCGGTCGAGCGGATCCCCGCGCTCGAGCGGCCGTCGATCGCCGCCGTCGAGGGACGCGCGCTCGGCGGCGGGATGGAGCTGGCGCTGGCGTGCACGCTGCGCGTCGGCGGCGCCGACTGCCGCATGGGGCTGCCGGAGGCGAAGATCGGGCTCGTCCCGAGCGCCGGCGCGACCCAGCGGCTGCCGCGCTACGTCGGCCGCGGCCGCGCGCTCGAGCTGATGCTCACGGGCCGCGAGATCGACGCCGACGAGGCCGGCCGGATCGGCTTGATCGATCGCGCCGCGGCAGCCGGCGAGGCGGAGGCCGACGCGGTCGCGCTCGCCCGGCAGCTGCGCGGGCTCTCCGCCCCCGCGCTGAGGGACATCGTCCGCGGCGTCGACGACGCCTACGAGCTGCCGCTCGCGGCCGGGCTCACGCGCGAGGCCGCGCGCGTCGACGCGCTCTACTGCGGGCCCGACGCGAGAGAGGGCCTGCGGGCGTTCGTCGAGAAGCGCCCGCCGGAGTTCTCGTGAGCGACCTCCATCCCCGGAAAGGAACTGCGATGACGAACGACACCATCAGCGACGACGGGATCGACATCGCCAAGGCCCGTCAGCGGCACCCGAAGGCGATCGAGATGGCGCGCCGCGGGCTCGAGCTCGTCCGCACCAAGACGACCGACCAGGCCCCGGCGGTCCACGAGCAGCCGGTCGGCGTCTACCTCGACCCGGCGCGCTTCGAGACCGAGGTCGACGTGCTGTTCCACCAGCGCGCGCTGTTCGTCGCGCTCAGCGTCGAGCTGCCGCAGCCGGGCGCGTTCAAGACGCTCGAGATCCCGCGCTTCCCGCTGATCGTCGTCCGCGGACAGGACGGGGTCGTGCGCGCGTTCCTCAACACCTGCCGTCACCGCGGCAGCTCGCTCGTGCAGGGCACCGGCCTCACGCGCGCCTTCGTCTGCAAGTACCACGGCTGGGCCTACGACCTCGACGGCAAGCTGCGCAAGGTCCGCGCGGCGGACAACTTCGGCGAGCCCGGCTGTCCCGGCCTGATCGAGGTCGCGGCGGCCGAGAGATACGGCATGGTCTTCGCGCGGCCGCGCTCGCTCGAGCGGGACCCGTCGCCGATCGACGTCGACGAGGTGCTCGGCGACGAGCTCGCCGGGCAGCTCGAGGGCTGGCATCTGAACCTCTCCGAGAAGGTGCACGCGGCGACGGTCGAGACCGCCTCGAACTGGAAGCTCGCGGTCGACACCTACCTCGAGACCTACCACTTCGCGACGCTGCACAAGACGACGGTCGCGAAGACCAACTTCTCCGACCACGCGCCCTTCGACGTCTACGGACCGCACTCGCTGACCGCGTTCCTGGACCGCAGAATCGAGCGCCTCGCCGACCAGCCGGAGGACCAGTGGCGTCCGCTCAAGCACGTGCAGATGGTCTACGTGCTCTTCCCGAACACGATCATGACCGTGATGCAAGACCACGTCGAGTACTCGATGATCCTGCCCGGCAGGACCCATGCCGAGAACAGCATGGAGCACCTGTACTTCAGCTTCCCCGACTTCCACGCCGAGGACGTCCACCGCAGCCGCTTCGACAACACGCAGTGGATCCTCGCGGAGGAGGACTGCCCGATGGCGGAGGAGATGTTCCGCAACGTCGAGGCCGGCGTCCTGCAGACGATCCGCTTCGGGCGCAACGAGCCCGGGCTCCAGCACCAGTACGGCGGCTACGAGGCCGCGCTCGCGGAGGCGGCTCGCCGATGAGCGCGCAGACGCTCCTCGCGGGCCTCGACCTGACCGCGCTGCACGCGTTCCTCGACCACGCGATGCCGGGGCTCGTCCACGGCGAGCTGCGGGCGCGCCTGCTCGCCGGCGGCCACTCGAACCTCACCTACGAGGTCGCCGACGACGCGACCCGCTGGGTGCTGCGGCGCCCGCCTCTCGGCGAGCTGCGCCCGACCGCGCACGACATGGGCCGCGAGTACCGCGTCATGCGCGCGCTGCACGGGACGGCCGTGCCGGTGCCCGCGACGACCGTGCTGTGCGAGGACGCCGCGATCCTCGGCGCGCCGTTCTATCTGATGGCGCACGTCGACGGCACCGTCTACCGCTCGCAGGAGCAGACCGCGACGCTGGGGCCGCGGCTCGCCCGCGAGGTGTCGTTCGCGCTCGTGGACGCGCTCGCGGACCTGCACGCGCTCGAGCCCGCCGCGGTCGGGCTCGGCGAGCTGGGCCGGCCGGCCGGCTACCTCGAGCGCCAGGTCCGTCGCTGGACCGGCCAGATCGACGGCTCCTGGCGCGAGATCCCCGGCATCGACGCGCTCGCGAAGCGCCTGCGCGACGAGCTGCCGGGCAGCTCGGACGCCGCGATCGTGCACGGCGACTTCCGGCTCGACAACGCGATCGTCGCGTCCGACGGTCGCGTCGCCGCCGTCGTCGACTGGGAGCTGGCGACGCTCGGCGACCCGCTCGCCGACCTCGGACTGCTGTCGTGCTACTGGACCGGCGTGCCGTCCCACAGCGCCGACACGATGACGAAGGGGATCGCTCCCGAGCTCGGCTTCCCGCCGATCGCGGAGCTGGTCGAGCGCTACGCGGCGCGGACGCGACGCGACGTCTCGGCGCTGCCGTGGTACGTCGCCTTCGGCTACTTCAAGCTCGCGGTCATCCGCGAGGGCATCCACCACCGCTACACGCGCGGCGAGACGGTCGGCGAAGGCTTCGAGCGCATCGGCGAGCTCGTCGCCCCGCTCGTCGCGCAGGCGCTGACGACCCTCGAGGAGGGCTGATGGAATTCGCGTACGACGAGCGCACCGAGCACCTGCTGCAGGAGCTCGGGTCGTTCATGGACGAGCACGTCTACCCGGCCGAGGCCGCGTTCGGCGAGCACGCCGCCAATCCCGAGAACGCGTTCGCGCACCCGCCGGTGCTGGACGAACTGAAGCTCGAGGCGCGCCGGCGCGGGCTGTGGAACCTCTTCCTGCCCGCTCCCGATCCGGAGGGCGGCGGCCTCACGAACCTGCAGTACGCGCCGCTGGCCGAGCTGAGCGGACACAGCGCGCGACTCGCGCCGGAGGCGATGAACTGCTCCGCGCCGGACACCGGCAACATGGAGATCCTCACGCTGTTCGGCACGCCGGCCCAGCAGGAGCGCTGGCTGCGGCCGCTGCTCGAGGGCGAGATCCGCTCGGCGTTCTGCATGACCGAGCCGGACGTCGCGTCCTCCGACGCCACCAACATCGGGACACGGATCCGCCGCGAGGGGGACGAGTATGTCGTCAACGGGACGAAGTGGTGGTCCTCCGGCGCGCTCAACCCGCGCTGCGAGCTGCTGATCGTGATGGGCAAGACCGACCCGGACGCGAGCAGACACCGGCAGCAGAGCATGCTGCTCGTGCCGCGCGACGCGCCGGGAGTCGAGCTCGTGCGGCCGCTGACGGTGTTCGGCTACACGGACGGCTTCCGCGGCGGCCACGCCGAGGTCCGCTTCACCGACGTGCGCGTGCCCGTCGGGAACATCGTCGCCGGCGAGGGCGAGGGCTTCGCGATCGCCCAGGCGCGCCTGGGGCCGGGTCGCGTGCACCACTGCATGCGCGCGATCGGCGTCGCCGAGCGCGCGCTCGAGCTGCTCTGCCGGCGCGCGGTCCGCCGCGAGGTGCGCGGCACGCGGCTCGACGAGCAGGGCGTCATCCAGGACTGGGTCGCGGAGGCGCGGGTCCGGATCGAGCAGGCCCGGCTGCTGACGCTCAAGACCGCGTGGCTGATGGACACGGTCGGCAACAGAGGCGCGCACACCGAGATCCAGGCGATCAAGGTCGCCGTGCCCGCCGTCGCCGAATGGGTGCTCGACAAGGCGATCCAGGTGCACGGCGGCGCCGGCGTGAGCGCCGACTTCCCGCTCGCCGCGATGTGGACGTTCAACCGCGGGCTGCGGATCGCCGACGGTCCCGACGAGGTCCACAAGGCGTCGCTCTCGCGCCGCGAGCTGGCTCCGTACCGCGCCGAGGCGGGAGTCGGCTGAGATGGCCGCGTTGTCCGCTCGCACCGCGCTCGTCACCGGCGGGAGCCGCGGCATGGGCCTGGAGATCGCACGGCAGCTGCTCGCGCGCGGCGCCAGCGTCGCGATCACCGGCCGCACGCCGGAGGCGCTGAGCGCGGCCGAGCAGGAGCTCGACAGCGAGCGCCTGCTGTGCGTGCCGGCGAACGCCGGTGAGATCGACCGCGCGGAGGACGTCGTCGCGGGCGTGCTGGAGCGCTTCGGCTCGCTCGACCTGCTCGTCAACAACGTCGGCATCAGCCCCTACTTCGGCCCGCTCGTCGACGCGCCCGCCGCCGCCGTCATGAAGACGTTCGAGGTCAACGTCGGCGGCGCGCTGGCGATGATCCAGGCGGCGTGGACGCGGCGGATGCGCGAGCACGGCGGCGCAGTCGTGAACGTCGCGTCGATCGCGAGCGTGCGGACCGCCGCCAACCTCGGCGTCTACGCGCTGACGAAGGCCGCGCTGCGTCACCTGACGATGCAGCTCTCGGCCGAGCTGGCGCCGACCGTGCGGGTCAACGCGATCGCGCCGGCGATCATCAAGACGCGCTTCTCCGAGGCCCGCTACGACGGTCGCGAGGAGGAGCTGCTCGAGCGCTACCCGATGGGCCGCCTCGGCGTGCCCGAGGACGTCGCGCCGGCCGTCTGCTTCCTGCTCTCCGACGACGCCTCGTGGATCACCGGCGAGACGCTCGCCGTCGACGGGGGCGCCTTGAAGGTCGACACGGGCTGAGCGCCTCCCGAATCCGCCGGGGAGGTGGGCCGCGACGCCGGGCCAGCATGAAGAACTGACAGGAGGAACGATGAGCACAGACAGACGAGTCGCATTGGTGACCGGGGGAGCGCAGGGGATCGGACGGGGCATCGCCGAGGGGCTCGCCCTCGACGGCTTCCACGTCGTCGTCGCCGACCGCTCGCCCGCGCCGGCGGAGGCGACCGTCGCCGCGATCCGGCAGGACGGCGGCGCGGCCTCCGCGCTCGAGGTCGACGTGACCGACAGCGCGCTCGTCACGGCCGCGCTCGACCGCGTCGCGAACGACGTCGGTCCCGTTCACGTGCTCGTCAACAACGCCGGCTGGGACGACCACAAGCGGTTCGTCGAGACCGACGAGGCGTTCTGGGACCAGATCATCGACCTCAACTTCAAGGCCGCGCTGCGGTTCGTGCGCCACCTGCTGCCCGGGATGATCGACCGCAAGGCCGGCCGCATCGTCAACATCGGCTCCGACGCCGGCCGCGTCGGCTCCTCGATGGAGGCCGTCTACTCCGGTGCGAGAGGCGGCGTGATCGCGTTCACGAAGACGATCGCGCGGGAGGCCGCCCGAGCCGGCGTGACGGCGAACGTCGTCTGCCCCGGTCCGACGCGGACGCCGGCGATGGACGCCGTCCTCGCGCAGCAGGGCGACGCCGAGGCGGTGATGGCGGCGATGGTCAAGGCGGTCCCGATGCGACGGCTGGGCGAGCCGAGCGACATCGCCGCCGCCGTCCGCTTCTTCGCCAGCGACGCGGCCGGGTTCGTCACCGGCCAGACGCTCTCGGTCAGCGGCGGACTGACGATGGCCTGAAGGCCGGTGACGAGGATGACGATCGAGACGGAGACGATGGGAGACGCTGTCGTGGAGCTGCTGAGCGAGTCCTACTGGCCGGCCGACCGGGCCGAGCCGGTGGAGGAGATCACCGTCGGCGGACGGCTGCGGCAGGCGGCCGCCGACGCTCCGGACCGTCTCGCGCTGGTCGACGGATGCCCGGATCCGGCCGCGCGCCGGACGTGGACCTACGCGGAGCTGCTGACGGCCTCCGAGCAGGTCGCCCGCTCGCTGCTGACGCACTTCTCGCCCGGGGAGCGGCTGCTCGTCCTGGCCCCGAACTCGCCCGAGTGGGTGCTGCTGCAGATGGGGGCCGCGATGGCGGGGCTCGTGCTCGCCTGCGCGAACCCCGCCTACCGCGACCGCGAGATCGACTACGTGCTGCGGCGCTCGCGCGCGGCCGGCGTCGTGCTGGCGGACGAGTACCGCGGCCACGACCTGCTCGCGACCGTGCAGCGGCTGAGCGCCGAGCTGCCCCAGCTGCGCACGATCCTGCGCTTCAGCCGTTGGGACGAGCTGCTGCGCGACGGCGACCCGGCGACCGCGCTGCCGCTGGTCGATCCGGACGACGCGGCGCAGATCCAGTACACCGGCGGCACGACCGGCTTCCCGAAGGGCGTCCTGCTGCATCACCGCGGCATCTGCAACGCGCCCAACTTCGTGCTCACGAACGCCGGGATGCAGGTCGGCGACACGTGGGTCAACACGATGCCGCTGTTCCACGTCGGCGGGTGCGTCACGACCGGGCTCGGGATCCTCGCGCGGCGGGGGACGCACGTCGTCGTCCGCGAGTTCGACCCGGGCGTCGTGCTGGAGCTGTTCGAGAGCCGGCGCGGGAACATGTCGCTGCTGGTCCCGACGATGCTGATCCGCGTGCTCGACCAGCCGGGCTTCGCGCGGCGGGACGTCTCCAGCGTGCACACGCTCGTCTCCGGCGCTGCGCCGGTGCCGGCCGAGCTGATCCGCCGCACGAAGCGCGCCTTCGGCTGCCAGTTCACGAACATCTTCGGGCAGACCGAGGTCAGCGGCGTCGTCACGACGACGCGCACGGACGACACGCCCGAGGACCAGGCGGAGACGATCGGCCGGGCGGTCAAGCAGGTCGAGCTGAAGATCGCCGATCCGTCGGACGGCCACGTGCTGCCGATCGGCGGCGAGGGCGAGATCTGCGGCCGCGGCTACCAGATGATGATCGGCTACCTCGACGATCCGGATGCGACCGCGAAGACCCTGCGTCCGGACGGCTGGCTCCACACCGGCGACGTCGGCTCGATGGACGAGCGCGGCTACGTGCGGATCACCGGGCGCCTGAAGGAGATGATCATCCGCGGCGGCGAGAACATCTCGCCGCGCGAGGTCGAGGACGTGCTGTTCGACCGCCCCGAGGTCGCCGAGATCGTGGTCCTCGGCATCCCGGACGAGGAGTGGGGCGAGCAGGTCGCGGCGGTGATCCGACCGGCGGCGGGCGAGCCGCGCCCCTCGGCCGCGGAGCTGCGCGAGCACTGCCGTCGCCAGATCGCCCGCTTCAAGGTCCCGGCGCTGTGGTTCTTCCTCGACAGCTACCCGACGACGCCGGCTGGCAAGATCCAGAAGTTCGTGCTGCGCGACCAGATCCTCGCCGGAGCGCTCGTGCCCGAGCAGCTGCCGGCCTCCGTGCCGGCAGCGACCGAGGAGACCTCGTGATCCGCATCGGCGCCCAGTACCTCGGCGGCTCGCTGTCGCCGAAGACGTTCGCCGTCGCGGTCGAGGAGGCGGGCTTCGACTCGGTCTGGTGCGGTGACCACGTGAGCCACTACGTCGACGGCATCGCCACGCTCGGCTGCTACGCCGGCGCCACCGAGACGATCGAGATCGGCACCAACGTCCTGGTCGCGCCGCTGCGACCCGCGGTCGTCGCCGCGAAGGCCCTCGCCACCGTGGCCGACATCGCCGGGCCGCAGCGGCTCGTCGCCGGCATCGGGGTCGGCGGGGACTTCCCGGCCGAGATCGCCGCCGTCGGCGCCGAGATGAGACAGCGCGGCGCCTACACCGACGAGGCGCTCGAGCTGATCCGCCTGCTGTGGAGCGGCGAGCCGATCAGCTACGACGGGCGCTGGACCCAGCTCGCGGACTACCGCATCGAGCCGGCGCCGGATCCGGCTCCGCGCGTCTGGATCGGGGGCCGCGCCGATGCCGCGCTGCGCCGCGCGGTCCGCTCCGGCTCGGGCTACCTCGGCTACCTGCTGAGCCCCAGTGGGGTCGCCAAGCGCGCGGCGCGGATCGCCGAGCTGGCGCTCGAGCAGGGGCGCGCGCCGGCGGACCTCACGATCGCGTGCAACGTCTTCTTCGTGCCGGCGCGGACGGTCGACGAGGCGGTCGACGCGGCGATCGCGAACGGGATGAGCCTCCAGGGCCTGACGCCCGAGCTGGTCCGCTCGTTCTTCCTGCTCGGCGACGACGAGGCCTGCCTGGCCCGCATCCAGCAGTACGTCGACGCCGGCCTCGACCACCTGATCCTCGGCTGCGCTCCCGGCGGGGAGGACGAGCTGCGGACGTTCCTCGCCGCCGCGACCCGGCTGCTGCCCGAGATCCGCGCGCTGGTGCCCGCCGCCGCGACCACGACGACCGAAGGAGTCGGAACATGAAGGTCATCGTCGACCTCGACGTGTGCGAGGCCTATGGGCAGTGCGTGCTGCAGGCGCCGCAGGTGTTCGACCTCGGCGACGACGACGAGGTCGTGACCGTGCTCGACGCCGACCCCGACGACGCGCTGCGCGAGCGCGTGGAGGCGGCCGCCGACGCCTGCCCCGTCGATGCGATCAGGATCGCGGACTGACGAGATGCGACGGGTGGTCATCGTCGGGGGCGGCCTCGCCGGGCATCGCGCGGCGACGGCACTGCGCCGCCACGGCTTCGACGGCGAGCTGACGCTCGTCGGCGAGGAGCGCCACCGCCCGTACGACCGGCCGCCGCTCTCGAAGCAGCTGCTCGCCGGCGACGACGACCACCGGCGCTTCTACCCGACGGAGGAGCTGGAGCTGACCTGGTCGCTCGGCGAGCCTGCGGTCGGACTCGACCTCGCCGCGCGCGCGCTCCAGCTGGCCGGCGGGGGCCGGCTCCCCTTCGACGGCCTCGTGCTGGCGACCGGCCGCCGCGCCAGGACGTGGCCCGCGCGCCCTCAGCTGAGCGGCTTCCACACGCTCCGCACGCTCGACGACGCGTACGCCCTGCGCGACGCGGCGCTGCCCGGCCAGCGCGTGGCGATCGTCGGCGCCGGCTTCGTCGGCTGCGAGGTCGCCGCCACGCTGCGCGGTCGCGGCCTCGAGGACGTCACGTTGATCGACGTCGCCGCGCACCCGATGCCGGCGCTCGGCCCCGAGCTCGGACGCCACGCGGCACGCGTCCACGCCGAGCACGGCGTGCGCCTGCGGCTCGATCGTGCCGTCGCGTCGTTCGAGGGCCGCGACCGCGTCGAGGCGGTCCGGCTCCTCGACGGCGAGCGGATCGCGGCCGACGTCGTGCTGCTCGCGCTCGGCTCGGTCCCGAACAGCGAGTGGCTCGACGGCTCCGGCCTCGAGCTGTTCGCCGGCGCCGTCTGCTGCGACGAGCACTGCTTCGCCCTCGGCGCCGAGGACGTCGTGGCCGCCGGCGACATCGCGGCGTTCCCCTATCCCGGCGTGCCCGAGCCCGTCTGGGTCGAGCATTGGAGCAACGCGCGCGAGATGGCCGAGCGGGCCGCCGTCAACCTGCTCGCGGCGCCGCGGGAGCGCCGCCCGTACGTGCCGATCCCGACCTTCTGGTCGAACCAGTACGACCTGCAGATCAAGGCGGCCGGCCTGCTGCGCGCGGCGAACCGCTTCGTCACGGTGGAGGAGGACGCCGCGCGGCCCGCGCTCGTGATCGAGGCGTACCGCGACGACCAGCTCGTCGGCGCGATCGTCGTCAACCGCAATCGCGCCTTCGTCGACTACCAGCGGCGGCTCGGCCGCGAGCTCGAGGCGCGCGCGGCCGAGACGGTCTCGTGAGCGAGCGGCCGCCTCGCAGCCGGCTGGAGCTGCCCGGAGTCGGCGAGCTCGCCGTGCTCTACCCCGATCTCTGCTACGCCGCCGTCGAGACCGTCGCGGCGACGCCGGCCGCCGCGTTCGCCGGCGCGGTGCTCGCCGCATGGCCGGCGACGACGACCGACCGGGACCTCCCCGTCGCGTCGCTGATCGTCTCGCGCGAGCGGCCCGATCGCTTCTCGCCCGAGCTGTCGATCCGCGAGCCGTTCGAGCTGCAGGTCTGGGCCGGCGGCGCGGTCTCCTTCGAGATCGAGTTCGCCGGCCGCGACGTCGCCGGCACCGGTCCCGAGTGGGAGGAGATGCGCACGGCGCTGTCCGAGTGGGCGCAGGCCCGTGGCACGCGGCTGGTGGGCGTGCACAACGACCGCGGCCGCTCCCTGTCGGACGTCTGGAACGCGCGCTTCGCCGTCCCGCGCGGCGAGACGCCGATCGGCGAGCTGGCGGAGCTGGCGCGGCGGGCGATCCGGGTCGCCGAGCTCCGCGCGAGCGCCATCCTCACGGTCACGGATCTGCTCGGCCTGCTGCGCGCCGGCGAGGGCGCCGCGCTCGTCGGCCTGCGGGAGAGCGCGACACTGCTGCTGCGGGGCGTGCCGTCGCTCGCCGGCGAGCGCGAGCGCTGGCAGCTGGCGAGCGACGTCGCGGCGCTGGCGAACGGATCGCAGGGAGGCCTCGTCCTCCACGGCGTCGCGACGCGCGAGGAGGGAGGCGTGCCGACGGCGACCGGCGTGGAGCCGTTCGACGCAGCCGGCCGCGGCGCCGCGCTCGAGCACGTGCTCGCACGCCTCGTGTACCCGCCGCCGGACGGACTGCGGATCGAGCCGCTGGCGCTGGCGGACGCCGCCGCGCAGGGGCTGCTGGCGATCGTCGTCCCCGCACAGGACCGGATCCTGAAGCCGTTCCTCGTCCACGGCGCCCTGCTCGACGACCGCATCGACGGCCGCTTCGTGAGCCTCGTCGAGCGCCGCGACGCCGACACCCACGTCGACGGGATCGCGGCGCTGCACGCCGCGATCGCCGCCGGTCGGGCGCTGCTGCGCGGACCCGACCAGGCGATCACCACGACCGACCCGTCCCCGACCCGAGATCCCGAACATGACCCTGACTGACGATCGCCTGCACTGGGGAACCGAGATCGCACGGCGCGACGACGCCACCCCGTTCCTCTGCTACTCGCCGCGCCGCCACCACGTCGCCGAGCTGCTGGAGGACGCGGCCCGCTGGCACGACCGCGTCCACCTCGTGCAGGGCAGCCGCCGGCTGACGTTCGCGCAGATCCTCGCGGCGACCGACGTCGTCGCCGACGAGCTGCGGGCCGCCGGCCTGCGACCCGGCGACCGCCTCCTGCTCCTGACGCCGAACTCGCCCGAATGGGTGATCGCCTTCTGGGCGGCGGTCCGGGTCGGCGCGATCGTCGCGCTCGGCAACGGCTGGTGGAGCAGCTCCGAGACCGCGCACGCGACGACGCTCACCGCGCCGCGACTCGTGATCGCCGACGCCAAGCGCGGCGCCCTGCTGCCCGAGGACCTCGACCCCGATCGCGTCGTCGACGTCGGCACGGTGCGGGAGTGGGTCGAGCGGGCGCCGGCGGCGCCCGTGCGCGACGCGGCGCGGACGCCCGAGACGGCGCCCGCGCGGGCGAGCTCCGAGGACGACCCGGCGGTGATCATCTTCACGGCCGGCACGACCGGGCCGCCCAACGCGGTCACGCTCGCGCACCGGTCGGTGATCGCGAACGTGCACAACCTGCTCGCGATGTCCCGCCGCCTGCCCGGCCACGTCGACGACGCGCGGCCGCCCGCGGTCAGCCTCCAGAGCGGCCCGCTCTTCCACATCGGCGGACTCCAGTCGCTCGTGCTCGCCCTGCTCGGCGGCAACACGCTGATCTTCCTCGAGGGCCGCTTCGACGGCGGCCAGGTGCTCGACATCATCGAGCGCGAGCAGGTCACCTGGTGGGCGGCGGTTCCGACGATGGCCTCGCGGGTTCTGGACCACCCGACGGTGCCAGACCGCGACCTGCGCTCGGTCCGCTCGGTCTCGATGGGAGGCGCGCCCGTGCAGCCCGCGCTGCTCGAGCGACTGCGTCTCGCCTTCCCGAACGCCGAGAAGGGGATGTCGACGGTGTACGGCATGACCGAGACCGGCGGCACGTTGGCCGCCGCCTCGGGCCGCACGATGGCCGAGCACCCGACCACCGCGGGCCGCCCGCTGCCGGTCGTCGAGCTGCGCATCGACGCGGCCTCCGAGGGCGAGGACGGTGAGATCGTCGTGCGCACGCCCGGGCAGATGATCGGGTACTGGGGCCGGGAGGACGGCGGGGCGATCGACGCCGACGGATGGGTCCGCACCGGCGATCAGGGACGGCTCGTCGACGGCCTGCTGTACGTCACCGGACGGATCAAGGACATCATCATCCGGGGCGGCGAGAACATCGCCCCGAGCCACATCGAGTCGGTCCTGCTGCGCCATCCCGCCGTCGCCAACGTCGCGGCGCTCGGCCTGCCGGACGACGACCTCGGCGAGCGGGTCGGCGCCGTGATCCAGATCCGCGCCGGCGAGCACGTCTCCGAGGCCGAGCTCGAGGCGTTCGCCGCCGCCGAGCTGGCCCGCATCGAGATGCCGGCCGAATGGTGGCTGCGGGAGGAGCCGCTGCCGATGTCCGACACCGGCAAGGTGGACAAGCGCTCGCTCCGCGCGTCCTGGGCGGGCGGCGTCGGCGCCCGCCCGTGAGCGATCGTCCGGCCGGTCTCCCCGCCGGGATCCGGCGGCTCACGGTTCCGACGCCGTTCGCGGTCGGGCCCGTCAACGCGTACCTGATCGACGGGCCGCCGCTGACGCTCGTCGACGGCGGCCCGAACCTGGCCAGCTCGCTGACCGAGCTCGAACGGCTGCTGCGCGACGCCGGCCGGCGGGTCGAGGAGCTGGAGCTGCTCGTCGTCACGCACCACCACATGGACCACGTCGGGCTGACGGGCGCGATCGCCGAGCGCTCCGGAGCCGAGGTCGCGTTCCTCGGCGCCGCGCGGAGGCTCGTCGAGGACTACGCCGCGGAGGCCGAGCGCGACGACGCGTTCGCGGCCGCGCTGATGCGCCGGCACGGCGTCGAGGCGTCCGTCGTCAAAGCGCTCGAGGCGACCGCCGCACGGATGCGGTGGTTCGGGGCGCCGGCCGCCGTCGACCGGCCGCTGGCCGACGGCGCAACGCTGGAGATCGGCGAGCGGCGGCTGCGTGTGCTGCATCGGCCCGGCCACAGCGTCGCCGACGTCGTCCTCCACGACGCCGACGCGAAGCTGCTGATCGCGGGCGACCATCTGCTGGGACGGATCTCGTCGAATGCGCTGGTCGCCCGGGCACTCGATCAGCCCGCCGGCGGTCCGGAGCGAGCCCGACCGCTGCTGGACTACCGCCGCTCGCTGCGGGCGACCCGCGAGCTCGACGTCGACCTGGTGCTCGGCGGTCATGGTCCGGCGTTCGGCGATCATCGCGCCCTGATCGACCGGCGACTCGCAGACCAGGAGCGCCGCGCGACGCGGATCCTGGCGATGTTGCGAGACGGGCCCGCAAGCGCGCACGCGATCGCGGCCTCGATCTGGGGCGAGGTGGCGATCACCCAGGCCTACCTGACGCTGTCTGAGGTGCTCGGACATCTCGACCTGCTCGAGGACGAGGGACTCGTGCGAGAGACAGCCCGCGACGGCGTCGTCCTATTCGAGCACGTCGGACGCGGCGGCTAGGTACTCGGAATCGCGATAGTCTGTCACTAGACTTTATTGGAGCCGCTCGAGCTGCCGTCGATCGAAGGACGAGGAATGTTGAAGACGCGCTTCACGGAGGCCTTCGGGGTCGCCCACCCGATCGTCCAGGGCGGCATGCAGTGGGTGGCGCGCGCGGAGCTCGTCGCCGCGGTCGCCAACGCCGGCTGCCTCGGGTTCCTCACCGCCCTGACCCAGCCGACCCCGCAGGCGCTCGCCGACGAGATCGCGCGGTGCCGCGAGCTCACCGACCGGCCCTTCGGCGTCAACCTCACGATCCTGCCCGCGATCAACCCGCCGCCGTACGCCGAGTACCTCCAGGCGACGGTCGAATCCGGGGTCAAGGTCGTCGAGACGGCGGGCGCCAACCCGCAGGAGCATCTGCCGTACCTGAAGGCCCACGACGTGAAGGTGATCCACAAGGCGACCGCCGTGCGCCACGCGCTGAAGGCGCAGTCGATCGGCGTCGACGCCGTCTGTATCGACGGGTTCGAGTGCGCGGGGCATCCCGGCGAGGACGACGTCCCGGGGCTGATCCTGATCCGGGCCGCGGCCCGCAGGCTCTCGATCCCGCTGATCGCGTCCGGTGGATTCGCGGACGGCGCCGGGCTCGTCGCCGCGCTCGCGCTCGGCGCCGACGGCGTGACGATGGGAACGCGCTTCCTCTGCACGGCGGAGGCGCCGGTGCACGAGAACGTCAAGCGTCGCATCGTCGCCAACGACGAACGCGGCACGCAGCTGATCTTCCGCACGATGCGGAACACCGCCCGCGTCGCGCGGAACTCCGTCAGCGCGCGGGTGGTCGAGATCGAGCGCGACGGCGGGACGTTCGACGACGTGCGCGAGCTGGTGGCGGGGGCGCGCGGTCGCGAGGTCTACGAGACCGGCGACCCGGAGCGCGGGATCTGGTGGGCGGGACTTGCGCAGGGCCTGATCGACGACGTCCCGACGGTCGCGGAGCTGGTCGAGCGGACCATGTCGGAGGCGGAGGAGCTGATCGACCAGAGGCTGCGTCGGCTGGTCGTCTGATGCCGCGCGGCGCGTGGGAGGTCCGCTGCCTGACACGTGGGTGGGGCGCGGGCGCGAACTGAAGTACTGCTTGCTGGTGTGTTGTGCGGTCCAGCAAGGAGGCGACAAGATGGACGGAAGATCGCAGGCGTGTCACGGACCGGAAGCTCGAGCGTTTGGCGTGGCGGCCGCGGTCGCCTGCGTGCTGGCGTTCGCCGTCCCGGCGTCGGCTCGAGCGGCGGACCCCGTGCTCGCCGCGGCGGGCGACATCGCGTGTGCTCCCGGCAGCGCCGTGACGCCCGTCGACTGCCACCAGCAGGCCACGTCGAACCTGATCATCGCCGCCGCGCCCAGCGCCGTCGCCACGGTCGGCGACAACCAGTACGAGTCGGGCCTGCTGACCGAGTTCACGGGCGCCGGCGCCTTCGACGCCACGTGGGGGCGGCTCACGCCGTTGCTGCATCCCGCCCCGGGCAACCACGAGTACACGATCTCGCCGACGGCCGACGGCTACTTCAGATACTTCGGCGGCCTCGCCGGCCCGTCGACTGGGGGGTACTACTCCTACGACGTCGGCGCCTGGCACGTCGTCTCGCTCAACTCGAACTGCAGCGACACCGGCTGCTCGGACTTGCTCCACGGCGCGGTCTCGACCGCCGAGGTCCGCTGGCTGCAGTCCGACCTGGACGCGCACGCCGGCCGCTGCACCCTGGCCTACTGGCACCACCCCCGGTTCACGTCCGGCCCGATCGGCGACAGCCCCGGCGTCGGCGCGCTCTGGGACCAGCTCTACGCCCACCGGGCGGACGTGACGCTCGCGGGCCACGACCACGACTACGAGCGCTTCGCCCCGATGAACCCCGCCGGGGCGGCCGACGCCCAGGGCATCCGCGAGTTCGTCGTCGGCACCGGCGGGCAGAACCACGGCGGCGCCGCCACGAACTTCCACCCCTACAGCCAGGTCTTCGACAACACCGACTTCGCGGTGCTCATGCTGACCCTGCACCCCGCGAGCTACGACTGGGCGTTGGAGCGCGACGACGGCACGGTGCTCGACCAGGGCTCCGGACAGTGCCACGCCCAGCCGCCGATCGTGACGACCGGCGCCGCGAGTCAGGTGACCACGTCGAGCGCCGCCGTCGCCGGCACCGTCGACCCGAACGCGCTGAGCACCAGCTACCAGTTCGGCTACGGGACCACGACCGCGTACGGAGCCTCGTCGCCGACCGTGAGCGCCGGTTCCGGCAAGGGTCCCGTCGCCGCCTCCGCCTCCCTCGGCGGGCTGTCGCCGGCGACGACCTACCACTACCGCCTCGTCGCCGGCAACACGGCGGGGACGAGCTACGGGCCCGACCAGACGTTCACGACGGACGCCGAGCCGCCCGCGGTGACGCCGCCGCCGGCGCCGCCGCCGATCCCGCCGCCGGCGCCGCCGCCG
>JAOPZA010000067.1 GCA_025964325.1 Conexibacter sp.
CGAAGCTTCGTCCCAACTGAAAGGGGTTTACAACCCGAAAGCCTTCTTCCCCCACGCGGCGTTGCTGCGTCACGCTTTCGCGCATTGCGCAAGATTCCCCACTGCTGCCTCCCGTAGGAGTCTGGGCCGTGTCTCAGTCCCAGTGTGGCTGATCGTCCTCTCAGACCAGCTACCCATCGGAGCCTTGGTGAGCCGTTACCTCACCAACAAGCTAATGGGCCGCGGGCCCATCCTGATGCGGAAGCCGAAGCTACCTTTCCTCGACGGCCTTATAGCCGAAGAGCACATTTGGTATTAGCCCGAGTTTCCTCGGGTTGTCCCAATCATCAGGGCAGGTTACCCACGTGTTACTCACCCGTTCGCGGCTTTGCCCCAGAGCAAGCTCTGGTTCGTCGCTCCACTTGCATGTGTTAAGCACGCCGCCAGCGTTCGTCCTGAGCCAGGATCAAACTCTCCGTGAAGAACTACTTGTTGTGCACTTCTCAGAGAGTGTCGCGAATCTCACACAAGGGATGCCCCAGTACACAATGGGCTTCCGGAGATCCGGACAGGGTTAATTCTGGTCGTGGCCGGTTGATCCCACCGCGCTGGCGCAGTGGGCGACCACTTCAAACTTGGACGCACCAGATCGATCGGAGTATCCGATCCATCGGTGCACATGCTGTTGAGTTTTCAAAGACCGCCGTGCCTCTCGGGAGGGGACTCCTCCGTCTTGCACGCGCCGAGTGCTATTGGCTCTCGGTGCGGGACGTGAAAGTATAGCGCCTGTTGGTGAGAAGTGGAAGCTCGTCGCCTCCGCCGCTCCAGCCGCCGCTTTCGCAGGACTTGCTGCGGCCGCCTTGCAGCGGCCACGACGGGAACTATAGCGATTTGCGAACGGGATGCGTTCTGCTCGTGAAAATGGCGTGAAAGCACCGGTCAGACAAGGACTTGCACCGTCACCTCGCGCTGTCGCGGGCGGTCGTCGAAGTCCACCAGCACGACCTGCTGCCAGGTCCCGAGCAGCAGCTCGCCGTCGACGATCGGCACGCTCTCGGAGGGACCGATGAGGGCCGCGCGCGCGTGTGCGTGCGCGTTGGTGTCTCCGGTGCGGGCGTTGTGGGCCCAGCTCCGCTCTCGTGGCACGAGTCGCTCGAGCAGGTCCGTCAGGTCGGCGACGGCGCCCGGCTCGTACTCCATCGTCGTGACCGCGACGGTCGAGCCGCGCGCGAAGACGATCGCGACGCCCCGCTCGGCGCCGCTCGTGCGCACGACGCTGCGGATCGCCTCCGTCAGGTCGACGACCTGTCCGTCGCCGGCGGTCTCGAGGTGCAGCATCCCCCCGTGGACCGGCATCGAGCTGCGCCTAGGCCCTGCGCAGGCGCGCGAAGCGCCGCTTGCCGAGCTGCAGGACGTGACCGTCGAGCTCGTCGGCAGGCCGGTCGAGCGGCGTCGGCGGCAACGGCGCCCCGTCGAGCTTGACGCCCCCCTGGCCGAGCAGCCGGCGAGCCTCCGAGGTCGAGACGCCGAAGGTCGCGGCCAGCAGCGCGGGCAGGTGGACGGTGCCGCCGTCGCCGTCGAAGGTCGCGTCGGGGATCTCGTCCGGCAGCTGCCCGTCGCGGTGAACGCGATCGAACTGCTGCTCGGCGGCCTCCGCTGCGGCGGCGTCGTGGAAGCGCGCGACGAGCGCGCGTGCGAGCGCGCGCTTCGCGTCGCGCGGGCCGAGCTCGGGCGGCGGCTCCGCCCCCAGCAGCAGTTCGTACCAGCTCGGCAGCGCCGCGTCGGGGATGCTGAGCGTCTTGCCGTAGATCTCCTCCGGCGGCTCCGTCACCCCGATGTAGTTGCCGTAGGACTTCGACATCTTGCGCTCGCCGTCGAGGCCGGGCAGGATCGGCATCGTGAAGATCACCTGCTGCGGTTGGCCGTAGTGCGACTGGATGTCGCGACCGAGCAGGAGGTTGAACCGCTGGTCGGTGCCGCCGAGCTCGACGTCGGCTCTGACGGCGACGGAGTCGTAGCCCTGCAGCAGCGGATACAGCAGCTCGAGGATCGAGATCGGGGCTCTCGACGCGTAGCGCTTGGCGAAGTCGTCGCGCTCGAGGATGCGCGCGACGGTCGTCGTGCGCACGAGGTGGAAGAGCTCCTCCGTCGCCATGTCGAGCCACTCGCCGTTGCGCCGCACCTCCAGCCGCTCGGGGTCGAGCACCTTCAGCGCCTGCTGCTGGAAGGTCTGCGCGTTCGCGTCGATCTGCTCGCCCGACAGCAGCGGCCGCGTCGCCGAGCGCCCGCTCGGGTCGCCGACGCGGGCGGTGTAGTCGCCGATGATCAGCACGACCGTGTGCCCGAGGTCCTGGAACTCCCGCAGCTTGCCGAGCACGACGGTGAAGCCGAGGTGGATGTCGGGCGCCGTCGGATCGATCCCGAGCTTCACGCGCAGCGGCCGTCCCTCGCGCGCGGCCGTCGTCAGCTTCGCCTCGAGGCCGCCCTCCGGCAGCACGTCGACGGCGTTGCGCGCCAGCCAGGCGGCCGCGCCGGCGGGAGTGGACGTTTCGAGAGCCATGGGAGCCCAATGCTAGACTGCCCCCTCCGGTGAGGCCCGTGCGAGACGGCCCGCCATCTCGGCTCGTGCCGCCGCGCCGGGGTCGCATCCGGTGCCGGTGACCCGGTGCCCTCCCACGTATGAGTGACGACGGAACGACACCGACGCCGGGCAGAGCTCCTTCCCGACTGATCCCCTTTCGCCGGCGGCGACGGCGCCGCGAGGGACGGCCGCGCATCCGCAAGCTGCGGCTGCTGTCGATCCTCGCCGGCCTCTTCGTGATCGCGCTGATCTCGACCGTCTTCGGGATGATGATGGCGGTCGCCTCCGACCTGCCGGGGCTCGAGAACAGAAAGCAGTACAGCGCGAACAAGAACAACTCGGTGCTGCTCGACTACAAGGGCCGCCAGCTCTCGGTGCTGACGAACAACCAGAACGTCGTGCTCGTCAACGAGCATCAGATCGCGCCGGCGATGAAGCACGCGATCATCGCCACCGAGGACCGCAACTTCTACTCGAACCAGGGCTTCGACGTGAAGGGCATCGGCCGCGCGATCGTCCAGGACGTGACGAGCCAGCGGGCCGCGCAGGGCGCCTCGACGATCACCCAGCAGTTCGTCAAGAACGCGCTCGCCGCGCAGTCGAGACGCACGGTCTTCGAGAAGCTGCGCGAGGCCGCGCTCGCGTACCACCTGACGCGCAAGTGGTCGAAGGAGAAGATCCTCACCGAGTACCTCAACTCGATCTACTTCGGCAACGGCGCCTACGGGATCGAGTCGGCCGCGCGCGTCTACTTCGGGAAGAGACACGGGTACGGCGAGGCGGGCGGTTGCGGCAGCACCGGGGCGAACATGTGCGCCTTCCAGCTGACGCCTCCGGAGGCGGCGCTGATCGCCGGCATGGTCGCGTCCCCGAGCATGTACGACCCGGTCGCCCATCCCGTCGCGGCGAGAAGGCGACGCGACCACGTGCTCAGAAACATGCGCGACCAGGGCTACATCACGCCGTCGGAGTACGTGCGCGACGTCCAGAGCGTGATGCCGGCGAGACAGACGGACCTCGTGCCGCCGCAGGAGAGAAGCGAGGCGCCCTACTTCACGAGCTGGGTGCGCCAGCAGGTGGTCGACACCTACGGCACCTTCAGAGCCTTCAACGGTGGGCTGCGGGTGACGACGTCGCTGGACCTCGACATGCAGCACGCCGCCCAGAACGCGATCAGCGCCCACCTGCCGGCGGGCTCCGGCCTGCCGACCGCGTCGCTCGTCGCGATCGACAACAGAACGGGCGAGGTGCGCGCGATGGCGAACGGCACCGACTATGCGTCGAGCCCCTTCAACCTCGCGACGCTCGGCCAGCGGCAGCCGGGCTCCACCTTCAAGCCGTTCATCTTCGCCGCCGCGCTCCAGAACGGCATCTCCCCGGATCGCGTCTACGCCTCGCAGAGAAAGCTCTTCACGGTGCCGAACACGAACGGACAGGAGCACTTCGTCGTGCAGAACGACGAGGGCCTCTACTCCGGCTCGATCTCGCTCGGCGACGCGCTGATCTCCTCCGACAACTCCGTCTTCTCCGAGGTCGGCATCGACGTCGGCACGACGAAGGTCGCGCGCGTCGCGCGCCGGATGGGGATCCGCACCCCGATCTCGACCAACTACGCGATGACGCTCGGCGGCCTGCGCCAGGGCGTCACCCCGCTCGACATGGCGCACGCGTACGAGACGATCGCGACCGGCGGCAACCGCATCTGGAACAAGAAGCTCGGCGCCGCCCACGAGGGACCGATCGGGATCCACAAGGTCGAGGATCGCAACGGCAGCGTGCTCGACGACAACACCAGATCGCTGCAGCGCGACCGCGTCGTGAGCCCCGACATCGCCTCGACCGTGACGCAGTACATGCAGGGCGTGGTCCAGTCCGGCACGGGACGCGCGGCCCAGCTCACCGGCTTCGCGGCCGGCAAGACGGGCACGACCTCGAACTACGGCGACGCCTGGTTCGTCGGCTGGAACGAGTACTTCACGGTCGCGGTCTGGGTCGGCTATCCCGACAAGCTCGTCCCGATGCAGACGCAGTACAACGGCGGGCCGGTGCTCGGCGGCACCTACCCGGCCGAGATCTGGCACGACTTCATGACGAGCGCGGGCACGATCATCACCGACCGCAAGGCCAACAGCGCGCAGACGTCCACGAGCACCAACGGGACCTCGACCGACGGCTCCAGCGCCGCGAGCGCGGGCACGCCGCCGCCGGCCACGAGCGGCGGCACGACGACCAGCGGCGCGGGGACCGGCACGACCGACACGAACGGGACCGGCGGCGGCAACGGCGGAACCACCGGAGCCGGGGGCGGCGGCGGCAACACGGGCGCGGGCGGCGGCACCGGCGGCCCCAGATGCCGCAGCGCGACGTCGTATGAGATTAACCAGTGCCGGTTTTCCGCGAGCGGCGCCCAGCAGGCAAA
>JAOPZA010000086.1 GCA_025964325.1 Conexibacter sp.
CGGCCGCGCTGACCGCCGAGCTCGCCCCGCTCCCGCCCGACGCGCGGCAGCTGCTGCAGGCGGCGGCGGTCGCCGGCGATCCGTGCGAGCTGGGCTTCGCCGCGGACGTCGCGGCGCTGTCCGAGCCGCGGGCGCTCGTCGCGCTCGACGCGCTGCTCGACGCCGACCTCGTCCGCTCGACCGAGCTGCCGCGCTGGTTCGGGTTCCGCCACCCGCTCGTCCGACGCGCCGTCTACGAGGCGAGCAGACGCGGCTGGCGTGCCGCCGCCCACGGTCGCGCGGCGACCGCGCTGGAGACGTGGGGGGCCGGCGCCTCGGCGCGTGCGCACCACGTCGAGCAGGCGGCGGGTCGGGGCGACGGCGACGCCGTCGAGCTGCTCGCGGCGGCCGCCGCCGAGCTCGTCGCGGTCGCGCCCGCGACGAGCGTGCGGTGGCTCGAGGCCGCGCTGCGGCTGGTTCCCGAGCACGGTCCGGGAAGCGGCCGGCGCCCCGCGCTGCTGCAGGCGCTCGCGCCGGCGCTCGCGGCCGCCGGCCGCTTCGAGGAGGCGCGACGGATCCTGCTCGCCATGCTGGCGCTGCCGCTCCCGGCCGGTGGCGAGCGGATCGCGCTGATCGCGGCGTGCGCCGGCGTCGAGCGCCTGCTCGGGCAGCACGACGGGGCGCGCGCGCGGCTCGTCGCCGCGCTCGGCGAGCTGACCGACCAGCACGGTCGCGACGCGACGACGCTGCGGCTCGAGCTGGTCGCGCACGCGTCGCTCGCGGCCGACTTCGGGCTGATGCGCAGCACGGCCGCGGAGGCGCTCGAGGACGCGGCCGCGCTGGGCGACGAGGGCCAGCGGGCGGCCGCGAGCGCGGCGCTCGCCTTCGCCGACTGCTCCTCCGGCGACGTCGCGCGGGCGAGGGAGGCCACCGACGTCGCGGTCGCGCTCGTCGGCCAGCTCTACGACGCCACGCTCGGCCTGCGCCTGGAGACGCTGCTCTACCTCGGTTGGGCGCAGTGGTTCCTGACCCGCTTCGTCAGCTCCGGCGTCAGCTTCGCCCGCGGGATCGAGATCTCGGGCGCGAGCGGCCGCGTCGCGCTCGTGACGGAGCTGATGGTCGGGCGCTCGCTTGCGCTCTTCGGCAGCGGGCACGTCGCGGACGCGGTGGACGTTGCCGACGCCGCCGTCGAGGAGGCGCGCGCGACCGGCAACGAGCCGACGCTCGTGTGGGCGCTCTACGCGCTCTGCACCGCGCTCGAGTCGGCGGGCGACCTGGCCGCCGCGATGCGGGCGGGGGAGGAGGCGGTCGCGGGCGCGGCGCGGCTCGGCCCCTCGACGATCGCGGCCGGGTGCGGCTGGGCGTTCGCCGCCGTGCTGATCGCCGCCGGCAACGGCGAGCGCGCGGCCGACGTGCCGCTGGAGCTGAACGGCGGCCCCGAGCTGCCGCGCTGCTTCCCGGGGCAGCGGGCCGCGTGCTACGAGCTGCTGACGCGCGCCGCGCTGCTGGCCGGCGACGGCAGCGCTGCCGAGGGCTGGGTCCACGACGCGCGCGCGGTCGCTGCGGACGGCGAGCTGCCGTTCGCCGTCGCGATGGCCGACCGCGCCGAGGCGGAGCTGCTGCTCGTCGCGGGCGACGCGGCGGCCGCCGCCGAGCTGGCGCGCGCGGCGCGCGACCGCATCGAGCCGCTCGAGGCGCCGGTCGAGGCGGCGCGGACGCAGCTCCTGCTCGCGCGCGCTCGTCGCGCTCGGCGATCGCGACGGCGCCGCCGTCGAGCTGCGCGCGGCCGAGGCGACGCTGCTCGCGTGCGGCGCCGAACGGCTGCGCGGCGAGGCGATCCGCGAGCTGCGCCGGATCGGCCGGCGCGTCAGCCGCCGCGGGCGCGGCGGGCGGCCGGACGCGCAGGGGGTCGGCTCGCTTCAGCGCGCGCGAGCGCGAGGTCGCGACGCTGGCGGCCGGCGGCCGCACCAACCGGGCGATCGCGACCGAGCTCTTCCTCAGCGAGAAGACCGTCGAGAGCCACCTCGCGAGCGCGTTCGTGAAGCTCGGCGTCGACGGGCGCGCCGCGCTCGCTCCGCTGCTGGGCCGCGCCGCGGACGGCGCCCCGGCGACGTGAGAGCATTGGTCGCATGCACGATCGATCGACCCCGGTGCGCGTCGACAGATGGCTGTGGGCCGCGCGGCTCGTCAAGACGCGTCCGCTCGGCGCCGACGCTGCCAGAGGCGGCCGCGTGCAGGTCAACGGGATCGCCGTCAAGCCGAGCAAGGAGATCCAGGCCGGCGACCGCGTCGAGCTGACGACCGGCGCGGTGCGCCGGACCGTCGTGGTGCGGGGGACGGCGCAGCGCCGCGGACCGGCCAGCGAGGCCGTCACGCTGTACGAGGAGACGGCCGAGAGCCGCGAGGCGCGCGAGCGCCTGGCGGAGGAGCGCCGGCTGGCGGCGCCGACGCCCGTCAGCGACCAGGGCGGGCGGCCGACGAAGCGCGACCGCCGTCGCTTCGAGAGCACCGCGCGCGCGTATCGCCGCGAGCGCTGACACCGCGCAGCCTCCCGAGCGAACCGAGACGGCGACGCGGGTCAGGGAGACGCCCGACTCAGCGGCGCTGGAGCGCGACCGTGCGCGTGCTCGCCGTGCCGCCGGCCGTCAGCGTCAGGCGCAGCGTGACGGTCGTCCGGCCGGGGCGCACGGGGACGCGGATGCGACGCGCAGCCGCGCCGACCGCGAAGCGGCGAGCGCCGACGCGGAGCGTCGCCGGCTGGGTGCTCGCGACGACGAGCGTCGCCGTTCGCGCCCTCGGTGCGATGCGCGACGGCACGTCGAGGCGCAGGAAGAACGGCGTCGTCGCTCGCAGCCGCACGCCGACCGACGCGGTTGCGACGCGGCCGGAGCGGTCGGTCGCCGCGAGCACGATCCGCCGCGTTCCGGCGGGCAGTGCGACGGCGATCGACGGCCCGCTGCCGAGCAGCCGACCGCCTGCCAGCCAGCGCAGCCGCCGTCCCGTGATCGGCGCGTCGCGATCGTCGCGCGCCGCGCCGCGCAGCAGGACCGTCCCGCCGGCGTCGACGTGGGCCGGCGCCGACGGCTCGAGGATGCGGACCTCCGGCGGGCGCGAGGCGACGGCGAAGCGCGCGGACGTGGTGGTCGTCGTCGTGAAGCCGTCGCTGACGCGCAGACGCAGGCGCGCGTTCGCGCTCGCCGCCAGCAGCGCCGCTGGGAGCCGGACGCTGCGGCGGTCGGCGGGGCCCGCGAAGACGTTGCGGAAGCTGCGGCCGCCGTCGTGCGAGTAGTCGAGGCTGAGGTCGAGCGCGCCGCCGTCTGGATCCGCCGCCGTCCAGCGCACGGTCACGCCGCCGTCGCCGCCGACGCGGCTCCCGCGGCGCGGCGAGAGGACGCGTGCGTGCGGCGCGTGGCGGCTGCGCGAGCGCGCCGCGACGACGCCGCCGTTCGCGACGATCTCCACGCGCGCGGTGGCGCCGACCGGAGCCTCGCCCTCGAGCACGACGCTTCGCTGCGCGCCGGCGCCGCCCTCCAGCGTCTGCTGTCGCAGCGGCTTGGAGGCGACGACGCGGCCGGCCGCGTCGCGGGCGACGAGCGTGTAGGGGGAGGCGGTCGCGGCCGTCGCGGCCGATCCGCCACGGGCCGCGACCGACGTGATCCGCACCGACGTGCCGACGACCACGGCGTGCACCGAGAGCGTGACCCTGCCGAGGGCGATGTAGTGCGGCGGCGGCGCGACGCCGAGCGCCCGATTCCAGTTGCGGGCGGAGATCCAGTGGTCGGGATCGCCGAGCGAGAGGCCGCAGTAGGACATCAGGTCGTAGGTCGGATGCGCCGCGGTGTCGGCGATCACGCGGTAGGGCGGCGCGTCGCCGCCGCTGCCGCCGGAGCCCGGCGTCGTGTCGAGCCCGACCGAGTCCATGCGTCCGTCGGCGACCGGCCACGGCTCGCCGTCCTTCGCACCGCAGGAGGTCGAGGCGTGGCGGAAGCCGAGCGTGTGGAAGAGCTCGTGGGCGACCACCGTGACGGGTCGCGTCAGGTCGCCGCCCGGGAACGCGTCGAGCGTCCCGACGGAGACCCGTCCGAACGTCACGCCCGCGCCGGGCTGCCAGTCGAACAGCCCGATCGTCGCGTTGCCGGGCCGGCCGACGTCCTCGTCGAACTGGTCCGTCGGCTCCCACAGCGCGACGTCCGAGCCGAAGCGGACGGCGCGGTAGCGCGCCCACGGCGCGGCGCGGTCCTCGGCGTCGAGGAAGGCGAAGGGCCGCGGCGAGAGCGCCAGCAGCTTGGCGAAGACGCGGTCCGGCTGCGTCGTCGGGTCGCGGATCTCGGTGATCGGGCCGTCGTGGAGTCTGCCCGCGTGCAGGACGGCGATCAGCTTCACGACGCTGATCGTCCAGGCGGGCGGCGGATCGCGGAAGTCGATGCCCCGCAGCGTCCACTGCGGCCTGGCGCCGCATGCGGTGAGGAGGCAGAGCGCCGAGCCCGTCGTCGGGCCGATCAGGTCGATCGGGCGCAGCTGCGAGCCGACCGCTCTCGCGGTCAGCGCGATCGGCCCGTGCGTCCACGCGTCGGGCAGCGTGAACGTGAAGGCGCCGCGAGCGGAGTTGCGTTCGTCGGCCGTCAGCGCCGCGTCGTTGATCGAGAGGTCCTGCGCATCCGGCGCCCACTCGGGGAAGAGCGGGCCGCCGGGAAGCGCGGCGCCGGACGCGCTCGCCCCGAAGAGCACCATGCCGAAGCGCGGACGGCGCGTGGCGCCGCCGGTCGGCTCGGTGCCGGCGTAGTCGGCGAAGACGCGCACCACCGTCTTCTTGCCTCTGACGAGCGCCACGCCGGTGTAGGTCGTGCGCCGCGGCTGGTCGTAGGTCTGGACGGCTTGGGTGACCTCAATGCCCTGGACGCGGGCGGCGATGTTCCCCTGCACCAGCAGGTCGAGCGCGAGGGTGCGCGCGGCCGTGCCGGCGGTCGCGTCGACGGGCGTCGCCACGACGGTCACGTCGCCGCGGGTCGGTGCGGCGGTCGGGGCGGCGGTGAGCGTCAGCTTCGCCGCGGCATCGGCGGTGCCGTCGAGGCGGTCGGGTCCGAAGGCGGCCGTCACGCCGCGCGGAAGGCCCGTCGCCGACAGCGCGACGCGGCCGCTCGAGGTGGCGTTGCGGTGCAGGCGGAGCTCGATCGTCTGCTGGCTGCCCGGTCGCAGGACGACCGGGGAGGAGGCGAGGAGGGCCCCGGAGCCGCGCGCGATCCCGAAGTCCGGTGCGACGGGTGCCGGCGGCGGCGGGAGCGGCGGGCCGCCGGGCGGTCTGCCCGGCGGCGGGACGGGCGGAAGCTCGGGCGCCTCGAACGCGAGGTCGTCGACGATCCAACCCGTGAGCGGGTTGCCGACGACGATGCTCGCGATCGCGCTGCCGGTGAGGGTCAGGAGCGCCGGCGCGCCGCCGGGTCTGCAGCTGACGGTCTCGGAGTCGAGCTGCGTCCCGTCGCGGGCGAACGCGGCAGCGCTGAACGGGACCGTCGTCGCGGGCCCGTCGCCGGGAAGCGCGGCGCGACAGCCGCGCAGCCGCACGACGCCCTGCGGCAGGTCGAAGCGGACGTCGACCGAGCTGAAGTCGTTGAACGGGTCGTAGTGCAGCTGGCCGGCCTGCGGCGCGGAGCTCGCCTGGGGGCTCGCGACGACGGTCGGCTTGGCGTCGGAGGCCCCGAAGGCGGTCTGACCGAAGCTGACGCCGAGCGCCGCGTACTGCTCGCCGACCGTCGTCCCCGCCGGCAGGTCGTCGAAGCCGACGACGACGGGCCGCGCGGCCGCCGAGCCGCCTGCCAGCGCGAAGGCGCACAGTCCGGCGACGACTCCGCTCGTCCGGGCTCGCGCCCGCCTTCCCTGGCACATCGCCGCGACGCTAGAGCGCGGCTGCGGCGTTGTCGACCGCAGTCTTTGACGCGCGCGCCCGTAGGGATAGGCGCCGCGGCGCCTCGGAGCGGCTGCGCTCAGGGATGCGCGCGGTCCAGGTGCGGGTGGCGCGTGCGGTGATGCGGGCGGTGCGACTCGAGGCGCCCGCCGACGAACGCCACCGCGACGACGGTCGTCGCAGGACGGCGAGTGCCATCGCGACGAGCGGGAGGATCGCGCCGCGTTGGATGCCGTCCGAGGCCGCGGCGATCGTGGCGCGGGGGTCGTGCATCCCCCATCGGCTCCGACGGCCGGACGCTTTAGGCTCCGCCGCTCCCCGCAACGAAAGGACCCGTCCCCAGATGAACGGACTCATCTCGCTCCGCCGCACCGCTGCCCTGACCGCCACGGCCGGCGCGTTCGCGGCCGTCACCGCGCTCGCCGGCGCCGCCGGCGCGGCTCCGGCCGCGCGCAGCGG
>JAOPZA010000142.1 GCA_025964325.1 Conexibacter sp.
GTCGCGTCGCCGCGGCCGCTGCGGCTGCCGTCGCGCTGCCGCTGCGCGAATCGCTTCCGCACGTCCCGCGCCGTCGCCCGGTCGCGGTTCCGCGCCCGGCGCGCCGCGACCTGCCGATCGGCCAGCGCGTCGCGCGCTGGGTCCGCGCGCTGCCCGACCACCGGCTGCTCGAGCGCCTGATCGGCGGTCGCACCTGGATCGTGCTGATCGGCGGCCTGCTGATCGGGATCGTGATGCTGCAGGTCTCGATGCTGAGAATGAACTCCGGGATCGGCGATGCCGTGCAGCGCAGCAACCTGCTGGAGCAGCAGAACGCGGCGCTGCGCGCCTCGAACTCCGCTCTCGCCGACAGCGACCGCGTGCTCGCTCTCGGCAGAGCGATGGGCCTCGTGATGCCGCCGCAGGGCTCCCCGCGCTTCGTCGCGGCCGGCTCCGGCGACGCCGCCAAGGCGATCGCGGGGATCCGCGTCCCGGCGGCAGGCGCCGCCGCGGTGGCGGCCGCCGCCGCCGGCAACGTCAGCACGACGGCGGCAGCGACGTCCACGGACACCAGCGGCACGGCCACGACCGGCACCGGCACCACCGGCACGGGCACCGCCGGGACGGCCGGCGCCGGCACCACCGGGGCGACCGGCACGGGCACCGCCGGGGCGACCGGCACGGGCACCGCCGGGACGACCGGCACGGGCACGGCCGGCACGGGGACGACCGGGGCGACCGGCACCGGCACGACCGGCACCGGCACGACCGGCATCGCCGGCACCGGCGCCACGGATACGACCGGCACCGGCGCCGCCGCCGGCAACGGCGGCTAGGAGCGGGGCGTGCCGGGTCTGACCGACCGCCGCATCGGCCTCCTCTTCCTCGTCTTCGTCAGCCTGCTCGGGATCGCGCTGCTCCGCGCCGGCTGGCTCGGCGCCGTCAAGGCGCCGGGGCTCAAGCGCGCCGCCGCGACGCAGCAGGTGCAGAACATCCAGCTGCCGGCTCCGCGCGGCACGATCACCGACCGCCACGGCTCCGTCCTCGCCGTCAGCGAGGCGGCCAGCGACGTCTCGGCGACGCCGTACCTGATCAGAGACAAGCTGAAGGTCGCCGGCCAGCTCGCGCCGCTGCTGAACCTCGACCAGGCGAAGGTGCTGCAGAAGATCTCCCAGCCGGGCGGCTTCGTGTACCTCGCCCACCGCCTGCCGGCCGCCAACGCGACGAAGATCCAGACACTGCGGGTCGAGGGGATCACGCTGACGCCGAGCTCGCTGCGGACCTATCCGCGCAGCTGGCTGGCGTCGCAGCTGCTCGGCCTCGCGAGCGCGACGCCCGGCAGAGGCACCGGCCTCGAGTACGGCGAGGACCGGATCCTGCGCGGTCAGGACGGGATCCGCAAGATCGTCAACGACGCGCTCGGCCAGCCGATCTCGATCCAGGACCAGCGCCCGACGCGGCCCGGCAAGGACGTCCAGCTGACACTCGACGCCGGCCTGCAGGACAAGGTCGAGTCCGTCCTCAGAGGTGTCGGCGAGGTCTACAAGCCGAGAGGCGCGACCGCGATCGTGATGAACCCGCAGACGAGCGAGGTGCTGGCGCTCGCGAACTGGCCGCGCGTCGACGCCAACGACGTGGCGGGCGCACCGACGACGGCCACGCAGGACCGCGCCGTCGGCTACACCTACGAGCCCGGTTCCACCTTCAAGGCGTTCACGGTCGCCTCGGCGATCGAGGACGGCACGGTCACCCCCGAGACCCCGATCCATGTGCCGTACGAGCTCAGAGTCGCCGACCGCATCCTGCACGACGACGAGGCCCACGGCGACGAGACGCTGACGGTCTCCCAGGTGCTGGCGCAGTCGAGCAACATCGGAGCCGTGCAGATCGCGTTGATGACGGGTGCGCGGCGCTTCTCGACCTGGGTCTCCCGCTTTGGCTTCGGCAAGCCGACCGGCGTCGCGCTGCCCGGCGAGGAGCAGGGGATCGTGCCGACCTACGCGCAGTACTCGGGCTCCTCGATCGCGAACCTGCCGATCGGCCAGGGGCAGTCGGTCACGCCGATGCAGATGATCGCCGCCTACGCCGCGATCGCGAACGGCGGGATCCTGCGCGCCCCGCGCCTGATCGAGAAGATCGGCGGCAGGACGGTGGCCGAGCCGAGAGGCCAGCGCGTGATCTCGCCCGCGACCGCGGCGAGCGTCCGCACGATGCTCAAGGGCGTCCTGGCGCCGGGCGGCACCGCGCACGAGGCCGTGATCCCCGGCTACGACCTCGGCGGCAAGACCGGGACGGCGAACAAGGTCGATCCGACGACCCACGAGTACTCGAAGACGAAGTACGTGGCGTCGTTCATGGGCTTCGCTCCTGCGAGCAACCCGAAGCTGCTCGTCGCGGTCGTCGTCGACGAGCCGCAGGGCTCGATCTACGGCGCTCAGGTCGCCGCGCCCGCGTTCCAGAAGATCGTCGCGTTCGCGTTGCCTTATCTCGGCATCAAGCCGAATTGAGCCGACCGCCGGCAGCGGTCCGCGCCGGGCGCCCGGGTAGACTCGGGTCGCGATGAGGCTGCAGGACGTGATGGCCGGCACCGTCGCCGTGCCGTCCGCGAGCAGTGCCGATCTCGAGATCGCCGCGCTCGCCTACGACAATCGCCGCGTCGCGCCGGGAACCCTGTTCTTCTGCGTGCCCGGCTTCACTCGCGATGGTCATGACTTCGCCCCCGACGCGGTGGCGCGCGGAGCCGTCGCGCTCGTCGTCGAGCGCTCGCTCGGGCTCGGCGTGCCGGAGGTGCTCGTGCCCTCCGTACGCGCCG
This sequence comes from Conexibacter sp., assembly GCA_025964325.1. Classification (GTDB taxonomy): domain Bacteria; phylum Actinomycetota; class Thermoleophilia; order Solirubrobacterales; family Solirubrobacteraceae; genus Conexibacter. Next base: position 2,792 of record JAOPZA010000142.1, read on the forward strand.
CGATGGCCCCCGCCGCGGCGCGCTTCAACGGCGATCCGACGGCCCGGCTCGACGTGATCGGCATCACCGGGACGAACGGCAAGACGACGAGCGCGTTCCTCGTCCGCGCGCTGCTCGAAGCGGTCGGGCGCCAATGTGGGCTGCTCGGCACCGTCACCGCCGTGCTCGGCGGCCGCGAGCGCGGTGTCGAGCGGACGACCGCCGAGGCGATCGAGCTGCAGCGCGACTTCCGCACGATGCTCGACGGCGGCGACGTCGCCTGCGCGATCGAGGTCTCCTCCCACGCGCTCGAGCTGCACCGCGCCGACGCCGTCCGCTTCGCCGCCGCGATCTTCACGAACCTGACGCAGGACCACCTCGACTTCCACCAGACGATGGAGGAGTACTACCTCGCCAAGCGGCGCCTGTTCGAGAGCGCTCCCGGCGTCGCCGTCGTCAACGTCGACGACGCCTACGGCCGCCGCCTGGCGGGTGAGCTGCGCGAGCGCGGAGCGGACGCGGCGACGGGTGCGCCCGGCCGGCTCGTCACGACCGCGATCGACGCCGAGGCCGACTACCGCGCCACGGAGCTGGAGAGCGGCCTGACCGGCTCCCGCTTCACCGCCCTCACGCCGGAGGGGCCGATCGCGCTCCGCACGCCGCTGCCCGGCCGCTTCAACGTCGAGAACGTGCTCGGCGCGGTCGCGGCGGTGCGGGCGCTCGGCGTGCCGCTCGAGCGGATCGCCGCCGCGCTGCCGCACGCCGGCCGCGTCCCGGGACGGTTCGAGCCGGTCGACGAGGGGCAGGCGTTCGCCGTCCTGGTCGACTACGCGCATACCCCCGACTCGCTCGAGAACGCGCTGGCGGCCGCGCGCGGCCTGACCGCCGGCGAGGTCCACTGCGTCTTCGGCTGCGGCGGCGACCGCGACCGCGGCAAGCGCCCACTGATGGGCGCGATCGCCCGCCGGCTGGCCGATCGCGTGATCGTCACCTCCGACAACCCGCGCTCGGAGGAGCCGGAGGCGATCATTCGCGAGATCCTCGCCGGGAGCGGCGAGGACGTCGCCTGGGACGTCGATCGCCGCGCCGCGATCACGGCCGCGATCGGCGCCGCGCGACCCGGCGACGTCGTCGTGATCGCCGGCAAGGGGCACGAGCAGGGGCAGGAGTTCGCCGGCGGCCGTAAGGTCCCGTTCGACGACGTCGCGGTGGCGCGCGATGCGCTGCGGGGCGCCGCGGCGGCCGGGGCCGCGAGGTCATGAGGAGCTGGTCCCCGCACCGCGTCGCGGAGGCGGCGCGCGCCCGCCTGGTCGCACCGCCGTCCGGCGCGACCGTCGGCGACGGCGGTCCCGAGCGCGTCGCGATCGACTCGCGCGAGGCCGCTCCCGGGACGCTGTTCGTCGGCCTGCCGGGCGAGCGCGTCGACGGCGGCCGCTTCGCCGCCCAGGCGCTCGCGGCCGGCGCCTGGGGCGTCCTGGTCGCGCCCGAGCACGCCGAGGGGATCGCGGGCCCGCAGGCGGCCGGCGCCGTCCTCGCCGCCGAGCAGCCGCTCGCCGCGCTGCAGGCGCTCGCACGCGCCTGGCGTCGCGAGCTGGCCTGCTCCGTCATCGGCGTCACCGGCTCGACCGGCAAGACGTCGACGAAGGACATCCTCACGGCGCTGCTGGCGCCGCACCGGCGCACGGTCGCGAGCCGCGAGAACTTCAACACCGAGATCGGGCTGCCGCTCGAGCTGCTGCGCGCGCCCGCCGGCACCGAGGCGCTCGTGCTCGAGATGGGGATGCGCGGCTCGGGTCAGATCGCCGAGCTGACCGCGATCGCCGAGCCCGACGTCGGACTGATCATCAACGTCGGGCCCGTCCACCTCGAGCAGCTCGGCTCGCTCGCGGCGGTCGCCGCGGCGAAGGCGGAGCTGATCGCGGGCCTGCGCCCCGGCGGCACGGCCGTCCTGCCGGCCGGCGAGGCGCTGCTCGAGCGCCACCGCCGCGACGACGTCGCGACCGTCACGTTCGGCCCGGGCGGCGACGTGCGGCTGCTCTCGCAGGAGGGCGAGCGCCTCGTGGTCGATGCCGGCGGCGAGCTGGTCGAGCTCGAGGTCGACTTCCCGCAGGCTCATCTGCGCGCCAACCTGCTGGCCGCGCTCGCCGCCGCGCGGGCGATCGGCGTCCGTCCCGCGGGTCGCGTCGCGGTCGCCTTCTCCAGCCACCGCGGCCGGCGCCACCGGCTCGCGAACGGGGTCACCGTCATCGACGACTGCTACAACGCCAACCCGATGTCCATGCGTGCGGCCCTCGACGACCTCGCCGCGACGGCCGGCGATGGACGCCGCGTCGCGGTGCTCGGCGACATGCTCGAGCTGGGGCCGCGCGAGCGCGCCTACCACGCCGAGATCGGCGCTCACGCCGCCGATCGCGGGGTCGACCTGCTCGTCGCCGTGGGGCCGCTCGCGGCCGCGATGGTGCCGGCGTACGGCGGCGAGTCGCTCGCGCTGGCCGACGCCGCGGCGGCCGCGCGCGAGCTTACGGCGCTGCTCGCCGCCGGCGACACGGTGCTCGTGAAGGGCTCCTACGGCGTCGGCCTGCGCGCCGTGACCGAGGCGCTCACGGCGCCGGTCGGGGCGGACCACTAGATGGGCCGCGTCCTGATCGCGGGGACCGCCTCGCTGCTGATGTGCATCTTCCTCAGTCCGCGCTTCATCGCGTTCATCCGCGAGCGCGAGTTCGGCCAGAACATCCGCGAGGAGGGCCCGGAGGGCCATCACGCGAAGGCCGGCACGCCGACGATGGGCGGCCTGATCATCTTCACCGCGGTCGCGATCCCGTTCCTGATCCTGACGAAGTACGACTGGAAGTCGGTCGGCGTGCTCGGCACCGCGCTCGCCTGCGCGCTGATCGGCTTCGTCGACGACTTCACGAAGATCGTGCGACGCCGCTCGCTCGGCGTCCGCGGCCGCACGAAGCTGCTCGCGACGATCGCGATCTCGATCGGGCTGTGGCTGGCGGCGACGAAGGGCGCGCACCTCCCGGACACGCTGAGACTGCGGATCGTCGACGCGCAGATCGACCTCGGCGTCTTCTATCCCGTCTTCATCTACCTCGTCGTCGCCGGCACGACGAGCGGCGTCAACCTGACGGACGGGCTCGACGGCCTCGCCGCCGGCTGTGCGGCGATCGTGCTGCTGGCCTACATCGGGATCACGTACATCACGACCGGGCAGGGCGATCTGACGCTGCTCGCCGGCTGCCTCGTGGGCGCCTGCGTCGGCTTCCTCTGGTTCAACTCCTTCCCAGCCAACATCTTCATGGGGGACACCGGCTCGCTCGGGCTCGGCGGGGCGATCGCCGGCCTCGCGGTGATGACGAAGACCGAGGTCCTGCTCGTGATCTTCGGCGGCATCTTCGTGCTCGAGACGCTGTCGGTCGCGATCCAGGTCTTCGCCTTCCAGACCTTCCGCAAGCGCGTCTTCCTGATGGCGCCGATCCACCACCACTTCGAGCTGCGCGGGTGGTCGGAGACGAAGATCATCCTGCGCTTCTGGATCATCGCCGCGGTCTGCGCCGCCGTCGGCTTCACGCTCTTCCAGCAGAGCATCAAGTAGGTGAGGACCCCGCCCGACCGCGCCCGTCCGCCGCTGCCGCCAGGCCCCTTCCTGGTGGTCGGCCTCGTGCGCTCCGGCGTCGCCGCCGCGCTCGCGCTGCGTGCCCGTGGGGAGGAGGTGATCGGACTGGATGCGGGCACGCCAGATGTCGGCAGGCTTCGCGCGGCGGGCGTCGAAGTGCATCTGGATGCCGCTGGGACCGAACTCGTCAGCCGCGCCGGGACGCTCGTCAAGAGCCCCGGCGTCCCGCACGACGCACCCGTCGTCGCGGCCGCGCGCGCTCGCGGGCTCGCGGTCGTCGGCGAGCTCGAGCTGGCCTGGCGGCTGCTCCCGAACGAGTTC
>JAOPZA010000182.1 GCA_025964325.1 Conexibacter sp.
CCGAGGCGCGACCGGCGGCGCCCGCGGCGCGCGCGCCCTCGCCGACGGCGTCGCGCCGCGCCATCGCGTAGATCCGCGGCGACGCCTCCGTCTCCGGGGGCTCGATCGTCGCCGCGCGCGGACGCACGGGTGACGCGACGTGCGCCCGCAGCTCGATCGACGTCCCCTCGGGGCCGAAGTCGATCGCGAAGCGGCCCCGCAGACGCGAGCCGGCCCAGCCGATCACGAGCATCGCGACACCGACCGCCAGCAGCGAGACGGCGACCGCCGACTGCGCACCGAGCAGCAGCCCCACGACCACGAGGAGGACGCCGGCGAGCCCGGCACGGAGGCCGTGGCGCTCGGAGAGACCCTGCCAGGCGGCCGACGCGACCCGCTCCGCATGCGAGATGCGGGGCTCGCGTGGGACCGGCGCAGGCTCGGGAGCCGGTGGGGTCGCGGCGCCGACGGGCGGCGCGGCGGCCTCCGCTCCGGAGGGGACGGGGGGCGTGGGACCTTCTGGCTCAGCGGACATTGCGCGTCAACCTACCCACCGTGTCGGTCGCGCCAACGCGGCCGGCTCAGATGCTTCTGCGCCATCTGCGCTCGAACGGCAGCCGCCAGCGGTACGGGGCGATCAGGTCGTCGATCGCGTCCGGGCCCCAGGTGCCGGGCTCGTAGGGCTGCAGCGGCGGCGGCGACGCGAGCAGCGGGGCCGAGACCTCCCACAGCCGCTCGATCCCGTCGGCGGTCGTGAAGAGCGTGTGGTCGCCGACCATCGCGTCGTGGATCAGGCGCTCGTAGGCCTCCAGCGCCTCGAGCTCCTTCCCGGTCCCCTCGAGCGAGAACTGCATGCTGGCCTTGTCGAGCTGCATCCCGGGACCCGGGCGCTTGCCGTAGAACGAGAGCGACATCCGCGAGCGCTCGTCGAGGTCGAACGTGAGGTGGTCGGGCCCGTATCTGCGGACGCCCGACTCGGCCGGGAACATCCCGTGCGGGGGCTCGTGGTAGGAGATCGAGATGATGCGTGCGCTCTCCGCCATCCGCTTGCCGGTGCGGAGGTAGAACGGCACGCCGGACCAGCGCCAGTTGTCGACCTCGCAGCGCAGCGCGACGAACGTCTCGGTCTCCGAGTCGGCGGCGACGCCGGGCTCGTCGCGGTAGCCGCGGTACTGGCCGCGCACGACGTGGTCGGGGTCGAGCGGCTTGAGCGAGCGGAAGACCTTGTTCTTCTCCTCCGTGATCGCGTGCGGCTCGAGCGACGTCGGCGGCTCCATCGCGACGAACGCGAGCACCTGCATGAGGTGCGTGACGACCATGTCGCGGTAGGCGCCGGTCGCCTCGTAGAAGTTGGCGCGCATCCCGATCCCGAGCGTCTCGGGCACCTCGATCAGCACGTGGTGGATGTGCTGGCGGTTCCAGATCGGCTCGAACAGGCCGTTCGCGAAGCGCAGCGCGAGCACGTTCTGCGCCGCCTCCTTGCCGAGGAAGTGGTCGATGCGGAAGACCTGGTGCTCCTCGAAGACCTCGTGCACGGTGGCGTTGAGCTTGCGGGCGCTGTCGAGATCCGTGCCGAACGGCTTCTCCATCACGACGCGCGAGTTCTCCGCCAGGCCGGAGTCGGCCAGCAGGCCGATCGCGCTGCTCGCGACCGACGGCGGCACGCTCAGGTAGTGCAGGATGCGGACGCCGGCGTCCGCTCCGCCGAGCTCGTCGACGGCCGCGTGCACGGCGTCGGCGAGGGCCCCGCCGCCGGCCGACTGCGGGACGTACGTGAGTCGCGGCGCGAACGTCCTCCAGCCGTTGTCGAGGACGGCGGCGCGGGCGAACTCCATGCACGCGTCGTGGGCGAACGCGCGGAAGTCCTCGTCGTCCATCTCGTCGAGCGAGGTCCCGACGAGCCGGAACTGCTCCGGCATCAGCCCGGCCTCGGAGAGCCGCAGCAGCCCCGGGAGCAGCTTCCGTCGCGCGAGGTCGCCGGTCGCGCCGAAGAGGACGATCACGTGGGGATCGGGCTGAGCGGGGAAGGACATCACCTGAGAGTGTGCCGATCTCGTCGGCGGCCGTCGCCGCGGGACCGGTCGAGGTCGAGAAAACGCCGCCAGGACGGACGATTCGCGTGTGAACGCGCCGTTAACCCTGGCCGCTGCGCTTCGGACGGCCCGCCGGCGGGAAACTGGCGCGAGCGTCACCGTGACAGCGCGCTGTGCGTGGGAGTGAGGAGCCGAGGTCGCGGCGGCGTCCGATGATACGATCCGAAAATCTTAGAACTGAGACACGTACGTCTCGGATCGTTGGAGATCCCGGCCCCGGTACGCGTCGCACGCAGCGGAGAGAACCCCCTTGTCCACGAGTCCTTCCAATTCCCCGAGATCCAGCCGACTGAGCGGTCTCGCGTTCACCGCCGGGATGGTGACGCTCACCGTCGTGATCATCGCGGTCGTCGTGCTGATCATCGCGAACAACTCGTCGGACGCGACGCGAACCGTTCATCAGGGCGCGGTCAAGGCGAAGCTGACGCCCGAGCAGGCGCACGGGCGTGAGCTCTTCGCCACCACCTGCGCGAGCTGCCACACGCTCGCGGCCGCCAACGCGGTCGGGAAGGTCGGCCCGAACCTCGACCAGCTGAGACCCCCCGCCGCGCTCGTCGAGACGGTCGTGAAGAACGGGCTGATCGCGCCGGCGGGCGTCATGCCGGGCGGCTTGCTGACCGGGCAGGACGTGAGAGCGGTCGCCGACTTCGTCGCGGCGGTCACGAGAACGCCTGCCAAGCCGACGCCGTCCGCGAGCGGCTCGAGCAGCGCGACGCAACCGGCTGCGGGCTCGACCACGGCGACGGCGCCCTCGACGGGGACGCAGCCGGCCGGCGCGGCGACCGGCACGGGCACGACCCCGGCGGCGCCGGCGGCGGGCGATGCGGCCGCGGGCAGATCCGTGTTCGCCGCCAGCTGCGCGGTCTGCCATGGCCCGACCGGTCACGGCGGCAACGGCGGTCCGGACCTGACGACGATGCCGCTCGCGAGAACGGTCGCGGGCGTGACGAGACAGGTCACCGAGGGCGGCGGCGGGATGCCGGCCTTCAGAGGCCAGCTGTCCGACAAGCAGATCGCGGACGTCGCGGCCTACGTCACGACCTCGATCACCGGCGGCAGATGATGACGGCGCGGCGCTCGCTGGTCGCCGCCGCAGCGGCACTGGCGCTCGCCGCCGCCGCCGCCGGATGCGGCGGCGGCAGCAGCAACGGCAACGGCAACGGCAAGGACAGCACGCAGGTCTCGCACAGAGATCTCGCGGCGCAGGCGAACGCCGCCTGCGCGAAGGCGAGCGCCGCGATCGCCAAGGTCCCGGCGGCGACCTCCGTCAGCGGGCTGGCCGCCTACGCCGGCAGCGTCCAGTCGATCGGCGACTCGCTGCGCGCCGACCTCAGTAAGCTGACGCCGACGATGGCCGATCGCGCGACCTTCGAGCACTACCTCGACGGCTTGAAGACGTCGAACGGCGCCCTCGCGGCGATGAAGGCGGCGGCGTCGAAGAACGACGAGGACGGCGTGCGCACGGCGGCCAGCACGATCGCGGGCACGGATGTCGGCGTGCTCGCCGCCCGTGCCGGCTTCGGCAGCTGCGCCACGGCAACCAAGACCCCGGGATCCTGACCGGGTCGCCCTCCTCGGAACGCTCCCTCGGGGGCGACCTGCTGGAGCCCGAGGAGTTCCAGCGGATCGCGCACGCGATCGAGGCCGCCGTGGGGGAGGCGATCGTCGGGCAGGAGGAGGCGATCCGCGGCATCCTGATCAGCCTCGCCGCCGGTGGTCACGCGCTGCTCGAGGGCGTCCCCGGGCTCGGCAAGACGACGATGGCGCGCGCGTTCGCCGCCGCGCTCGGGCTCGCCCAGCGGCGCGTCCAGTTCACGCCCGACCTGATGCCGGCCGACATCACGGGGACCACCGTGCTGACGCAGGACGACGGCGGCCACGCCGAGCTGCGCTTCCAGCCCGGCCCGCTGTTTGCCAACCTCGTGCTGGCGGACGAGATCAACCGTGCCGCGCCGCGGACGCAGAGCGCGCTGCTCGAGGCGATGCAGGAGCGCAACGTCACGATCGCGACGACGACGCACCCGCTGCCGCGGCCGTTCTTCGTCCTCGCGACGCAGAACCCGGTCGAGATGCACGGGACCTACCCGCTGCCGGAGGCCGAGCTCGACCGCTTCCTCTTCAAGCTCGAGTTCGCCTTCCCGGGGCGCGAGGAGCTGAGCGCGATGGTGGTCCAGACGGCCGAGCGCTCCTCCGAGCCGGTGATCGCGCCGGTCGCGGACGCCCCGACGCTGCTGCGGATGAACGAGCTCGTGCGCGCCGTTCCGGCCGCCGGCCACGTCGTCGACTACGCCAGCCGGCTCGTGCTCGCGCTGCACCCGGACGGCGAGGATGCCTCCGACGACGTGCGGCGTCACGTCAGACTCGGCCCGAGCCCGCGCGGCGCGCAGGCGCTCGCGCTCGCCGGCCGCGTCGCCGCGCTGATGGACGGGCGCTTCAGCCTCGCGTTCGAGGACGTGCGCGCGGTCGCGCTGCCGGCGCTGCGTCACCGCTTGATGCTGAGCTTCGACGCCGAGCGCGCCGGCATCTCGGCCGACGACCTCGTCCGCGACGCGGTCGCGCGGGTGCCGACCGAGCCATGACGCCGAAGCCGCGGCCTGCGGCCTTGCTGCGGTCGGAACGGCTCGCCCTCGGGCTCGCCTTTCCCGCCGCGTCAGGGGACGCGCCGCTGCTGAGTGGGGACGAGCTGCGCCAGCTCGAGCGCCTGCGGCTGGTCCATCTCGATGCCGTGCTGAGCGGGCTCGTCGGGCAGCCGGTCGGCGCGGCCGGCGCGCGCGGGCTCGAGTTCGTCGAGTACCGCCCATACACGCCCGGCGACGACCTCCGCCGGATCGACGCGAACGTCTACGCCCGCCTGCACCAGGCCTTCGTCAAGACCTCGCCGGCCGAGCGCGACATCGGCCTCTCGCTGCTGCTCGACGGCAGCCGCTCGATCGGGCTGCCCGGCTCGGCGCCGCGCCGTCACGGGGACCGCCTCGCGGCCCTGCTCGGGGCGATCGCGCTGCTGCGCGGCGACAGCACGCAGGTCGCGGTGCTGGCCGACGGCGAGGCCTGGGGCGGCGCGCCGCTGACCGGCCCACAGATGATCCCGTCGCTGCTCGACGAGCTGGAGCGGCTCCCGCGCGGGATGCGCACAGACCTCGCCGGGGCGATCCGGGCGCACCGGCGCCTGCAGGCGCCGGTCGAGATCGCGGCCCTGATCACCGACGCGCTGGTGGAGCCGGCGGCGCTCGAGGAGGCGGTCGCGGAGCTGGCGGGGACCGCCCGCGCCGCCGTCGTGCTGCACGTCGTCGAGGCCGTTCCCGAGGCGCTCGCAGGGGCGCCGGGCGCGGTCGAGCTGCGCGACCGCGAGACCGGCGAGCGGATGGTGGTCGACGTCACGCCGCGCGTGCGGGCCGCCTACGCCGAGCGCGCATCCGAGCTCGCCGGGCGCGTCGAGGCGGTCTGCGCTGCGAACGGCGCGGCCTACGCGCGCACGCCCGTCGAGGGCGACCCGCTCGTCCAGGTGGTCGCGTTCGCGCGTGAGGGCGAGATGCTGGAGCGGGCGCGCTAGTGTCCCGATCGCGGAAACCGTCACCGAACTTCGGGACACTAGATGGTTGATTCCGCGGGATTCGTGGATGCTGCGAGGGGTGTGATGGGTGGATGCCAGGCGTCGCCCGGTGTCGTAGCCGATCCTGGTCGGATCGGCACGATTCCGGGTGGCGGCTGGCGCCGCTCAACGTGCGCCTCGCGCCGCGAAGGCTGGCGAAGCCAGCCCGAGATCGTGGAATCAATCATCTAGGCGGGACGGCGCGCGCGGCCGCGCGCCGGCGGCGACGGCCGCCAGCAGCAGGAGGATCGTGGCGCCGGCGGGTATCCGCCAGAGGGCGGTGCCGCCGTCCGGCGTGAGCGCGGCGGCGGGAGCGGCGACGTCGCGCAGGCGGCCGCCGGTCGCGCTCGCGAGCGAGCCGAGCACGGACGTGTCGGCCGGTCGCAGCGCGTACTCGGCCGCGTAGGGGACGGCGACGAGCGCCTGGGCGGACGGCAGCGCGTCGCCGTCGCCGCCATGCGCCGCGACGCCGACGCCGTAGACGCCGGCCGCGGCGCCCGCGAGCGCGGCCGCGTAGCGGCTCGGCGCGACCTGCGCGACGTCGAGCACACGGGTCGCGCCGGCCGGCGTCCGCAGCGTCGCCTCGACGTTCGCCAGCTCGAGTGTGCGGCCGGCGGTCGCGAGCGGGTCGACGAGGAGGCGCGAGGCATCGGTCGGGTCGAGGGCCGGCTCGAGCGCCGGCGTCGCAACGCCGCGCTCGCTCCAGCGGGCCGCGTCGCCGAAGACGCCGGGCTGCCGGTCGAGCCAGCCGCCGGCCCAGGCGCCGGCGCCTGGCGTCCAGACGACGACGCGCCCGAGGCCGTACTGCCACTGGGCCAGCACCGGCGTCGAGGAGCCGTTGACCGCGGTCGTGAGCGGCGCGATCGCCCCGTCGCGCAGCCGCGTGACGACGGTCCCGCCCAGCGGCGGCAGCGCGCGGTCGGAGAGGCTCGCGAGCAGCGGGCTGGCGGCTGCCGCGGTCACCGGGAGCGTCCCGCGAACGGCGACCGACGGCGCGCTGCGGCGTGCCTCCTGCGCGAAGACGCGCGGCAGGCTGCGCGCGTCGGGGACGTCGTAGAAGCGGCCGTTGCCCTGCTGCGCGAGGCGCCGCAGCAGCGCGGCGTCGGCGTCCCGGCCGAGCGCGATCGTCGAGAGCGTGACATGGGCGCCGCGCACGCGCGCGAGCACCGGCGCGTAGTCGGCGGGCTCCGAGACGCCGTCGCTCAGCAGGACGAGGTGCTTCACCGCCGCGCTGCTCTGCTGCACCTGCGCGAGGCCGCTCTCCAGCCCGCGGAGAACGTTCGTGCCGCCGTTCGCGTCGAGGGAGTCGAGCTGCTGGCCGACGGGACCGGCGTTCCCGCCCGTGACGCGCTGCAGCGGCACGACGACGTGGGGCACGGCGTCGAAGGCGACGAGCCCGAGCTCGTCGTCGTCGCGGGCGGTGAAGGCGAGCGCGGAGCGGGCGGCGGCGCGCGCCATCGCGATCTTCGGATCGAGGCCGCCGCCGGCGAGGTCGTTCATCGAGCTGGAGCGGTCGAGCACGAGCTGGAGCGCGAGCTGGCGACGGCGCACGCCGCCGGGCGCGATGCTCTGGACGGGCAGCATCGCGTCGAGCGGCGTGGCGGCGTAGCGGCCGAGCGAGAGGCTGTGCTCGCCGCCGAGCACGAGCAGCCCGCTGCCGGCGCGCACGGCCGACCGCAGGGCCCGGACCTGCGCGGAGGCGAGCGCGGGCGCGGGCACGTCGGCGAGCACGACGACGTCCTCGCCGGCGAGGCCGGCGGCCGCCTTCGGCAGCGCCGCGGGGGTGGTCGTGCTCGCGTCGATCCCGTCCCGCCGCAGCAGCGCCGGCAGCCCGCCGGCGCGGCCGGCCGCGCCCTCGACGATCAGCGCGCGCGGCGGCGCCGCGACCCGCGTCGTCGCGTCGAGCGTGTCGTTGGCCACGACCGCGTCGCCGTCGAGGACGATCCGCAGCCGGTACGCGTGCCAGCCGGCGGACGGCGCGCGATAGCTCAGCAGCAGCGGGTTCTCGCCTCTGCGGAGGGTGACGAGCTGGCGGCCGATCGGCGCGCCGTCGCGCGTCAGCTCGAGCGTGGCGCCGTGGGCGACGGTGCTGGCGACGGTCGCCTGCAGCGTGAGCGGGTCGCCGCTGTGCAGCGGCGAGGGCGCGACGAAGCGCGTGACGGCCGCGTCGACCGGTGTGCTCGCGCGCGGCAGCGCGACGCCGTCGACGGTGACGCCCGCGCGCCGTGCGGCGTCCGCCGCGCCGGCGGCGTCGCCGCTCGTGGCGAGGCCGTCGGAGAGCACGATCGCGCGCCCGCCGGCGGGCAGCGCGCCGGTCGCG
>JAOPZA010000185.1 GCA_025964325.1 Conexibacter sp.
GGCTCGGCTGGCGCGCCCGTCGCGGGAGCGGCAGTCGCCCTCGCCGGCGCGGCCGTGGCCGGGGCAGCCGTCGCCGGGCTGGCGGTCGCCGCCGTCGCCTCCGCCTCGGCACGTTCGACGTCCCGCACGCTGCGGATCGACAGGCGCCCGAGCGCGGCTGCCGCGAAGTACACGATCAGCCCGCCGAGCAGGATGTGGTACCCGAGCTCCGCGATCACGCGCGTGCCGCGGTCGCCCTGCGGCGCGCCGGCCTGGCTGACGCCGCCGTTCCACAGCTCGCTGACGGTCGGGCCGATCAGGAACCAGATGCCGGCGAGGATGCCGAGCAACGCGCCCGTGGCGGCCATCGGGCGCGAGCGCGAGAGCAGCATCATCAGGCCGCCGAGGATGGCGACCGCGCCGGGCAGGACCGACAGCCACAGCCGTCCGGTCGTCCAGTGCCAGCTGTCGGTCGGGCCGACGGAGTAGTCGAAGTAGGGGCCGACGAACGGGATCAGCGCTCCCCAGATGCCGAGCAGCGTCACGGCGACGCCGCCGACTGCCCCTCGTGTACGTCGAACTCGCATGCCGAGCGTCCTCCTGCGTGGGGTCTCCTTTTCCGCATCCTTACCCGCCGCTCGATCGCCGAAAAGGTGGATGGTCAGGAGCCGCTAGAGTCGTTGCCGAGGCAATCACTCGATGGAGGTCGCGATGAAGGCCAGCTGGAAGGGCGTCACGCTCGCGCAGAGCGAGGACACCGTCGTCGTCGAGGGCAACCACTACTTCCCGCCCGACTCGGTCGTGCGCGAGCACTTCGGTGCGAGCGACACGTCCACGCACTGCCCCTGGAAGGGCGATGCGAGCTACTACCACGTGCGCGTCGGCGACGACGTCAACGCGGACGCCGCCTGGTTCTACCCCGAGCCGAGAGAGGCCGCGGCGGAGATCCGCGACCACGTCGCCTTCTGGAAGGGCGTGGAGGTCACGCCCTAGCGACACCGGCGTTCGGCGGCGTTTGGCGGCGGCCGCGCCAACGCCGCCGCCGCCGCCGAGGTCGCGTGCGCCATCTGGCAATCGCGCGCGCGGCGTCCCCTACGTACCCCTTCCGCGCCGCCCCGCGCGACCGCCGCAGCGGCGCCGGCCGCCCTCCCGCTCGTCCTGACGCGCGGCCGCGGGTCCCGCCAGGGTGCCGCGTATGATCCGTCGCCGGGTGGAACGGATCGGCTTCATCGGCCTCGGCATCATGGGCTCGCGCATGGCCGCCTGCGTGCGCGCGGCCGGCTACGAGGTGACGGTCTGGAACCGCACCGCGGCGACCGCCCGGGCGTGGGCCGAGCAGCACGGCGCGACCGTCGCGGCGACGCCCGCCGAGCTCGGCGCCGCCAGCGACGTCGTCGTGACCGTGCTGGTCGACGGGCCGCAGGTCGAGCAGGTCCTGCTCGGCGAGGACGGCGTCGCCTCGCGCGCGAGCGCCGACCTGCTCTGCATCGACATGTCGACGGTCGCGCCGGAGGCGAGCCGCACGCTCGCCCAGCGACTGGGCGAGCGCGGGATCGCCTTCCTCGACGCGCCCGTCACCGGCTCGGCGCCGAGAGCCGCGGACGGCACGCTCACGATCATGGTCGGCGGCGACGCCCGCGACGTCGCGCGCGCCCGCCCGCTGCTCGAGGCGATGGGACGGACGATCGTCCATGTCGGCCCGGTGGGCCACGGCGAGACGGTGAAGGTGCTCTGCAACGCGGTCGCGGCCGCCAACCTCGTCACGCTCGGGCAGGCGCTGCTGGTCGGCAAGCGCGCCGGCGTCGACGTCGAGCGGATGATCGAGGTGCTGCGCAGCTCGTCGGCGGGCTCGACGGTCGCCGACCTGAAGGCGCGGCCGATGCTCGAGCACGACTTCACGACGCTCTTCAAGCTCGAGCACATGCTCAAGGACGTGCGCTACGCGCTCGAGGCCAGCCAGGCCGCCGGTGCGCCGTTCCCGGCCGCCGCGGCGGCGCGCGAGGTGCTGAGCGCGGGGATGGGCCGCGGGCTCGGCGACGCGGACTTCGCCGCCGCGATCGAGGTGCTCGAGGACTTCGCCGGCGTGCGCTTGAACGACGCCACCCCGCCGGCGCTGGGCTCCTAGGGCGTGACGCGCTGCGCCGTCGCGGCGAGCGCGGCGCGCGCGTCCGCTCCGAGGCGGCGGGTCAGCCAACCCGCCGGCAGCTCCTCCGCGAGCGGGAAGGCCTGGCCGGCCCAGAGGCTGACGGCGTCGGCATCGCCGCGCGCGGCGGCGGCCGCCTGCAGCGGACCGGTCAGGTGCGCGACATGCGGATACGCGCTCGGGGCGTGCCCGCGGTGCTCGCGCTGGAAGCGGTTGACGATGCCGCGGGCGCGACGGCCGCTGAAGGCGCGCGTCAGACCGGTCGTGCCGGGGGCGGCGAGCGCCTCGCGGTGGGCGGCCGAGGTGCCCGCCTCGGCGGTGCGCAGGAACGCGGTGCCGAGCTGGGCGGCGCTCGCGCCGGCCGTCAGCGCCGCCGCGACGGCGGAGCCGTCGGCGATCCCGCCGGCGGCGACGAGCGGCAGCGCGATCCCGGCGCGCACGACCAGCCGCAGCAGCACGAGCAGGCCCAGCTCGCCGCGTCCGTCCTCGTCGGAGAACGAGCCGCGGTGGCCGCCCGCCTCGACGCCCTGGACGACCAGCGCGTCCGGCCCGACGAGCTCGGCGGCGTGTGCCTCGTCGACCTCGGTGACGGTCACGAGCACGGCCGAGCCGACTGCCTGCAGGCGCTGCACGACGCTGGCCGGCGGCGCGCCGAAGGTGAACGAGACGGCGGCGACGCGCGCCTCGAGCAGCAGCGCGAGCTTCTCCTCCCAGCCGTCGTCGTCGTGGTGCGCGGAGCCGGCGGCGACCCCCTGACGCTCCTGCTCGCCCGACAGCGCGGCCGCGTACGCGGCCAGCTCGGTCGGGTCGGCGTCGTCGGCGCCGGGCACGAAGAGGTTGACGCCGAAGGGCGCGTCGGTCAGCTGTCGCAGCGCCGCGATGTCCGCCCGCAGCGCGTCCGGCGAGCGGCGGCCGGCGGCGAGGAAGCCGAGGCCGCCGGCGTCCGAGACGGCGGCCGCCAGCGCCGGGGTCGACGGGCCGCCGGCCATCGGGGCCTGCACGATCGGCTCGGCCAGCGCGTCGAGCCGGAGTCGCTCAGAAGGCATCGAACATCCCTGCGACGCGCCGCATCACGCGTGCCGCCGCCGCCAGGTCCTCGTCCGGTAGGTCGCCGAGCGCGCCCCCCCAGGAGGCGCGCC
Source organism: Conexibacter sp. (assembly GCA_025964325.1). GTDB lineage: Bacteria > Actinomycetota > Thermoleophilia > Solirubrobacterales > Solirubrobacteraceae > Conexibacter. Next base: position 3,262 of record JAOPZA010000185.1, read on the forward strand.
AGCGCCCGCGCTTGGAGTCGAGCAGCGCCCGACCGGCGTCCGTCAGCGAGACGAGCACGACGCGCCGGTCCTCCTCCGAGCGGGTCCGCTCGACGATCCCCTCCTGCTCGGCGTGGTCGAGCAACGAGGTGACGCTCGCGGGCGTCAGCTCCGCCAGCTTCGCGAGTCTGCCGGCGGTGACCCCGTCGGCCTGGTCGCAGAGCAGGAAGAGGCCGCGCATCTGCGCGAAGGAGAGCGCGCCCTCGCGCTCGTTGTTGCGGCCCCGCAGCCGCCGCTCGGCGCCCATCAGCTCGCCGAAGGCGAGCCGCAGACCGTCGAGGACGTCCTCGCGCTCCGGCGGCGCGTCGGTCGGAGCGGGATCGGAGGCGACGGGGGTCATGCCGCCGCCTCTGAGTCGTGGCGCTCTGCGCGAGTCATGCCGCCGCCTCTGAGTTGCCGCGAACCGTGCGAATGAGCCCCTGGGCGAGTTCGCCCCCGGCATGTGAGCGCTCTGCGCGAGTCATGCCGCCGCCTCGATCAGCGCCTCGGCTGCGACCGGGTGCTCCTGGTGCGCGGCCCGCGCGCGTCGTTCGACCATCGTCAGCAGGATGGTAGGCAGCAGCGCGACGACCGTCACGCCCAGAACCCACACGTAGGCGGTCCCGAAGGCGCCCGCGAGCGCGTCGGCGCTCGCGCTCGGTCCGCCCGCCGAGCGGATCTGGCCCTGCAGCACGACCGCCAGGATCGCGGTCCCGATCGAGCCGCCGACGCGCTGCAGCACCGTCAGCTGCGGCGTCGCGTGGCTGATCTCGTCCGGTCTCAGGACGGTGAAGGCGGCCGTCATCGACGGCATCATCGACATGCCGATGCCGAAGCCGCGCAGGACCATCGCGAGCCCGATCAGCCAGTAGGACGTCGCGCCGCCGAGCAGCACGAACGGGATCGTCGTGACGACCGTGACGATGCCGCCGCCGAGGGCCGTCATGCCACCGCCCCAGCGCTCGGTCGCGCGGCCCGAGAGGCCCATCGCGAACGCCGCGCCGACGCCCTGCGGGATCAGCAGCAGGCCGGTGTGGACGGCGTCCTCGCCGCGCACGGTCTGGAAGTAGAGCGGCATCAGGATCATCGCGCCGAACAGCGCGGCGCCGAGGCAGAACGTCGTCAGCGACGCGGCCGCGAACGCTCTGTTGGCGTACAGGCGGACGTTGAGCAGCGGGTTCGGGATCCGCAGCGCGCGCAGCACGAAGGCGGTCACGAGCGCGACGCCGAGCAGGAACGGGACCAGCACCTTGCCGGCGAAGAACGTGCCGGCGCTGCCGCTCTGGGCGAGGCCGTAGGTGACGGCGATGAGGCCGGTCGACAGCAGGGCGAGCCCGATCGCGTCGAGGCTGCCGGCCTTCTCCTTCTGCGCCTGGTCGTGCGGCAGCAGTCTGAGCGCGGCGGAGACGGCGGCCACGCCGATCGGGATGTTGACGAAGAAGATCCACTTCCAGCCGGCGTGCTCGAGCAGCAGGCCGCCGAGCGTCGGGCCGAAGACCGGCGCGAGGATCACGGGCACGCCGATCGCGCTCATGATCTTCGGCAGGTTGCGCGGGCCGGCGGCGCGGACGAGGATCATCTGGCCGATCGGCGCGAGCATGCCGCCGCCGACGCCCTGGAGCACGCGGAAGGCGATCAGCGAGCCGGAGGACCAGGCGAAGCCGCAGAGCGCGGAGCCGAGCGTGAAGAGCACGAGCGAGATCAGGTAGAGGCGGCGCGAGCCGAAGCGGGTCGCGGCCCAGCCCGAGATCGGGATCACGGCGGCGAGCGCGAGCAGGTAGCCGGTCGCCACCCACTGGATGTCGGTCAGCGACGTGTGCAGCTCTCTCGAGAGGTCGTCGAGCGCGACGTTGACGATCGTCGTGTCGAGGACCGACATGATCATGCCGAGGACGACGACGATCACGATCCGCCAGACGTGCGGCTCGATGCGCGAGGCGGTCGCGCGGGAAGTGGAGGTTTCGCTCATGCAGGCCCTTCGGCAAGGATTCGTACGGTCCGAAAAGATTAGCTGCGAAACCTTTTGCCTTCAAATTTGTTTTCCCTCATCTGACGACGCGGTGCGCGTGCTGCGGCTGCGCGCCCGGCCCGGCTACCCTGGCCCGCCGTGCCGGCGCAGCTCCGCATCCGCCTCCTCCTGACCCGCATCGCGGTCGACGTCACGCCGCTGCGTGCCTCGCGCGACCTGCGGCTGCTCGTCCTCGGCAACTTCGTCACGACGCTCGGGACGCAGGCGACGCTCGTCGCGCTGCCCTACCAGCTCTACCTCGAGACGCACTCGCCGTTCCTGACCGGGCTGCTCGGCGCCTTCGAGCTGGTGCCGCTGGTCGCGATGTCGCTGTTCGGCGGCGCGCTCGCCGATCGCATGGACCGCCGCCGCCTGCTGCTGCTCGACCAGCTCGTGCTGGTGCTGCTGACGGCGGCGCTCGCGACGCTCGCGTTCGCCGGCTCGCCGCCGCTCTGGAGCCTCTACACGCTCGGCGGGCTGCTGGCCGGCTTCGCCGCGGTGCAGAACGTTGCGCGCGGCGCGATCGTGCCGAACGTCGTCGCGCCCGAGCAGCTGCGCGGCGCGCTCGCGACGATGTTCGGTCTGACGCAGCTGACGATGGTGATCGGCCCGGCGCTCGGCGGCATCCTGATTGCCGTCTTCGACGTCGGCGTGGCGTACGCGCTCGACGCCGCCACCTGTCTCTCGATGATCGTGACCGTCACCGCGATGAGCCCGCAGCCGCCGTCGGGGGCGGAGGCGCACGCGGCGATCTCGATCCGCCGCTCGATCGCCGACGGGCTGCGCTTCGTGCGCTCGAAGGACGCGCTGATGGCGTCGTTCGCGATCGACCTCTCGGCGATGGCGTTCGGGATGCCGCGCACGCTCTTCCCGGTCCTCTCGCTGACCGTCTACCACGCCGGCGCGGCCGGCACCGGCATCCTGCTCGCCTCGGTCTCGGCCGGCGCGACCGTGGCGGCGCTGACGACCGGCTGGCTGACGCACGCGCGGCGGTTGGGGCGGATCGTGCTGTGGGCCGTCGTCGTCTGGGGCGCCGCGATCGCGTGCGCGGGGCTCGTCTCGTCGCTGTGGCCGGCGGTCGCGCTGCTCGCGGTCGCGGGCGCGGCGGACAGCGTCAGCGCCGTCTGCCGCTCGACGATCAACCAGACCGTCACGCCCGACGCGATGCGCGGGCGGATGTCATCGGTCTTCTCGCTCGTCGTGACGAGCGGACCCCGGCTCGGCGACATCGAGGGCGGCGCCGTCGCCTCGGCCGTCTCGCCGCGCTTCTCGGTCGTCTCGGGCGGGATCGCATGCACGCTCGCGGCGTTCGCGACCGTCGCCGCGTTCCCGTCGCTGCTGGCCTACGACGCGGAGGTCGCCGAGGCGCAGATGGCGGCCGCGGTCGACGCGGCGGCAGCGCCGGGACAGCCGAAGCCGGCGTAGAGGTCCTCGAGCGTCGGCGCCTCGGCGTCGAGCGGCGAGCCGCCCGGCCGCAGCCCGTCGAGGATGATCGTCAGGTAGCGGCGCCAGAGGTCGGGACGGACCTCGCTCCACTGCGCCGCGACGTTGCCGATCGCGTCGGTCAGCTGCGGCAGGTCCTCGGTCACGACGTCCTCGCGCAGCACGCCCGCGGCCTTCGCGCGCTCGACGATCGTGCCGAGCTGGGCGAACAGCTCGCGGCTGAGCGCCTGCACCGACGGCTCGCTCATCAACTCCGACGTCTTCAGCGCCTTGAAGCAGCGGTCGCGCGCCTGCAGCTGGGCGCCCTCGCTGAGGACCCGCACGAGGGCGGTCCAGGGGTCGGGCTCCTCGTGCGCCGCGCGGAGCGCGTCGCGCATCTCCTCGCAGCGGTCGAGCATCACCGCGACGAGCAGGTCGTGCTTGGTCGCGAAGTGGCGGAAGAGCGTCCCGGTCCCGACGCCGGCGCGGCGGGCGATCTCCGCCACGCCGACCTCGGTGCCGCCCTCGGCGAAGGCGAGCGCGGCCGCGTCGAGGATCCGCTCGCGGTTGCGCCGCGCGTCCGCGCGCTTGGCGCGCGGCTCACGTGGCTCCTCGCCGGTGGCCGCGCTCGGTGGCTGCTCCAGGGTGCTCATCTCTCTCCTAGGGTACCCCGCCGACGCTAGGCAGCCGCCGCCATCGCCTGCTGTGGGTCGATGCTGGCGACGTCGCGCGGCCGGATCAGCAGCGCGATCGCGCCAGCTCCGATGGCGATGAAGGCGGCGCCGATCCAGAAGGCGACGTGGTAGCCGCCGACCTGCGCGACCAGCTGGTCGACGTGCGTGGCCGGATGGCCGAGGCCGCTCAGCTGGCTCTTCGTGTGCGAGGTCGCGAACGTCGAGAGGATCGCGAGGCCGAGCGCGCCGCCGATCTGCTGGGACGTGTTGAAGAGGCCGGAGGCGAGTCCGGCGTCCGCCCCGGCGACGTTCGTCGTGCCGAGCAGCGTCAGCGGGACGAACGCGAGGCCCATCCCGACGGACATCACGACGACGGCGGGCAGCAGCTGCCCGAGGTAGCTGCCGTCGGCGGTGATGCGCGTCATCAGCACGAGCCCGATCGTGGCGATCCCGAGCCCGAGGAGCATCGCGCTGCGCACGCCGAGGCGCGGGATCAGGCTCTGCGCACCGACCGAGCCGACGATGATGCCGGCGCTGAACGGCAGGAACGCGAGGCCGGCCGACAGCGGCGAGTAGCCGAGCACCTCCTGTACGTAGATCGTCGCGAAGAAGAACATCGCGAACATGCCGCTGATCACGAGCAGCATCACGCCGTTGGCGGTCGCGAGCGAGCGGACGCGGAAGATCCCGAGTCGCACGAGCGGCGCCTTGTGGACCCGCTCGAGGAACCCGAATGCGACGAGCAGCACGACGGCGAGCGCGCCGAAGCCGAGCGTCGTCGAGGAGCCCCAGCCGTCGGACGAGGCCTTCACGATCGCGTAGACGAGCGAGACGAGCCCGCCCGTCACGAGCAGCGCGCCGCCGATGTCGAAGCCCTTCGCCGCCTGTGGCGACTTCGACTCCGGGACCAGTCTCAGCGACGCCACGAACGTGGCGACGCCGATCGGCACGTTGACGAAGAAGATCCACGGCCATGACAGCGCGTCCGTGAGGATGCCGCCCAGCAGCAGGCCGAAGGCAGCGCCGCCGGCGGCGATGCCTCCCCAGACGCCGAGCGCTCTCGTGCGCTCTCTGCCCTCGGCAAAGGTCGTCATGATGATCGAGAGCGCGGCCGGCGAGACGAGCGCGGCGCCGAGCCCCTGCAGCGCGCGGAACGCGATCAGCTCGCCCTGCGAGGTGGCGAGGCCGTTCAGCAGCGAGGCGGCGCTGAAGACGACGACGCCGGTCAGGAACAGCCGCTTGCGGCCGAACAGGTCGGCGGCACGACCACCGAGCAGCAGGAAGCCGCCGAACAGCAGCGTGTAGGAGTTGATCACCCAGGCGAGATTGCCCGGGGAGAAGCCGAGGTCCTTCTGGATCGACGGGAGCGCGACGTTCACGATCGTCGCGTCGAGGATCACCATGAACTGCGCGAGGCAGACGAGCACGAGCACGATCCAGCGGTTCGTGTCGGCTCCACGCGCCGTCGCGGGAGTGGGAGATGAGATGGCTGACATGCGAGAAAACCGGCCCTTCGGGAAGCGGAGTGTGCGGTCCGCTTCACAGGCTAGCAAAAGGGGAGCGGCCACTCCGTTTCGATTGTGTGAACGGCGGCGCGAGCGTCAGCGCGGCGCCGCGGCGAGCTGCTCCTCGGCCCAGCGCTCGACGATGCGGCGCTGGACGTCGGTCAGCTGCAGCGGGCGGCCCTGCTCGAGCGCGGCGGCCGCCTGCGGCAGCGTCAACCCGGTGCCGGTGAGGATGCTGCCGATCAGCGGCGGGACGTTCGCGCCGCAGATGCCGGGGGGGCAGGGGGGACCGGTCATCCGACGAGCGTAGCGGGAGGCTTGACAAACCCGGCGCGCGCGAGTTGGGTACCGACGCACCGCGGAGCGGTGCTGCGACGACCGGCGCACGGCCGCTGCAGCCACGAGGACAGGAGCAGGGAATGCCGCAGGACTCGAACACGACGACGATCCATCGACGGACGCGACGGAGCCTCGCCGCGCTGGGCGCGCTCGCGGCTGCCGCCGCGCTCGGCGCCAGTGGCGCGAGCGCGATCGCTCCGGCCCCCGTCCCGCCCGTCACGACGGTCCCCGGCACGCCCGTCGCGCCCGGCATGACCTACGTCAAGGGCCTCGCGGGCCCGCACCCGAGCGTCTGGATCGCCGGCACCGGCGGCAGATCCCCGCGGCGCCTCGGCGGCGGGTTCGACGCGCGGCTCTCGCCGAACGGGCAGAGCGCCGCGATCCTCGCGAGCGCGGGCAGCGGCGGCTACGCGATCGTCACCCGGCCGACCGCCCGCGGGCAAGCGTCGCGGACCCTCGTCCGCGCGAACGAGACGCTCCAGCTGATCGGCTTCTCGCCCGACTCGACGCGCATCCTCGCGGTCGTCGACGGCAACCGGCTCGTGCTCGGCAACCTCACGGCCGGATCCGCGCGCGTCGTCGCGCGCGGATGGATCCAAGGCGCGAGCTTCTCCCCGCAGGGCGGTCGGATCGCCTACGCCCGCTCGGCGACGCAGCAGCTGTCCTCGCGCGTCGACGTCTGGACCGCGAACCTCGACGGCACCTCCGCGCGCGCGATCACGCACGACGGCCGCAGCCTCGCGCCGCTGTGGGGGCCGTCGAAGATCGCGTACACGCACGAGCGGTTGCGCCGCAACGACGCGCCCGTCTACCAGCTGTGGCTGATGAGCCCCGACGGCCGCAACCGCGGCCAGCTGACCCACACGCCGGTTCCGACGCTCGTCTCCGGCCTGACCGCGACGCAGTGGTCGAGCGACGGCCGCCGGCTGCTCGCCGAGTTCGGCGGGCAGGACACGAGCCGCGCCTACGCCGTCGACGTCCCCAGCGGTCGCGAGCGCGACATCTCGGGGCGCAACGGCAACCGCGTCGGCGTCGCGCTGTCGGCCGACGGTCGGACCGTCCTCGTCCAGGACGGCTACTTCGACGACCCGGCGCACCAGTCGGTCGCGACGATCCCGTTCGGCGGCGGCAGCAGCACGGTCCTCGTGCCCCACGCCGGCGCGCCGAGCTGGAACCGGTAGCTAACCGGGCGCGCTGACGAGCGAATCCGCGAGCAGGGCGGCGCCGATGGCGCCGCCCAGATCGCCGAGCGCGGCCAGCTCGACCACGGGCGGCCGCGTGTCCGCGAAGAGGTGCGGCTGCATCGCCGTCGCGATCCGCGCGGCGTAGGGCTCGCCGAGCCGCAGACCGAGGCCGCCGCCGATCACGACCGCCTCGACGTCGAGCAGGTTGACGGCGGAGGCGACGCCGGCGCCGAGCGCGGCGACCGCCTCGTCGATCAGCTCGATCGCCATGTCGTCCTCGTGGGCCAGCGCGCGCGCCCAGATGCCGCTCGTCAGGCGCGTGCGGCCGTGCTTCTCCATCAGCTCGAACAGGTCGGTGTTGTGGCCTCTTCTGAGGCGCCGGCGGGCGCGCCCCTCCATCGCCGCGCGGCCCGCGTAGGCCTCCATGCAGCCGCGCCGGCCGCAGAGGCACTGGGCGCCGTCGATTCTCACGACCATGTGACCGATCTCGCCGGCGGCGCCGCGGCCGAGCCACGGTCTGCCGTCGAGGTAGATGCCGCCGCCGACGCCGGTGCCCCAGAACACGCCGAGCAGCGATCTGTAGGGCCGGCCGGAGCCGAGGTGGAACTCCGCGTCGGTCGCGACCTGCACGTCGTTGCCGATCGCGACGGCCGCGCCGATCAGATCGGTCAGCGTCGTGACGAGCGGGAAGGGCTCGAGCCAGTCGGGCAGGTTGCGCGCGTTGCCGACGGTGCCGAGGACGACGTCGACCTCGCCCGGGGACCCGACCCCGATGCCGGCGAGCGCGCGCGTCTCGACCTGCGCCGCGGTCGCGGCCTCGTGCAGCGCGCCGGCCATCGCGCGGGCGACGTCGACGGGTCCGCCGCTCGTCGGCGTCGGATGCCGCGCCTGACCGAGGACGGCGTTGTCCTCGTCGACGACGACCGCCTGGATCTTGGTCCCGCCGAGATCGATGCCACCACGCGTGCGAGCCACGCTCTGGAGCCTAGTGCAGGCCGGGGCGGCGATGCTCGACGCCCGCCGGCCCCGCGATCAGCACGTCGGTGACGAGCGCGGGCGGGAAGAGCCCATGGGCGAGCACGCCGGGGATCGCGTCGAGCCGTGCGACGAGCTCCTGCGGCGCCTCGAAGGACGTGTGCAGATCGGCCAGCACCCCGCCGTCCGGGCTGCTCGCGGCCTCGCGCAGGCGCGCGTCGGCCAGCTCCCGGAGCGTCGCCGCCAGCCCGAACGCGGCCAGCTCGAGCGGCACCGGCGGGCGGAGCCGCGCGACCGGCTTGTCGGCGGAGGCGATCACGACGAACCGCCGTGCGGCCGCGGCGACGATCTTCTCGCGCAGGTGCGCGCCCCCGCCGCCCTTCACGAGCCAGCCGTCGGGCGCGATCTGATCGGCGCCGTCGATCGCGATGTCGAGCTCGTCGAGCGCGGTGAACGGCTCGACCGCGAGGCCCAGCTCGCGCGCGATCGCCTCCGTCCGGGGCGAGGTCGCGACGCACCGCAGCCGCAACCGGCGAGCGGCGAGCGCCGGCAGCAGGTAGGCGACCGTCGTGCCCGTGCCGAGCCCGACCCGAGCGCCGTCCTCGACCAGCTGGGCCGCTGCCTCGGCCGCCGCGCGCTTCTGCTGCTCGATCTCGTTCCCGGCCGCCGTCGTCACGAGCCGGCAGCGTAATGGGCGCGGGTCCGCGGCACAACGGGGCAACGGGCCGCGCCGATCGTTATACATCCCGGCATGCCCACCCCAGTGCCGCGCGTGCTGGTCCTGAGCGCCGCGATCGGCGAGGGCCACGACCTGCCCGCGCGCCAGCTCGTCGCGGACGTCCTCGAGCGCCGGCCCGACGCCCACGCCCCGATCGTCGACGGACTGCAGGCGATGGGCGGCCTGCTGGAGCGGGTGATCATGGGCGGCTCCTCGTTCCACTCGGCCTGGGGAAACCGCGCGTTCGACGTCGGCTACGCGCTCGCGTTCCACCTGCCGCCGACGCGCCGCTTCACCAACCGCATGATGGAGCTGCTCGGCCGGCGCGGCCTGCTGGCGGCGATCGCCCGCGAGCGGCCCGACGTGATCGTCTCGACCTATCCGGGCACGACCGAGGTGCTCGGCCGCCTGCGCCGGCGCGGCACGCTGACGGTGCCGGTCGTCTCGGCGATCACCGATCTGGCGGCGCTCCGCACGTGGGCCCATCCCGGCGTCGACCTGCACCTCGTGACGCACCCCGAGTCCGACGCCGAGGTGCGGGCGATCGCCGGCGCGGACGCGCGCGTCGTGCCGGTGCGCGGCCTCGACGACGAGCGCTTCGCCGCGCCGCCCGCACGTGAGGACGCGCGTCGCGAGCTGGAGCTGCCGCTCGGCGCGCGCGTCGTCGTCGTCTCCGGCGGCGGCTGGGGCGTCGGCGACCTCGGCGGCGCGGTCGACTCGGCGCTGGCGCTCGGCGGCATCTTCGTGGTCGTCATGTGCGGCCGCAACGAGCTGCTGCGCGACCGGCTCGCGCTGCGCTTCGCCGGCAACGCGCGCGTGCGGCTGATCGGCTTCACGACGCAGGTCCCCGACCTGTTCGCCGCCGCCGACGTGCTCGTGCACTCGACCGCCGGGCTGACCGTGCTGGAGGCCGCCGTGCTCGGGTGCCCGGTGATCTCCTACGGCTGGGGACGCGGCCACATCCGCGCGAACAACCGCGGCTACGTCGAGCACGGCATCGCCGACGTCGCGCGCTCTCGCCCGGAGCTGACGGCCGCGCTGCGGCGGGCGCTCACGCGACGCCGTTCACCCGACCCCGCGTACGCGCGCCTCCCGCTCGCCGCCGACGTCGTCCTCGACCTGCTTGCCGAGCGCGCCGCTCCCGGCGTCGCCGGGGCCGCCTCCGCCGCGGCCGCGCCCGCCGATCGGTCCGGAGCCGCCGGAGTCCTCGCCGCTGGCCCGCGTGCCGGCGACGGCGCCTGAGGCGCCCAGCAGCGCGGCGCCGGCGGCGACCAGCAGCACCGCCGCGCCGAGCGCGACGCCGTCGAGCGGCGTGCCCGACCACGACTCGTCGAGCGCGAGCGGTCCCGCGATCACGGGGACGAGCACCTGGACGGCGAGGACGACCGGCGCGACGCGGGTCGCGGCGATTCTCTGCAGCGCGCTCATCTCGGCCGTCAGCGCGATCGCGCCGGCCGCGATCGCGCCGACCGCCCAGGCGATCAGCGGCAGCCACGCGTGGCGCTGGAGCGCGTCGGCGACGAGCTTCAGCCCGATCGCCGCCCAGGCGTCGCCGGCCGCCGCCGCGACGACCCGCAGGCGCGCGTCGTGCAGCCGTCGGCGCAGCAGGAACGGCAGCAGCGCGACCGCGCCGAGCAGGCCGAGCATCACCGCGGTCGCGAGGTTCCCGAGCGACTTCGAGGTGTCGGCCGGCGCCATGATCGCGACCAGCACGACGCCGCACACGACCATCGCGACGCCGAGCAGCTCGCGGCGACCGACGTGCTCGTGCAGGACCGTGGCCGACAGCGTCAGCAGCAGCACGAGCCCGAGCGCGAGCGTCGGCTGGACGACCGTCAGCGGCGCGAGCGTCAGCGCGAACACCTGCAGCAGCGCGCCGACGGCGGACAGCGCGGTCCCGAACAGCCAGCGCGGACGCCGCACGAGCCGTCTCAGCAGCGATGCCTGGAGCCGTGCGCCGCCGCTCTCCTCGCGCGCCTCGAGCGCCTGCAGCACGTAGGCGCCCTCGTAGCAGCAGGCCGCCGCGGCGGCGACCGCGATCCCAGCGATCATCGCGGCCCCGCGCTCTGGAAGGATGGGGCGGGTGAGAGCAGCATCCATCGCCGCAGCCGCGGCGCTTTCGGCCGGCGCGGCCTGGTCGCTGCCGGCGCTCGCGCCGCTCGTCCCGTCACTCTGTCGCTCCCTGCGGGTCCCGCGCGTGCTCGCCGGCGACGAGCCGGTGGTCGCGCTGACGTTCGACGACGGGCCGCACCCGCAGGGCACGCCGGCCGTGCTCGACGCGCTGGCGGCCGCGAACGCGGCCGCCACCTTCTTCCTCGTCGGCGAGCAGGTGCGGCGCTGGCCGCAGCTGGCCGCCGCGATCGTCGCGGCCGGCCACACGGTCGCGCTGCACGGCGACCGCCATCGCTGCCTGCTGCGGGTGCCACCGGCGCAGCTCGCGCGCGACCTCGACCGCGGGCACCAGGAGATCGTCGCGGCGAGCGGCGTCGAACCGACGCTCTACCGGGCGCCCTACGGGATCTTCAGCCACGCGGCGCTGGCGATCGCCCGCGAGCGCGGCTGGACGCCGCTGATGTGGTCGGGGTGGGGGCGTGACTGGGCGCGCCGGGCGACCCCGGCGGGGATCGCCGCGAAGGTCACCGAGCGGCTGGCGCCGCGAGACGTGCTGTTGCTGCACGATGCCGACCATTACAGCGCGCCCGAGTCGTGGCGGCGAACGGCCGCCGCGCTGCCGCTCGTGCTCGACGAGATCGCGCGCCGCGGGCTGCGCAGCGTCGCGCTCTGACGCGCCGGCCGCGACGAGGGCGTGGACGCGGGCGCGGGCGCCCGCAGGCGAACGCCGTCGCGCGTCGCGGAGCGCGCCCGCTCAGGCGCGCGCGGCCCCACGACGCCGTGCCCCGAACGCGAACGCCGCAGACGCGATCGCGGCCACGACGACCGCGACCAGCAGCACCGTCAGCATCACGTGGTCGGTCGCGAACTCGGCGACCGAGCCGGCCCACGGGTCGGGCGGCGTCACCAGGCCGAGCAGCAGCCCCACCAGGAGGAACGTCGCCGCGCGCTTGTCGAAGCGTCGGCGCGCGCCGGTCAGGCGGAGCGGGGCGTGCGCCGCGAGCGGCGCCGCGTCCGCGGCATCGCCCTCGACGGCCGCCG
>JAOPZA010000207.1 GCA_025964325.1 Conexibacter sp.
GGCGACCGATCGCGACGCCGCCGGCGCCGGGGGCGTTCGGCACCGCCGCGCGACCGCCGGCGAGGGCGATCGCGCCGATCGCCGCCGTCAGCGCCACGGCGGTGACGACGGTCGCTCGTGCGACCGAGCCGGCGTCGTGGCCGGTCGCGAGGATCAGGATCGTCTGCAGCACCGTGCAGCCCGCGATCGCGACCACCAGGGCGCGCGTTCCGCCGCGCGCGCACGCGTCGGCGGCCAGCACGCGCGCGAGGCCGAGCAGCGCCATCGCGCCGACGTACGGCACCAGCAGCGGGGCGACGTCGCCGTAGCGCGCGCCGAACCCGGCGCGCAGCAGCGAGACCGGCATCGCGGCCGCGAGCAGCACGGCGGCGGCGCCGAGCGCTCCGGCGATCGCGAGCGCGACCGGCAGCGCGCGCCGGTCGCCGCGGGCGGCGCGCGGGAGCAACATCAGGGGCACGGTCGTCGTCGCGAACGCGGCGGCGCCGCCGATCGTCGAGAGCACGGCGAAGCGGCCGGCCTCGCCGCCGGGCAGCAGCACGTGCGCGAGCAGCACGTCCTGGCTCTGCACGATCGCGAGCAGCAGGAACGCGGCGACGGCCGTCCGGGCCCGCCGCTCGGCGGCCGGCGCGACGGCGCCCTCCCCGCGCACCCCGGCGACCGCGAGCGCCGCCCAGCCGGCGAGCACGACGCCGGCCGCCGCGCCGGTGGCGCCGACTGCGGACGCCAGCGCGATGCCGAGCGTCAGGCGCACGGCGGGCTCCGCCAGCAGGCTCGCGACGACGCGCCGGCGCCGCCGCAGCCCGTAGAGCCGGCCGCGCTCGAGCGCGATCGGGCCGGCCGTGGGCGCGGCCGCGGCGAGCGCGAGCATCATCGGCAGCGGCAGCTTCAGAAGCGCGCCGAGCGGGACCGCGACGATCGCCAGCAGCGCGCCGGCGAGCAGCCCGATGCGCCACAGCCGGCGCCGCGCCCGCGCGACGAGCGAGGGCGTCAGCGCGGTGCCGGCGCTGAGGCTCGCGAGCGGCATGTGCACGAGCAGGTAGAGCGCCAGGAAGGCGGCGAGCTCCGCAAACGCACGCGGCGCCAGGAGGCGCGCGAGCGCCAGCGCGAAGACGAGGTTGCCGAGGCCGGCGCCGAGCTGCCCGGCGGCGACGCCGAGCTGCTCCCGCGCGACCGCGCGTGCGGAGGCGCGGTGGGTCGCGCGAACGGAGTCGGGGCTGGTGACCGCGCTCATGCGGCCCAGCGCTCCGGCTGCAGTGGCAGCGCGGCGACGTCCTCCGCCTCGGCGCTGCGCCCGCCACTGAGCAGCAGACGAAGCAGGCGGAAGCCCGCACGCGCGGTCTCGATCTCGCCCCGCACGACAGCGGGGTCGGCCGGCGGGTGGTCGAGCGCGGCGGCGATCGTCGCCGCCATCTGCTGCGGCGGCGCGTCGGGCGACAGCGCCGGCTGGCCGAGCCGCCGCGCGATCCCGGCGAGCTTCTGCTCGTGCGCGATCGCGACGAACGGGACGCCGGCCGCGGCCGCGGCGAGCGTCGCGTGGAACCGCATCGCGAGCACGAGCCGGGCGCCCGAGAACAGCATGCACGCGTCCGCCAGGTCGGCCGGCGGCGGCACGACCTCGGCCGCGACGCCCTTGCGGCTCAGCTCCGCGAGCAGCGCATCGGCGCGCGCCTCGTCGTGGGGCACGCCGCCCTCGCGGCCGAGGTCGCCGACCTGCCACGGCTGCAGCCGCAGCCGCAGACCGGTCTGCGCGATCGGGGCGAGCGCGTCCGCCAGCCGCCGCGCCGACGGCCGGCCGTCAGGATGGCGACCGAGTGCCACGACGACGGCATCGCCGCGCGAGCCGGCGGTGGCGGACGGCGGCTCGAGCAGGCACCAGGCCGCGTCGGCGCCGATCCGGAACGGCGCCGGGGCGCCGATCCGGGCGAGCGTGTGGGCCGACTCCTCGTCGCGGACGACGAGCAGATCGGCGGTGCGCACGAGCGCGTGCGCCAGCCAGCGCGCGGCCGCGCCGTCGAGCCGACCGGCGCCGACGGCGAGCAGCCCGACCGGGCGGCCCAGCGCACGGGCGCCGAGCGTCAGCGCGAGCGCCGAGCGCAGCAGCGAGAGGGGCGGTCGGCCGCTGTCTGCCGGCAGCCGCTTGAAGACCGTCCCGCCGGCGAGCACGACCGCGTCGACCGCCGCGGCGCGCCGCGCCACGGCGCGGCGGTCGCGCGCGGGCACGACGTCGACGTCGGCGCGCCCGGCGGTGAACGCGGGGTCGCTCGTCGTCGCGACGCAGCGCCAGCCGGGCAGCTCGCGGGCGAACGCCGCGAGGAGCGCCTCGTCGCCCGGGTTGTGCTGGCCGAACGCGCCGGCGAGCAGGACGCTAGGCGCCATCGCGCACCTCGTCGTAGAGCGCGAGGTGGCGGTCGGCGACCGCCGACCACGCGCGCCCGCGCGCGAGCCCCGCGACGGCATCGCGCAGCGGCGCGAGCTGCGCGGGGTCGCGCGCGAGCGCCTGCAGCCGCGCCGCGAGCCCGGCGCCGTCCCGTGGCGAGATCAACGCGAGCGGCGCGCCGGTGCACGCCGCCAGCGGCGGCGAGAGCAGCGCCGGCGTGCCGTGCTCGAGGGCGAGCGCGAGCGGCCCGCTGGTCGCGAACGGCCGCGGATACGGGAACAGCGCGAGGTCGGCGGCGGTGAACCAGGTGGCGACGTCCGGCTCCGGGACGGGGCCGGTGAAGATCGCGGCTGCGCCGTGAGCGGCGCGCAGGCCCTCGACGTAGCGGTCGCCCGCCTCGACGAGCCGTGGGTGCTCCCCGCCGGCGACGACGAGCCGCACCGCCGGACCGGCGAGCGCGGCCGCCTCGAGCGCCAGCTCCAGCCCCTTGTAGGGCGCGATGAAGCCGAAGCAGAGGACGGTGAAGCGGTCGTCGAGGCCGAGCGCGGCTCGCGCCGTCGCGCGGTCGAGCGCGGGACGCGGGGCGATCCCGTGCGGCACGACGGCCGCCTCGGGCACGATCTGCGCGAACGCCGGCTCGTGCACGATCACGGCGCCGGCGCGGCGGCGAATCGTGCGCTGGACGGCGGCGAGGCCGCCGCGCGCGAGGACGCGCGGGGCGGACACGCGGTGCAGCCGGACGAAGTCGTCGTCGATCGTCGCCGGGTCGACGACGTGGTGCATCGTCACGATCGGGTCCCGCAGCGCTCGCAGCGCCGGCGCGAGCGCCGGCACCGATGCCGGCCCGCCGTACAGGAACAGCTCGTGCTGCAGATGCGTGACACGGCTGCCGAGCCTGCGCGCGGCGCGGGCGGCGCCGAGCAGGGCGCCGGCGCCGCGCCGGTACGGGCGCTCGACGC
>JAOPZA010000243.1 GCA_025964325.1 Conexibacter sp.
ACGCGGCCGGCTTCGCCGACGCCGCGGGCGCGCGGGCTGCGGTGCGCGACGCCGAGCAGCAGCGCGACCTCGAGCGCCGGCTGCGCGAGTTCGACGACGGCATCGCGACGCGCGGCGCGCTCGTGCAGGACGCGGCGCTGAGCGCGGCGGCCGCCGCGCCCGCCCCGGATCTCGACGCGCTGAGCGCCCACGCCACGCAGGCCGCGCGTCAGGACGAGCAGAGCCACGGGCGGCACACCGTCGAGGAGCGCCGCGTCGCGGACGTGGCTCGCCTGGCCGGCGACCTCGACGGCGCGCTCGCAGCCCTGGCGCCGGTCGCCGAGCGGGAACGGCGCGTCCGCGAGGTGTCCTACCTCGTCGACGGCTCGTCGACGAGCAACCGCCTGCGGATGCGCCTCTCCGCCTACGTGCTGGCAGCGCGGCTCGAGGAGGTCGCAGCCGCCGCGACCCAGCGGCTCGACCGCATGTCGAACGGCCGCTACGCGCTCGTCCACTCCGACGAGGGCGCGCGCGGCCGCAGCCGCGGCGGCCTCGACCTCAAGGTCCTCGACGGCTGGACCGGCCAGGAGCGCTCGCCGGCGACGCTGTCCGGCGGCGAGACCTTCCTCGCGAGCCTCGCCCTCGCCCTCGGCCTCGCCGACGTCGTCGCCTCCGACGCGGGTGGCAGCCGGCTCGAGACGCTGTTCATCGACGAGGGCTTCGGCTCGCTCGACGAGGCGACGCTCGACGAGGTGCTCGACGTGCTCGACGGCCTCCGCGAGGGCGGCCGCGCGGTCGGGATCGTCTCCCACGTCGCGGAGCTGCGCCAGCGGATCCCGGCGCAGCTGCACGTCGTCAAGGGCCGCAGCGGCTCGCACGTCGAGCAGGGCGCGGCGGCCGCGGCCGCCGCCTCGTCCGTCTGACGCAACGCGCCCCGGCTGCCGTCAGCTGCGCGGGCGAGCGCCGCGTCACGCACCCCGCGGCCGCTGCTGCGCGATCGGCGGCGGGCGCCGCCATCGCCGCGCGCCGGGCATCCTGTGCGGATGACCTCTCGCTCCTCCCGCGACCGCGACCGCGGCGGCGGCGGCTCCGACCGTCGCGGACCCGCGCGACGGCGGGCCGACGCCCGCTGGTCCGACGGGCGCGTCGCCGTTCAGACGCGGTTCGCCCTCGCGGAGGTGATCCCCGAGCCGGGGCGTCCCTGGCGCCGGCTGCTGCGGCTGGACGGCGAGGACTGCTCGCACGTCGACCTGCGCGACGCGACCCGGATCGAGTTCGCCTACGTGCGCCGCTTCGCCGACGTCGTCGACCTGCTCGCGCCATCGGGCGCGGCGATCGACGCGCTGCACCTCGGCGGCGGCGGCTTCACGCTGCCGCGCTACGTCGCCGCGACGCGGCCCGGCTCGCGCTCGGAGGTCGCCGAGCTCGACCGCGATCTGGTCGCGCTCGCCCAAGCCGAGCTCGGGCTGCAGACCGGCCGCGAGCTGCGCGTCCGCGCCTACGACGCACGCGAGGTGCTGGAGCGCCGCGCGAGCGTCTCGGCCGACCTCGTCGTGCTCGACGCGTTCCTCGGCACGCTCGTGCCGCGCCATCTGAGGACCGCGGAGTTCCTCGCCGAAGCCGCGCGCGTGCTGCATCCGACCGGCGTCTTCGTCGCCAACATGATCGACGCGCCGCCGCCGCTCGCGGCGCGCGCGCTCGTCGCGGGCGTGCTCGGCGCCTTCCCACACGCGGCGCTGATCGCGACGCGCAAGGTCCTGCGCGGACGCCAGGGCGGCAACCTCGTCGTCGTCGCCTCGCCGACGCCGCTGCCGCTGGCCGACCTGCGCCGGCGCGCGCTCGCCGGCCCCGTGCCAGAGCTGGTGGTCGGGGGCGCCGAGCTGGCGACGTGGGCGGGCAACGCGCGACCGGAGCACGACCAGCCGGACACGTGAGGCCGGCCCTGGGCGCCGGATCGGGCCGCGAGGATCCGACGTTCGCCGCGCCGGCGTCGCGCTCAGCGCCGCGCGTCGACGTTCAGGCGCACGTAGTCGATCAGCGGCTCGTCCATCCGCTCCGCGACCTCGCGGACGAGCACGGCGCCGCGCTCCTCCCCCAGCTCGGCGACGTGCGTTCCGAGCACGACGGTCGCCAGATAGCGCTCGAGCTCGTCGGGTGCGAGCGGCGTCGGACGCTCCGAGCGCCACGTCTCGGCGGCGGCGAAGCCGGCCGCGTCGAGGCGGGCGCGCGTCTCCTCCGGCGTCGCGTAGGTCCACGGGTGCTCGGTCTCGCCGAGGTCCTCGAGGATCCGCAGGATCGAGGCGATGTTGCCGGCGCCGCCGCAGTCGACGACGAGCTGGCCGCCCGGGCGCAGCGCCGCCGCGAGGTGGCGGAAGAGCGCGTCGTGGTCGCGCACCCAGTGGAAGGTCGAGGTCGAGACGACCGCGTCGACCGGCTCGGCGAGCGGCAGCGGCTGCCCGAGGTCCGCTCGCACGAACGTGATGCGCGCGTCGTCGCCGAGCCGCTCGCGCGCGACGGCGAGCATCCGCCGCGACGCGTCCAGCGCGATCACCCGGCCGCGCGGGAGCCGCTCCAGCAGCGCCGTCGTCACCTGACCGGTGCCGCAGCCGGCGTCCAACACGGTCTCGTCGCCGCGCAGCGTCAGCCGCGCGACGGCGTCGGTGCCGCGCGTGGTCATCGGCGCCGCCATCTGGTCATACGTCGTGGCATCCCATTCGCGCGGCGCCATCAGCCTCTGCTCCCCTTCGGCGCGCGGCGCTTCGGCGCCGCCATCTGGTCATACATCGTGGCATCCCATTCGCGCGGCCCGCTCGCGTCCGGCTCGATCCCGCCGCTCAGCTCCATGGCAGCTCGCCGCGCTCGCGCCAGTACGCCGCCGGCTCGCGCACGAGCGGGAGCAGCCGCGCCTCGAGCGCGTCGTCCCAGACGAGCTCGCGAGCCCGCAGGTTGGACGCCAGCATCGCGGGCGTTACCGCTCCGCTCAGCACGACGTCGACCCACGGCCGCGCGAGGATCGCGGCCAGCGCGACGGCGTCCGGCGTCGCGTCGAGCTCGTCGGCCGCCGCACGCAGCGCCGGCGGCGCGCCGTGTGGCGTCAGCAGCCCGTTCGCGACGCCCTCCTTCACGATCACGCGCAGTCCGGCCGCGTGCGCGCGGGCGAGCGCGGGCTCGGCAGAGCGCTCGAGCAGGTTCCACGTCGACTGCACGGCGTCGAAGGCGCCCAGCTCGAGCGCACGGTCGATCGTCGCCCCCTGGCCCGGACCGGTCGTGCTGAAGCCGACCCACACGCCGGAGTCGCGCAGCTCGGCCAGCTGCTCGAGC
The DNA here is from genome assembly GCA_025964325.1 of Conexibacter sp. GTDB lineage: Bacteria > Actinomycetota > Thermoleophilia > Solirubrobacterales > Solirubrobacteraceae > Conexibacter. Next base: position 3,301 of record JAOPZA010000243.1, read on the forward strand.
ACCCCGGCGTCCTCGAGCACCCCGCTCTCGAGCGTCGCCGAGTGGATCTGGTAGAGCGACAGGCGGTCGCCCAGCAGCGCCCGCGTCTCGGCCAGCTGGCGCCGCAGCTGCGCGGCGGTCAGCTCTCTCAGCTCGTTCACCTCGGCGTCGAGCCGCCAGCCGGCGGTGTAGGCGTAGCCCCACTTCGAGGCGACCGTCACGTCGCCCGGCGCGAAGCCGCGGCGAGCGAGCCAGCCGGCGAGGAACTCCTCCGCGCGCCCGTAGGAGCGGGCGGTGTCGAAGTAGCGGACGCCGGCCTCGTAGACGGCGTCGAGCAGCGTCTCGGCGCGGCCGCGCAGCGCCTCGACGGAGCGGTCGGCGCCGAGGTCCGCGTCGCGGCCGAGGTTGATGTACGCCGGGCGTCCGACGGCCGCGAGCCCGAGGCCCAGCTCGCTCATCGCGGATCTCCGCTCGACGACGACACGACCGTCACTACAGTGGCAGATCGCGCCGTTCCACCGTCATGACGCACGCCTCCAGCCACCGATGAGCCGCCGCGCCTGGATCGCCTTCGCGGCGATGTCGCTGCTGTGGGGCATTCCCTACCTCTTCATCAAGGTCGCCATCGACGACGGCGTGCCGCCCGCGTTCATCGCCTGGGCGCGCGTCGTGCTGGGGGCGGTCGTGCTGCTCGTGCTGGCGGCGCGCGCGGGCGCCCTCGGGACGCTGCGCGGCCACGGCCGCTGGCTGCTGCTCTACGCCGTCTGCGAGATCGCGATCCCGTTTCCGCTGATCGCCGCCGGGGAGCAGCACGTCTCCTCTTCGACGACGGCGATCGCGATCGCCACCGTTCCGCTGCTGGCGGCGCTCGTGGCGCTGCGCTTCGATCCCGGCGAGCGGCTCACCCGCCGCCGCTTCGCCGGCATGCTGATCGGGCTCGCGGGCGTCGTCGCGCTCGTCGGGATCGACGTCGCCGGCAACGCCGGCGAGCTGCTCGGCGTCGGCGCGATCGTGCTCGCCGCCTGCGGCTACGCGACCGGGCCGCTGATCATCAGCCGCCTGCTCCGCGGCCTCGACCCGCGCGCGACGATGGGGATGAGCCTGGCGATCGCCGCCGTCGTGCTGACGCCGGTCGCGGCGCTCGACCCGCCCCGCAGCGTGCCGCCGGCCGGCGCGATCACCGCGATCGTCGTCCTCGGACTCGTCTGCACCGCGGCTGCGTTCATCGCCTTCACCGTGCTGATCGACGCGGCCGGCCCCAGCCGCGCGGTGATCATCACCTACGTCAACCCCGTCGTCGCGCTCGCGCTCGGCGTCGCGCTGCTCGGCGAGCAGCCCGGTGCCGGCGCGATCGCCGGGCTGCTGCTGATCCTCGCCGGCTCCTGGTTCGCGACCGACGGCCGCCTGCCGCCCTGGCTCGAGCGGCGGCTCGGCGGCCGCTACGCCGCCCGCCGCGCCGCCAGCACCGCGAAGCGGTAGGCGCGAAAGGGCGCGTCGGGATCGGCGAAGCCGGCCTCGCGCAGCCAGCCGAGCTGCGCCTCGACGGTCGCGCAGCGGTCGACGCGCATGCGCTCGACCGCCGCCTCCCACTCCTCCACCGAGGCGCCGCGCGCCAGCGACGCATCGCGATGCCAGCGCTGGTAACGGGCCTCGAGCTGTGGCGACGGGGCCAGCACCTGCTCGGCGTTCACGAAGACGCCGCCGGGCGACAGCGCGTCGTGCGCGCGGCGGTAGAGCTCGCGCTTGCCGTCGTCGTCGAGGTGGTGGATCGCCAGCGCCGAGACGATCGCGTCGAAGCCTCCGTCCGGGAACGGGTCGCGCAGGTCGGCGACGTGCAGCGTCACGTTCGCACCGGCCACGGCCGCGAGCCGCTCGCGCGCACGCTCGAGCATCGCCGGCGCGGCGTCGAGGAGGACGAGCTCGGCGTCCGGGTGCGCCTCCGCGACGAAGCCGCTCAGCAGGCCCGTGCCGGCGCCGAGGTCGAGGATCCGGCGGCGCGGATGCACGCGGCAGGCGAGCGCTGCGACGGCGGCCCCGTAGAACTCGTCGAAGGGCGGGATCAGCCGACGGCGCAGGTCGTCGTCGTAGCCGCCGGCGTGAGCCTCGAAGACGGCCGGTGCGGTCGTGGTGGAAGCGCGAGTGTCTGTCATAACATACGAGTGTACGTGATCATTCTCACACCGGTCACGCCCGGCGCGCGCGAGCATGTCGGCGCGGCTGGGATACAGTCCGCCCCCGTCATGTCGTCTCCCGTCGATCCCGTCACCATCGCGCCCCCGCGCCCGCCGCTCGACCGGCGGCTGCTGAACGCCGTCCTCGCGGTCGGGATCGCCGACGCCGTGCTGCTGCTGATCCTCGTCTTCTTCGCGTTCGTCAGCCGCAGCGACAGCGCCGTGCACGTGCTCGGCCCGCTGCACGGGATCGGCTTCCTGATCCTCGTCGGCATGACGGCGAAGGGCGCGGTCGAGCGTCGCTGGGGCTGGTGGTTCCCGGCGATCGTCGTCGTCACCGCCGGTCCGATCGGCTCGATCGCCGGCGACGTGATCCTGCGCCGCCGGGACGACGCCGCGACCGCCGCGGCCGCTTCGGCCGCCGCCCGCGGCGCCTGACCCACGCCCCCCTGCCGCGGCCGCTAGGCGGCTCTGACGGCCGATACCTCGATCGCCAGCTTGACCTTGTCGCTGACGACCACGTTGCCGGAGCCGAGCGCCTGGTTGAACTTCATGCCGAAGTCGCCGCGGCTGAGCTGACCGGTCGCCGACAGGCCGACGCGCTGGTTGCCCCACGGATCCTCTTCGGTGCCCTCGACGACGGCCTCGAGCGTGATCGGCTTCGTGACGCCGTGGATCGTGATGTCGCCCGTGATCTTGAAGGTCTCGTCGTCGAGGTGCTCGATCGCCGTCGACGCGAACGCGATCTGCGGGTTGTTCTCGACGTCGAAGAAGTCGGCGGAGCGGAGGTGCTCGTCGCGCTGCGCCTCGCGCGTGTCGACGCTCGCCACCTCGACGGTGCCGCTGACCGCGATGCTGCCGTCCTCGGCCGCCGTCAGGGATCCGGCGAACTCCTTGAAGCTGCCCTTCACCGTGGCGATCCCGAGGTGCTTGACCTGGAACTCGACGGACGAGTGCGAAGGATCGACGTTCCACGTCCCGGTCGGGACCTTCGTGGCTGCTGCAGACATACGCGCCTCCTGTGAAGATATTGTTGCACGATCAACGATCGCTGGCGGTAGCTTAGCACGTTGATTGCGCATGCAACTGCTATCTTCAGGTGCATGGATCTGGTGCCCGCACCCGCTGACCTCGCCGACGTGACGCCCGACGGCGGCTCGCTCTGCGGCGTCGACGAGCCCGCGTGCGGGACCGACGGCTGGTCGGGGCTGCGCGACGAGGAGCGCGGCGCCTGGGAGGGCTTCCTGCAGGCGCACGCCGAGATCACGCAGGAGCTCGAGCGCGAGCTGCACGACGCGCATCGCCTCTCGTCCAACGACTACTTCACGCTGCTGGCGCTCGAGCGAGCGCCCGACCGGCGACTGCGCATGCACGACCTCGCGCGCCCCGTGCGACTGACGCGCAGCGGCCTGACGCGGCTCGTCGAGCGACTCGAGCGCGACGGCCTGATCGAGCGGCTTCCCTGCCCCGACGACGCGCGCGGCACCGAGGCGCGCATCACCGACGCCGGGCGTGAGCTGCTGGTCGCGGCCTCCGCGACGCATCTCGCCGGAGTGCGCCGGCGCTTCCTCGATCGCTTCTCCCCCGCCGAGCTGAAGACGCTGGCGGCGCAGCTCTCGCGCCTCGGCGGCTGACGCGCCTGGCCGCGCCCGCGTCCCCGGCCGCGCCCGCGCTCCAGACGCCCGCGCTCCAGATGGAGCAGACGCGGCGCCCAACCCTCGACGCGTGGCCCACGACGCCGCGCGCCCCGGCCGCCAGGATGGGCTCATGACCAATGCCTCTCCCATCCGCCGCTACGTCCTCCTGCGGCACCGCGACCACGGCTCGCCGGTGCCGCGCTGGAGCATGGAGCGCATCGCACCGACGCCGCGCGAGGAATCGCCGGCGCCGCAGGTCGCCCCGCACCCGTGCCCTCCGGGCGCGCGTACGTGAGCGCACTCCTCGCCCGGCGCGCGTGGCTCTCCGTCTGATCCGAGCCGGAGGGGCGCGCGCGCCGGGCGTTCGCGCGTGCCGGCCGACGTTCGGTCCGCCCCTGACCGGGTAGCACTCCCTCCATGGACGCGAATCTGCTCGCGATCTACCTGCGCGACCACCTCGCCGGCTCCCGCTTCGGGTTCGAGCTGGCGAGCCGGATCCACGGGGAGAACGGCGACCAGCCCGAGTTCGAGCCCGTGCTCGCGCAGCTGCGCGAGCAGATCGCCGCCGACCGCGACGCACTGCTCGACGTGATGCGGCGGCTCGGCATCTCCCCCGACCCCGTCAAGGACCGGCTCGCGTGGGCCGCCGAGAAGGCGGGGCGGCTGAAGCTCAACGGCCGCCTGCGCGGCTACTCGCCGCTCAGCAGGCTGCTGGAGCTGGAGTCGCTGGCGATGGGGATCCTCGGCAAGCGCAGCCTCTGGCGCTCGCTCGTCGCCACCCATGGCGAGGACCCGCGGCTCGCCGGCGTCGAGCTCGACCTGCTGACCGCGCGAGCCGACGCCCAGCTCGCGGCGGTCGAGACGTTGCGGACGCAGGCGGCGCTGCTGGCGCTGCGCTAGCGACGAGCCGCCGTGCTCAGGCGAGGTCCAGCGCGTCCGGCACCGGCACGGCCGGCGTGCGCGCGATGTTCAGCGCCAGCAGCAGCAGGTACATGCCGGGGACGAACGGCGTCGGGTCGGCCGCCTGCGGGACGCGTGCCAGCAACCGCTCGCGCGCGTCGAGCAGCTCGAGGATCGCGCGGCAGTGCGGCGCCTGCTGCGCGCCCTCCGGAACCGCGCACGCGAGCCGCGCGAGCGCGAGCATCTCGTCTCCGGAGACCTGGCGGAAGACCTGCGCGAGTCCGCCGATCAGGAACGTCGCGACACGATCGAGCAATGCGTCGACCGCGAGCGTGACGCCGTCCGCGCGCACCGGGCCCGCGTCGAGCGGCTCCTCGCCCTCGATCAGCCGGCGCGTCTGGCCGCCGAGCACGAGCCGGATCTGCTCGTCGTCGAGGCCCGACTGGCGCGCGATCCGCAGCGTCGAGAGCGCGCCGGACGGGATCCGCCCGTAGGGCGCGTCGCTGGCGTAGAGGATCTGTCCCGGCGGCACGGTCGCGAACAGCGTCAGCAGGTCCGCCGGCGACCACCAGGCGGTGTCGAAGTAGAGGTTCGGCAGCTCCTGCGCCCGCGCACCGATCCAGGCGAGGTCGCTGATGCCGGCGTGGGCGAGGATCATCCGCACGCCCGGATGGCGCGCGCAGAGGTCGACCGCGTGGGCGCCGAGCGCGGGGATGCCGCGGCCGGCGTGGACGAGCACCGGCAGGCGCTGCTCGTCGGCGAGCGCCCAGACCTGCTCCAACGCGGGCGTGTCGAGCGGGAACTGCTCGGCGCGCGGGTGCAGCTTGAAGCCGCGCGCGCCCGCCGCCAGCCCGCGCTGGGCCTCCGCCAGCGGGTCGTCGCGCGGGTCGAGCCGGGCGAACGCGACGAGCCGGCCGGCGCTTGCGGCGGCGGCCGCCAGCACGTCGGCGTTGGGGCCGCGGTAGCCGTTCGGCTCGTGCAGCGGGAAGACGACCGCGCGGGCCGCGGCCTCGTCGACCATCTCGAGCAGCTGCGCGGGCGAGCAGCGCATCGTGTCGGGGTCGTTCTGACCGACGTGGGTATGGGCGTCGAGCACCTCGGCCGGCCGGCTGTCGGTGCCGAGCGCGGCCCGTTCGCGCTCGTACCAGCGCACGAGCCCGGCGTCGACGGGAGCGAGCGCCGTCACGCGCGGTTGGCGCGGCGACGACGCAGCAGCGCGACGGCGCCGACGCCGAGGGCTCCCAGCAGCGGCAGCACGCGGGGGCTCGTCGACCGTGCGGGCGCCGGCGCGTCGCCGACCCCCAGGCCGTGCCGCGCCGCCGGCATCGCGAACTCCTCCGCGGCGAGCACGTCGTGGGGCGCCTGCTGACCAGAGGGATCCGCGGGCAGCGCGACGGGAGCGCCGGCGCGGCCCTCCTCGGGGCCCGGCATCGCGAACTCCTCGGCCGCCAGCACGTCGTGGGCGCGCTCGTCGTGCGCGGTCGGCTCGGGCGGGAACGGCTGATGCGGTGGATCGGTCACCCCCGCATCTTCTCAGATCCCCCCGGCCAAACGTTCGGGCCGGCGGCCTGGGTCGGCGCATGGTGTAAAACTTGAGCCTCCCCCACTCAGATCAGATGACACGGGCTATACTCGCTTACCAATCGTAAGCTTCAACAGGAAGTGATGTGAAGCAGCGCATGAGCCGCCTCCTGCTGGTCCCACTGGAAGACGCCGTCGTCTTCCCCACCATGACGCTGTCGCTCGCCGTCGACGTCGGCGACGAGGAACGCGTCCTGCTCGTCCCCCGCCACGAATCCGAGTTCGCCAGCGTCGGCACCGTCGCCGACGTCGACGAGCACGTCCGCCTGCCCGGCGGCGGCCGCGCCGTGATGCTCTCCGGCCTCCACCGCGCCACCGCGGGCGCCGCCCACACCGACCCCAGCGGCCGCCTCTACGTCGAGGTCGACGAGCACGAGGACGCCGTCCCCGTCGACGGCCGCACGCGCCAGCTCGAGCGCGAGTACCGCGCCGTCGTCGAGGAGCTGCTCGAGCTCCGCGGCGACGACGGCCGCGTCGCCGCGTTCCTGCGCGCGATCACCCAGCCCGGCACCCTCGCCGACAGCTCCGGCTACTCCCCCGACATCTCCTTCGAGCAGAAGGTCGAGCTCCTCGAGACGCTCGACGTGACCGACCGGCTCGAGCTGGCGCTGCGCCTGCAGCGCGAGCGGCTCGCCGAGATGCAGGTCCGCAAGCGCATCCGCGAGGACGTCCAGTCGGGCGCCGAGCAGCAGCAGCGCGAGTACTTCCTCCGCAGACAGATGGACTCGATCCGCAAGGAGCTGGGCGACGACGACGGCTCGATCGTCGAGGAGTACCGCACCAGAATCGCCGAGGCCGGGATGCCCGACGACGTCCGCCAGCAGGCCGAGAAGGAGCTGGGCCGCTTCGAGCGGATGGGCGAGCAGTCGGCCGAGGCGAGCACGATCCGCACCTACCTCGACTGGCTGATCGCCGTTCCGTGGAGCTCACGCTCGGACGAGAAGCTCGATCCGGTCGACGCGCGCGCGGTGCTCGACGCCGACCACGCCGGCCTCGAGGACGTCAAGGACCGCATCACCGAGTACCTGGCGGTCCGCAAGCTGCGCCAGGACCGCGGGATCGAGGTGGACAAGCGCTCGGGCGCGATCCTGACCCTGATCGGCCCGCCCGGCACCGGCAAGACCTCGATCGGCGAGTCGATCGCCCGCGCGACCGGCCGCGAGTTCGTGCGCATGTCGCTCGGCGGCGTCCGCGACGAGGCCGAGATCCGCGGCCACCGGCGCACCTATATCGGCGCGCTCCCGGGCCGCCTCGTGCGGGCGCTGCGCGATGCCGGCACGATGAACCCGGTGATCATGCTCGACGAGGTCGACAAGGTCGGCGCCGACTGGCGCGGCGACCCCTCGGCGGCGTTGCTCGAGGTGCTCGACCCGGCCCAGAACCACTCGTTCCGCGACCACTACCTCGACGTCGAGCTCGACCTCTCGGGCGTGCTGTTCCTGGCGACCGCGAACGTCGCGGACTCGATCCCGGGGCCGCTGCTCGACCGCATGGAGGTGATCCGCTTCGACGGCTACACGATGGCCGAGAAGGTCGCGATCGCGCGGGGCTACCTGTGGAAGCGCCAGCTCGAGCGCAACGGCCTGCGACCCGAGGAGGTCACGGTGACCGACGAGGTGCTGCACACGATCGCGAACGAGTACACCCGCGAGGCGGGCGTGCGGCAGCTCGAGCGCTCGCTCGGGACGGTGCTGCGCAAGACCGCGACGAAGATCGCGTCCGCCACGGCCCAGGCGCCGGTGGCGATCGACGTGGCAGCCGTGCGCGACGCGCTCGGCCGGCAGCAGCACTTCCAGGAGGCGGCGATCCGCACCGCCGTCCCGGGCGTGGCGACCGGCCTGGCCGTGACCGGCGTCGGCGGCGACGTGCTGTTCGTCGAGGCGGTCCGGATGCCGGGCAAGAGCGGGCTCGTGCTGACCGGCCAGCTCGGCGACGTGATGAAGGAGTCGGCGCGGATCGCGCTCTCCTACGTGCGTGGCCACGGCAACGAGCTGGGCATCGACGAGCACGCGTTCGACGAGGGCGAGTTCCACGTCCACGTGCCGGCCGGCGCGATCCCGAAGGACGGCCCGAGCGCCGGCGTCACGATGGTCACCGCACTCGCCTCGCTGCTCAGCGAGCGGCCCGTCAAGCACACCGTGGCGATGACCGGCGAGGTCACGCTGCAGGGCCGCGTGCTGCCGATCGGGGGCGTCAAGCAGAAGGTGCTCGCCGCCCACGCGGCCGGGCTGACCGACGTGATCCTCCCGGAGCGCAACCGCGGCGACCTCGACGACGTGCCCGCCGACGTGCGCGAGCAGATGACGTTCCACTTCGCGATGACGGTCGACGAGGTCCTGCGAACGGCCCTCGAGCCGGCGCGCGAGACCGCTGCCGCGTAGCGCTTCGCCACAACGGCGCGCTGCCCGTGCCGCGGCCGGACGATCTGTCCGGCCGCGGCACGCTAGCGTCCGGGCCGACTTCACACCGTCCGACGCAACAGCTGGAGCGGCCCCTCATGAGCACGATCACCGCCACACAGGAGCAGGACGTCGTCGAGCGCGCCCCGAAGGGGCTCTTCATCGGCGGCCAATGGCGCGACGCGACCGGCGGCCGGACGCTCGCCGTCGAGGATCCCTCGACTACGGAGACGCTCGCCGAGGTCGCCGACGCGACGCCGGAGGACGCGATCGCGGCACTCGACGCAGCCGTCGCGGCGCAGGCCGCGTGGGCCAAGCACCCGCCGCGTGAGCGCGGCGAGATCCTGCGTCGCGCGTGGGAGCTGATCATGGCGCGCACCGACGAGCTGGCGATCCTGATGACGCTCGAGATGGGCAAGCCGATCGCCGAGTCGAAGGCCGAGATCGCCTACGCGGGTGAGTTCTTCCGCTGGTTCGCGGAGGAGGCCGTGCGGATCGAGGGTCGCTACGCGCAGGCGCCCAACGGCGCCGGCCGCATGCTGACGATGAGACAGCCGGTCGGGCCGTGCATCTTCATCACGCCCTGGAACTTCCCGCTCGCGATGGGCACGCGCAAGATCGGCCCGGCGATCGCGGCCGGTTGCACGATGGTCGTCAAGCCAGCGCAGCAGACGCCGCTCTCGATGCTCGCGCTGGCGCAGATCCTCGCCGAGGCGGGGCTGCCGGACGGCGTCCTGAACGTCGTCACGGCCTCCTCGTCGGGCCGCACGATGGGCCCGCTGATCGCGGACCCGCGCGCCCGCAAGCTCTCCTTCACCGGCTCGACGGCGGTCGGCCAGAGATTGATGCAGCAGGCCTCCGAGCAGCTCCTGCGGGTCTCGATGGAGCTCGGCGGCAACGCACCGTTCCTCGTGTTCGACGACGCCGACGTCGACGCGGCCGTGCAGGGCGCGATGCTGGCGAAGATGCGCAACGGCGGCGAGGCCTGCACCGCCGCGAACCGCTTCCACGTCGGCGAGCGCGTCGCGGACGAGTTCACGACGAAGCTGGCGGAGCGGATCGGCAGCCTGAAGCTCGGCCGCGGCACGCAGGCCGGCGTCGACGTCGGTCCGCTGATCGACGACGGCCAGCGCGGGATCGTGCGCGACCTCGTCAGCGACGCGATCGCGAAGGGCGCGACCGCCGTCGTCGGCGGCCAGGAGGGGGACGGGCGCGGCTACTTCTACCAGCCGACCGTGCTCGCCGGCGTGCCCGCGGACGCGAAGGTGCTCGAGGAGGAGATCTTCGGGCCGGTCGCCCCGATCACGTCGTTCGACGACGAGGAGGCGGCCGTCGCGGCCGCCAACCGGACCGAGTACGGCCTCGTCGCCTACGTCTACACCCGCGACCTGAAGCGGGCGCTGCGCGTGGTCGAGGGGCTCGAGACCGGCATGGTCGGCCTCAACCAGGGGATCGTCTCGAACGCGGCGGCGCCGTTCGGCGGCGTCAAGCACTCCGGCTTCGGCCGCGAGGGCGGGCACGAGGGGATCGAGGAGTACCTCGACACGAAGTACGTCGCGATCAACCTCGATTGATCGCGGCGCGGCGGCACGGGGCCGGCCGTCGCGCCATCTCCCGCCGAGTCGGCGCGCCGGGGTGGCGCGCCGTCCTAACCTGCGACTAACGCGCGCACCGTCCGCCCCAACGGCGCTCGCGCCACCAATACATCCTCATGCCCGCGCTCGCCAGTGACCCCCCGCAGCCGACGCCCCCGCCGGCGGCCCTGGGCGACACCGCGCGGATGCGCCTCTCCGCCGCCGCCGACGCGACGGTGTGGACGCGCGTCACCCTGATCGCGATCGTCGGCGTGGCGATCGCGCTGCGCGTGGTCGCCGTGGCCCGCGTGCCGCCGGACCCCTTCTACGACGCCGCCGTGCGGACGATGGGCGGCTCGTGGCACGCGTTTCTCGTCGGCGCGCTCGAGCCCGGTGCGCGCGTCGCGGTCGACAAGCCGCCGCTCGACCTCTGGCTGCAGGTCGCGAGCACGCAGCTGTTCGGGTTCGGGCGCGTCTCGCTGCAGCTCCCGATCATCATTGCCGGCGTCGCCGGCGTCGTGCTGCTCTACGACCTGGTGCGCCGGATCGCGGGCCGTGGCGCCGGCCTCGCGGCCGCGCTCGTCCTCGCGACGCTGCCGATCGCCGTCCTCACCGACCGCAGCGACACGATGGACGGGGTGATGACGACGCTGCTCGTGCTGACGGCGTGGCTGATCGTGCGGGCCGCGCAGTCGCGCCGCCCGTGGCTGCTGTGGGCCGCGGGCGCGACCGCCGGACTCGCCTTCGAGGTCAAGCTGTTCGAGTCGCTGATCGCGGCGCCGGCACTCGCCGCGCTCGCGCTGGTCGCCTGGCGAGGCCCCAAGCGGCACCTGCTCGGCGCGCTGGCGACGTTCGTCGTCGTCGCGCTCGTGTGGATCACTGCGATGACGCTGCTGCCGGCGAGCCAGCGGCCGTACGCGCTCGGCTCCTCGAACGGCACCGAGTGGAACGTCGCCATCTCCTACAACGGACTCAGCCGCCTGAAGGGCCTGCCAGCGAGGCTCGACCCGCAGATCGGCGCCCACTTGACCAACCCCGGCCCGACGCGCCTGCTCGGCTCGAAGACGCCGGCGCTCGGCGAGCTCCTCGGCGCCACCACGCTCGCGGCCGTGGTGCTGTGCGTGCTGGCGCTCGCGGCCGTCGGCTGGCGCTCCCTGCGGCGTGACCGGACGACCGCGGCCGCCGCGCTCGCGCTCGCCCTCTGGCTGCTGTTCGGGATCGTCGTCTACAGCGGGATGCAGCACCTGCACGCCCGCTACCTGGCAGGACTCGCCCCAGCCGCGGCGGCAGGCGTCGGGGTCGGCGTGGTGGTGCTGGCGCGCGAGAGCACGCGCCGCCGCTGGCTCGCGTTCGCCTGCGCCGGAGTAGCGGCCGGGGTCGGTGCCTTCGCCGCGACGCTCGTCCACCAGGGCGGCACACTGCGGGTGTTCGTCCTCGCCGTTCTCGCAGCGCTCGCGATCGTGCTCGCCGTCGGGGTGGCGCTGCGCCGCGTCGCCTGGCCGCTGCTCGCCGTCGCCAGCCTCCTCGTCATCGTCGCGATCCCCGCCGCCCGCAGCGTCGACGTCGTGCGCACCGCGGCGAACGACGCCGGTCAGGCTGGCCTGATGCCGCCCGCGATCCAGCGACGCCTGAGCAGCTACCTGATCGCACATCAGGGCAGCGCGAGCGACGAGGCCGCCGCCGACTCGCCCTACACCGCCGCTGCACTCGTCGTCCACGACGGGCGTCCCGTGCTCGTGCTCGACAACGAGGGAACGCGGCCGCTCGTGTCGATCGCGCAGCTGCGCGCGGCGATCCAGCGCGGTCAGGTGCGCTACGCGCTCCTCGCGCCCGTCTGCCTGAAGGCGACCTATCGCGGGTTGCCGGGCTGCCGCGTATCGCACTGGGTACGGGCGCACGGGGTCAACGTGACCGCCGAAGCCGGCCTGCCGCCGGGAGCGGGTCGCACGGCGCTGTATCGCTTGAGCCTCAGACCGGCGGCGGCTTCGCGCCCCAGGTGAGGACCTCGAGCGGCGCGAGCACGCCGCGGTGCGGGTGCTCGGGCGGGCTCACCCCCGCGAGGGGCGCCTTCGGCTCCTGCGCGACCACGTGGGTGACCTGCAGCCCGGTCACGCTCGCGACGCGGTGGGGCAGATCGCACTGCAGCCACTTCGAGACGCCGGGCGGGAGCGTCGAGACGATGACCTCGTCGAAGCGCGCCGGCTCGAACACGTCGTAGACCGCCAGGATCGGATCGCTGTCGCCGACCCGTCCCTCGATCTCCAGGCCGGCCGCGCGCAGGCTGTCGAGCGCGGCCTCGAGCTGCTTGGCCGCGGACTCGCGACCCGCGCGTCCGAGACCGGTGGCCGGCACGATCAACGTGAACGCGATCGACGAGCGCTCGGCCCTGCGTCGCAAGGCCGCTCGGAGCTCATCCGAGCCCGCCGTCACGGTCGCCACCACGAGGATGTTCGTCGTCCGGGACATCGAACCCTCCCTTCAGAACACTGCTAAGTAGACGGTAGCACCGGCCTCGCCCGCCGCGGCGCCGTCCCGACGTCGGGGTGCGGCGTCTGCGAGTAGGCTGATCTGGTGATCTCCCCTCGCGAAGGCCAACTTGTGACGGTCGCCGAGGATGGCGTGACCCTCGACGGCATCGTCTTCCACGCGCACAGCATCCTGAAGGTCGTGGTCGCGGTCGCGGATCCGGAGCGGGGACCGCTCTTCCGCACCGTCCACTCGAAGACGCTCGCCGAGCGCGACGGCGCCGGCGCGCACGACGAGGCGCTGCGTCGCCTGATCCGGCGCACGCCGTCGGCCGGGCGCGGCGGTCCGCGCGGCGGACAGGGCGGCGGGCGCGGACGTCCGGGTCACACCCGCTCGGCGGGGCATCGGACGACCGGCAAGTAGCGCGGCCCGGCGCGCGAGCGACCGCCGCGCCGGTCAGCCGGGAGCCGCGGCGGCCGGTCTGACGCAGTGGAACACGTCGTCGGCGTCGAGCAGGCGGTGGCGTGCGGCGAGCGCGGGACCCAGGGCGCGTGTCCAGCGCACGCGCTCGACCTGGAGGCCGGGCGCACGCAGCCGCTCGGCGATGTCGGGCGCGTAGAGGCGGACGTGGTCGTACTGCCAGAACGCTCGCTGACGCTCGGCCGGCGCGACGATCGACGGGTCCTCCCACGTCGCCGCGCGGTCGACGTCGAGCGGCACCATCACGAGCAGCCAGCCGCCGGGCCGCAGCACGCGCGCCAGCTCGGCGATCGCCGCCCGATCGTCCTCGATGTGCTCGAGCACGTGCGAGCAGAGGACCGCGTCGACGGACCCGTCCGGCAGCGCGATCTCGGTGATGTCGAGCTGCAGCTCCCCGAGGCGCGGGTCGAGGTCCGCCGTTCGGTAGCGCAGGCCGGGGACGGCCCGCAGGCGCCGCTCGAGGCACCACTCGGGCGCGAAGTGCAGCAGCTCGCCGGCGCCGGCGAGCAGTTCGGGGTGGCGCTCGAGGTAGAGCCACAGGGCGCGCTGGCGCTCGTGCGCGCCGCAGCGCCAGCAGATCGCGTTCGGGCGGTTCCAATCGTCCTTGAAGCGGTCGAAGGCGTGCCCGCAGACCGGGCAGGCGACCGTCGCGCCGCGGTGGCGCAGCATCGCGGCTCGGCGCTGGAGCGCGGCCGGCACGCGCTTGTGCAGCGGGGCGCGCAGGTTCGCGATCGTCGTCGGCATCGCGGCCGCACGCTAACGCACCGTGGCCGATCAGCATCGTCGTGCCCGATCGTCCGGCTCGGCCGCCAAGCCCTTGAGCCGTTCGATGCGCGTGCCGATAGCAGCCGGAATGCGCCGTCCCCCCCTCGTCATGCCCGGGCTCGTGCTCGCCGTCGCCGTCGCCGTGCTCGCGTCCGGCGCGTTCGGCGCGTTCGGCGCAGCGGCGCTCGCCCGTACCCACGCGGTCAAGCCGCATCGCGCCCACGTCGCGATCGTCGGCGGGACGAGCGCCCCCGCGGGCTCGTGGCCGTGGGTCGCGTACATCGAGGCGCAGACGAGTGCCGACGGTTCCGGCTTCGCCTGCACGGGCACGGTCGTCGCGCCGAGCCTCGTGCTCACCGCCGGGCACTGCGCCGTCGACGACGCGGGCGCGACGGTTCCCGCCGGCGACTACGCCGTGCTGACGGGCGCGCTGAACCTCGACGACATCTCCGGCGGTCAGGTGCTCGCCGTCTCGCGCGTGATCCCGGCGCCGACCTTCGATCGCACGACGCTCCACGACGATGCCGCGCTGCTCGTCCTCGCCTCCCCCACGAGCGCGCCGGCGATCCCACTCGCGGGCCCGTCGGACGGCGCCCTCGTGACCGCCGGCACCGGGTCGGCGATCGCGGGCTGGGGCCTGACGAACGGCGCCGACGGCACGAGCGCCGCCAGCCGGCTCCAGCAGGCCACCACCAGCATCGTCACGGACCGCACCTGCACGCGCGCCTACGGCAGCGGCAGCTACGACGCCGCCTCGATGGTCTGCGGCTCGGACACCGCCACGCGCGCGACCAGCACCTGCAACGGCGACAGCGGTGGGCCGCTGCTGGCCAAGCGCGGCGACGGCACCTGGGTCGAGAGCGGGATCACGAGCTGGGGCGCGGACGGCTGCAGCCCGTCCTTGCCGAGCGTCTTCACGCGCGTCTCGCACGTCTCCGGCTGGATCCAGCAGCAGATCGCGGGGGCCGGCGCCGCCCCGACGAGCAGCGCCACCGGACCGGCGCAGACGACGCCGCCCGCCCCGGTAGCGACGGTGCCACCCGTCGTGACGCCGCCGACCCATACGACGCCGCCGTCGATCACCCCCGCCCCACCCGTCGCGGTCACGCGGCCGAGCGCCAAGAGCGGCGCGAGCGCGGCCGCCGCCGGCCTCTACCGCGGCCGCTCCCGGGGCGGCCGGGCGATCGTCCTGCGCGTCGCCGCCGGCGGCCGCGCGCTCTCGGGCCTGCGCTTCGGCACCGCGCTGCGCTGTCACCGCAACGGCCGCGCACGGACCAGCACGACGACGGTCGTCGCCCTCACGCCCGCGCGTCGCTGGCCGCTCGCGGCGGGCGGCGCCAGCTTCCGCTTCGACGGTCGCCTGCCGCGCACCGCCGGCGCGAGCGTCCACGTCAGCGGGCGCTTCACGAGCGCGACGCGGATCAGCGGCACGCTGCGGGTGATCGAGCGCAGCAGCGCCGCCGGCAGCTGCGACAGCGGCGTCGTGAGCTACGCCGCGTCGTTGCGCTGAGCAGGCGCATGCGCGGGGGGCGCCGCCGCGAACCGCTCCGCTTGACTTCAAGCCTGCTCGAGGTCCTAGTCTCTCTCCCGCGGCTCGAAGCCCGGGCAGCGCAGGACCGGCAGGCGCGGGTAGCGCGGATAGGCCGGATCCTCGCGCGAGCGCCGGCAGAGCGAGAAGACCGACCCGCGGGTCGTCCGAACCACCTGCTGATGAACGCACGCGGCGCACAGGCCCACGGCGGGCGGAACGGACATCCGCACTACTATACTTTCTGAAGTTATGCTGACGTTTCGACGCCTCCTGGGCTTTCTCGACCCCTACCGCGCCGCGGTCGCCTGGTCCTTCGGACTGGCGGCGGCCGCGATGGTCGCGACGGTCGCGATCCCGTGGCTGAGCGGCGAGGCGATCGACGCGATCCGCCGCCACGACCGCGGCCGTCTCGAGCTCTTCGCGCTGCTGATCGCCGGGGCCGGGGTCCTGCGGCTCGGCCTCAGCGTCGGCCGCCGGCTGGTGGCCGGCCGCGTCTCGCTGAACGTCGAGTTCGACCTGCGCACGCGCATCTACGGCCAGCTGCAGCGGCTCGAGCTCGGCTTCTTCGACCGCCAGCAGACCGGCCAGCTGATGTCGCGCACGACGGTCGACCTGCAGTCGGTCCGCTTCTTCCTCGGCTACGGCCTGATCTTCATCGGCCAGTCGCTCTTCACGATCGTGCTGGCCGCGGTCGCGATGCTCTTCCTGCGGCCGGAGCTGGCCGCGCTCGCGCTCGCGCCGGTCCCCTTCGTCGTGCTGCTCGCGTTCCGCTACGGCCACCGCTCGCGCCCGGCGATGCAGGAGGTCCAGCAGCGGATCGCGGAGCTGACGGCGGAGGCGGAGGAGAACGTCTCCGGCGTCCGCGTCGTGAAGGCGTTCGCTCGCGAGGACCGCCAGCACGCGCGCTTCCGCCACTCGGCCGGACGCGTCTTCGAGCAGTCGATGGTGACGACGCGGCTGCAGGCGTTCTACACGCCGGCGCTCGCCTTCCTGCCGAACCTCGGCCTCGCCGCGATCCTCTTCGTCGGCGGCCGCGAGGTGATCCACGGCTCGCTCTCGGTCGGCCAGTTCACCGCCTTCTACGTCTACCTGCTGATGCTGATCTCGCCGATGCGGACGCTCGGCTACATGCTCGGCGCCGCCCAGCGCGCGACGGCCTCCGGCGCCCGCATGTTCCAGATCCTCGACCGCGCCCCCGCGATGACGGTTCCGGAGGACGCGCCGCCGCTGCCGGAGGGACGCGGTCGGGTCGAGCTGCGGGGCGTCGCGCTGACGTTCGAGGGCGCCAACCGGCCGGCGCTCCACGACCTCGACCTCGTCGTCGAGGCGGGCACGACGGTGGCGCTCGTCGGCGGCACCGGCGCCGGCAAGACCGCGCTCGTCTCGCTGCTGCCGCGGCTCTACGACGTCACGGCCGGCGCGGTCCTGATCGACGGCGCCGACGTGCGCGGCGTCGATCCGGCGTCGCTGCGCCACGAGATCGCGACCGTCACCGACGACCCCTTCCTCTTCTCCGCCACCGTGCACGACAACGTCGCCTACGCGCGACCGGACGCGAGCCGCGAGGACGTCGCGCTGGCGGCGGAGCGCGCGCGGGCGGCCGGCTTCGTCGAGGAGCTGCCCGACGGCTACGACACGATGATCGGCGAGCGCGGCCTGACGCTCTCCGGCGGCCAGCGGCAGCGGATCGCGATCGCCCGCGCGCTGCTCGCCAACCCCCGCATCCTCGTGCTCGACGACGCGACCTCGTCGGTCGACGCCTCGACCGAGCAGGAGATCAAGCTCGCGCTCCAGGAGGTGATGGCCGGCCGCACGACGTTCGTGATCGCCCACCGCCTCTCGACGATCGCGCTGGCCGACGAGATCGTCGTGCTCGAGCACGGCACGATCGCCGCGACCGGCACCCACGAGGAGCTGCTGGAGCACGGCGGGCTCTACCGCGAGATCGTCGAGAAGGGGATGCCCGAGCAGGTCTTCCTCAACCGCGACCTCGAGCAGCGCAAGGTAGCTGGCTTGTGACCGAGCGTCCGCCCACAGCTCCCGCCCGCCGTCGTGAGGAGGGCGCGAGCGCGCTCTCGACCGGCGCGCTGGGGAACGACACGACCGCCGTCGGCGAGCAGCAGCGGCTCGCCGAGCTGCGCCGGCGCCTGCGCCAGACCGGTGGGCGCGGGCGCAAGCTGCGCGGGCTGGTGATCCTGCTGCGCCCCTACCGCGGCCGCGTCGCGCTGATGTTCGCATCGCTGCTGCTGGCGACCGGGGCCGCGCTCGCGCCCGCGCCGCTCGCGAAGCTCGCGATCGACCGCGGGATCAACAAGCACGACGTCGGCGCGCTCGACTGGATCGTCGTCGCCTTCCTCGTCTCGGCCGCGCTCTACTGGGCGGCGACCTACCTGCAGACGTACCTGACCGGCTGGATCGGTCAGCGCGCGCTGCAAGACCTGCGGATCCAGCTCTTCCGCCACCTGCAGTCGCTCTCGATCGGCTTCTACTCGCGCACGCGGGCCGGGGTCGTGATCTCGCGCATCACGAACGACGTCGAGGCGCTCGACCAGCTGATCCAGGACGGCATGGCGACGCTCTTCCAGTCGACGCTGATGCTGCTCGGCGTCGTCGTCACGCTGCTCGTGTTCGACGTCCAGCTGGCGCTCTACACCTTCATCTCGCTGCCGCTGCTGGCACTCGGCGCGCTGCTCTTCCGGATCGCCTCGGCCGACGCCTACCGCCGTACGCGCGAGCGGATCGCGGCGATCACCGGGTACCTGCAGGAGACGCTGTCGGGCATCCGCGTCGTGCGCTCCTTCGGACAGGAGCGCCGGCACATCACGCGCTTCGCGCAGCTCAACGACGCCAACCGCGACGCGAACATGGTGACCGTCAACCTCAACGCCGCGTACTTCCCGGGCGTCGAGCTGCTGTCGGCGCTCGTGACCGTCGCGATCCTGCTGATCGGCGGCTTCGAGGCGATCCGCGGCGACACCAGCACCGGCGTCGTCTTCGGCTTCATCGCCGCGCTCAACAACTTCTTCGACCCGATCCAGCAGCTCTCGCAGCTCTACACCACCTACCAGTCGGGCATGGCCGCGCTCGACAAGATCTTCTCGCTCCTCGACGAGCAGCCCGATATCACGGACGCCGAGGATGCCATCACCCTGCCCCGCATCCGCGGCGAGGTCCGCTTCGATCACGTCTCGCTCAGATATGGGCCCGACGTCGACGATGCCGCCT
>JAOPZA010000071.1 GCA_025964325.1 Conexibacter sp.
GGCTGGCAAGGACGCAGACCCGAAGGAATGCCTCTGGCATTTCGAGTGGTCGAGGACACAGACAGGCGCGGCGAGGACACGCCCGACAGGGCAAACGTTGCCTGACACGGCACTAGCGCCGCCGCCACGCCCGCGGCTCGAGCGCGCGCGGCATCGTGAACCACAGCAGGCCGCGCAGCGCGGTGTCCGCACGCGAGGCCTGCTGGCCGCGCTCCTCCGCCGCCTCGGCGCGCGCGACCGCGCGCTGGATCGTGACCGCGCCGAGCGAGCGCAGCGGCTCCGGCGGCAGGTAGCCGGGTGGGCCGGAGACGAGCGCGGAGGTGGTCAGCTCGTCCACGACGCCGAGCGCGCGGCGCGCGAGGATCCGACCGATCAGCGCGCTCGGCGCGACGCCGTTGCCGGAGAAGCCGACGCCGTACTCGACGTTCTCGTGGTCGCCGAGCGTGCCGACGAACGGCAGGTGACCGGGCGCGCGATCGACGGCGCCGCCCCAGGCGTGCGTCACCCGCACGCCGGCGAGCTGGGGAAACCAGCGCCGCAGGCCGGCGGTCACGGTCGCGACCGTCGTCGCGTCGACC
The DNA here is from genome assembly GCA_025964325.1 of Conexibacter sp. Classification (GTDB taxonomy): domain Bacteria; phylum Actinomycetota; class Thermoleophilia; order Solirubrobacterales; family Solirubrobacteraceae; genus Conexibacter. The sequence continues at coordinate 579 of JAOPZA010000071.1, forward strand.
CAGTGCACGGGCCGGATCCGGCCGGCTGTGCCGATCGCGCCGCCGCCGCGGCCGAACGCGATCCGGCCGTCGCGCGTGACCTGGGCGTAGTGCACCAGCAGGCGCGCGTCGCCGAGCAGCTCCCCGCCCGTCCATCCGAGCCCGCGGACGAGCTCCGGGATCGGCTCCGTCACCACGATGTGCGAGCCGACCGGGACGATCGCGCGGCGCAGCTCCCGCATCCGCGCGGCCCATGCGCCGGTCGCGACCACGACCCGCTCGGCCTCGACGCGGCCGGCGCGCGTGACGAGCACGGCCGGCTTCGTCCGCTCGAGCTCCAGCACCGGGGTGCCCTCGAAGATCCGCACGCCGCGGCGCAGCGCGGCCTCGCGCATGCCGCGCGCGAGCAGCGCCGGCTGGATCGCGGCGGCATCGGTCAGGTGCACGCCGCGGCGCAGCACGGGTGAGCCGGTGCGGCGCCGCAGCTCCGCGCCGGCGAGCGCCACAACGCGGCCGACGGCGTCGCCGCCGAGCTCCCGCGCGGCGGCGAGCGGTCCCTCGAAGCTCGCCTCCTGCGCCTGCCCCGTCGCGGCGATCAGCGCCCCGCCACGGCGCAGGTCGCAGTCGATCCCCTCCTCGCCGCAGAGCTCCTCGATGCGGTCGATCGCGCGGCTCGAGTGCGCCGCCAGCAGCGCCGCCTGCTGCGCGCCGAAGTGCGCGACCAGCGAGTCGAGCTCGTCGTACCAGCTCGTCGCCCAGCCGCCGTTGCGGCCCGAGGCGCCGAAGCCGCAGCCCTCCGCCTCCAGCAGCACGATGCGCGTGTCGGGCGCCTCGCGCGCCAGCTCGAGGGCCGTCCACAGCCCGGTGAAGCCGCCGCCGACGATGCACACGTCGGCGTGAACGGTGCCGGCGAGCGGCGGGCACGCCGCCCCGGCGTCCCGCGCGAGCGCCTGCTCGAGCCACAAGACGGGGCCGATCCGCAGCGTGTCAGTCATCGTGCGCGATCCCGCCGGCGCCCCCGGAGAGGAACCGCGATCGTCCTGGCGCCGCCGGCGGTCACGGCCACCTTCTAGCTTGATTCGCATGCTTTCGCAAGGGACGAGCCGCTCGAGGCCGTCGCGTACGCTCTGAGGGCCATGTCCAAGCCCCTCGTCCTGCTCGTCGACGACGACGCACCGGTGCTGCGGATGCTCCAGCGGACGCTCGGCGCGGACGGCTACGACGTGCGCGCGGCGCCCGACGGCGGCGCCGCGCTGGCGGAGGTCGAGCGCTCGGTCCCGGACCTGATCGTGCTCGACGTCGCGATGCCGGGGATGGACGGGCTCGCGGTCGCGCGGCGGCTGCGCGGCAGAGGGCTCGCGACCCCGATCCTGCTGCTGACCGCCCGCGACGCGATCGAGGACCGCGTCGCCGGCCTCGACGCCGGGGCCGACGACTACCTCGTCAAGCCGTTCGCCTCCGAGGAGCTGAGCGCCCGCGTGCGGGCGTTGCTGCGCCGCGGCCGCGCCGTGCCCGAGCTGCTCGCCTTCGCCGACGTGACGCTCGACCCCGCCACGCGCCGCGGCGACCGCGCCGGCCGCGACCTCGAGCTGACCGGGCGCGAGGCCGAGCTGCTCGCGCTGCTGCTGCGCGACCCGCGCACGATCGTCTCGCGCGAGCGCGCGCTGGAGGAGGTCTGGGGCGGCGAGTTCGAGGCGCAGCCGAACGTCGTCGACCGCTACGTCGCGTACCTCCGTCGCAAGCTCGGCGCGCCGCCGCTGATCCGCACGGTTCGCGGGATCGGCTTCGTCCTCGATGCCTGAGACCGGCGACCACGCGAGCCGACGCTTCGCGGTCGGCTTCGTCCTCGACGGATGACCTTCTCGCTCCACACGCGCGTCGCGGCGGCGACCGCTCTCGCGATCGCGATCGCGGTCGCGCTGCTGGGCGCGGCGACGCTGTCGCTGGTCGACCGCCAGCTGCACCGCTCGCTCGACCGCGCGCTGAAGGCGCGCGCCGCCGAGGTCGCGCGGCTGGCGGCGACGACGCCGAAGCTGATCACCGCCGCCGGCGTGCTCGAGGGCCGCGTCGGGACGAGCGCCGCCTACGTGCAGATCCTCGACCGCCAGGGCCGGATCGTCGCCCGCTCCGGGGCGCTCGGCGGTCGCGTGCTGCCGGACGACGCGCCGCTGCGGCGCGCGCTGCGCGACCGCACCGCGAGCTACGGCGCGGCGCAGCTCGGCGACGAGCCGCTGCGCGTCTACGCCGCGCCGCTCGGCCAGCTCGGCAACGGCGCCGCGGCCGGCGGCGCGGTCGCGGTCGCCGGCTCGACCAGCGGGATCTCCGGTACCGTCGAGCCGCTGCGCGGGCTGGTGCTGCTGGCCGCGCTGGCGGCGGCGCTGATCGCCGGCGCCGCCTCGGTCCTGCTGACGCGCCGGGCGCTGCGGCCGTTGACGCGGCTGACGAGCGGCGCGGAGGCGATCGCGCGCACGGGCGACCCGGGCCGGCGGCTGCCAGGCGGCTCTGCAGCGGCCGAGCCGCGCGACGAGGTCGGTCGCCTCGCGGCGACGCTCAACACGATGCTGGCCTCGCTGGAGCGCGCCAGCGACCGCGAGCGGCGCTTCGTCGACGACGCCTCGCACGAGCTGCGCACGCCGCTGACGGCGCTGCGCGGCAACGCCGCCTACGTCGCCAACCACGGCGCCGACCCCGAGGCGCTGGCCGACATCGAGGCCGACGCGGAGCGGCTCGCCGGCCTGCTCGACGACCTGCTCGCGCTCGCCCGCGAGGACGCCGCCGCGCCACCTGCGGACGAGGTCGTCGAGCTGGCTCCGCTCGCACGCGACGTCGCCGGCGGCGAGGCGCGCGACGGCGGCGACGCGCCGGTCGCGGTCGAGGTCCTGCCCGGGGGCGAGGACGCGCGCGTGCGCGGCGACCGCGCCGCGCTCGCGCGTGCGCTGCGCAACCTGGTCGAGAACGCGCGCCGCCACGGGCCGCCCGGGGGCGCGGTGACGATCACGGTCGCGACAGGCGTGCGTACCGCACGCGTCGCCGTCTCGGACACGGGTGCGGGGTTGACGCCGGCCGAGGCCGAGCGCGCCTTCGCGCGCTTCTGGCGCGGCAGCGGCGCAGCGCCCGGCGGATCCGGGCTCGGTCTCGCGATCGTCCGCTCGACGGCCGAGCGCCACGGCGGCCGGGTGACGGTCGCGGGCGCCACCTTCACGCTCGAGCTGCCGCTGGCGGCCGGCACCGCCGCGGCGCCCCTCAGAGAACTCTCCAAGTCCGCGGGTACAACATGGGCGCACTCGAACGCGAAGGGACGTAGATGAAACGCCTGAGGACCATTACCACCCGCCGCCTGCTCGGAGTCGCCGTCGGCCTCGTCGTGCTGATCGCCGGCGCCGGCATCGCGCAGGCCGCGCTCAGCGGCGGCGGCACGAAGCCGCAGCCGAAGCCGCTCGCCACGGCGCTCCACGACGGCGTCGCCCAGGCGCCGACGGTCAAGGGCGTGACGGCGAACATCAAGTTCAGCAACCGCCTGATCACGCAGGGCGCGTTGCCGCAGGGCACCTCCTCGCCGCTGATGAGCGGCGCCGACGGCCGCCTCTGGATCGCGAACGACGGCCGCTTCCGGATCGAGCTGCAGTCGCAGGCCGGTGACGCGCAGATCGTCTCCGACGGCAAGGTCGTGACGATCTACGACGCCTCGCTGAACACCGCATACCGGATCGCGCTGCCGCAGGACACGAGCACGCAGGCGCCGCAGGGCAGCGACGCGCCGCCGACGCTCGCCCAGATCCAGAGAACGCTGACCGAGATCAGCAACCAGTGGAGCCTCTCGGGCGCGACGCCCGGGAACACCGCCGGGCAGCCGAGCTACACCGTCCGGATCACGCCGAAGGGCGACGGCGGCCTCCTCGGTGCCGCCGAGCTGGCCTGGGACGCGAACCACGGCACGCCGCTGCGCGCCGCGATCTACGCCCAGGGCGACAGCAAGCCGGTGCTCGAGCTGGCCGCGACCGGCATCTCCTACGGCTCGATCTCCCAGTCCGACGTGACCGTCACCCCGCCGGCCGGCACGAAGATCCAGGATCTCGTCCCGCAGAGCGCGGCCGGCGGCTCCGCCGATCACGGGAAGGCCGACCACGGGAAGAAGGTCACGGGCGTGCAGGCGGTGCAGGCGCAGCTGCCCTTCAAGCTCGCGGCGCCCGACACGCTCGCCGGACTGCCGCGCCAGCAGGTCTGGCTCGCCGGCTCCAAGCAGCACGGCTCGGCCGTCGTCACGTACGGCAAGGGTCTCGGCGGGATCGCCGTGATCGAGTCGCAGGCGAAGGCGACCGGCCAGAGCGGCACGCCGTCGAAGGGCGAGGGCCACGGCCTCTCGCTGCCGTCGATCAACATCAACGGCGCGACGGGGCAGGAGCTGTCGACCGCGCTCGGGACGGGCGTGACGTTCGCGAAGGGCGGCGTCGACTACGTCGTCGTCGGCTCGGTGCCGGCGCAGGCAGCCGAAACCGCCGCCCGCGAGCTCGGATGAGCGCGGTGGTCCATCCGATCGAGGCGCGCGGACTGGTCAAGCGCTACGACCACATCACAGCCGTCGACCATGTCGACCTGACGGTCGAGGCCGGCACCGTCTACGGCTACCTCGGCCCGAACGGCGCCGGCAAGACGACGTCGCTGCGGATGCTGCTGGGCCTGATCCGTCCGGACGAGGGCAGCGCGCGCCTCTTCGGCCGCGATCCGATCGAGGAGGGGGCGGCGGCGCTCGAGGGCGTCGCCGGCTTCGTCGAGGCGCCGCGCTTCTACCCCTACCTGTCGGCGCGGCGCAACCTCGAGCTGATGGCCACGCTCGACGGCGGCGACGCCGGCGACCGGATCGACGACGCGCTCGCGACCGTCGACCTGACCGAGCGCGAGGACGACAAGGTCAAGGGCTACTCGCACGGGATGAGACAGCGCCTCGGGATCGCGGCGGCGCTGCTGCGCGACCCGCGGCTGCTGCTGCTCGACGAGCCGACGACCGGGCTCGACCCGGCCGGCATGCGCGATATGCGCCAGCTCGTCCGGCGGCTCGCGGCCGACGGGATCACGGTCATGCTCTCGTCTCACCTGATGACCGAGGTCGAGGAGCTGTGCGACCGGCTCGCGATCGTCCGCTCGGGGCGCGTGATCTACGAGGGCGGGCTGACGGAGCTGCTGCGCTCGACCGGTCAGCGCTACCGCCTGCGGACGACCGACGACCGCCGTGCCGCCGAGGTGCTCGCGCACCAGGGCGGCGTCGGCGAGGTCGAGCAGGGCGAGGACGGGCTGTCGTTCGCCGCCGACGAGGGGATCGTCGCCGAGCTGTCGATCGCGCTCGTCGAGTCGGGCGTCGGGCTGACCGCGCTGGTGCCCGCCGCGGCCTCGCTGGAGGACCTCTTCTTCGAGCTGACCGAAGATGCGGCGGAACCCTCGCCTAGCGGCTCGGGTTCCGTTGGGAGAACTCGCCCAGAGGCTCGTTCTTCCGGCGGTGCGGCAGCGCTTGGCGAGCAGGTTCGGTCATGAGCGCGACGGCTTCCGCGCCGCGGGCGACGGCTGCGCCGCGTGCGCACAGCCGGCGCCCGAGCATCGCCGGGATCTACGTCTGGGAGCTGCGCAAGCTGCGGGCGCAGAAGCGCACGTACCTCGGGCTCGGCTCGGCGGTCGTGATCCCGGTCATCTTCGTCGTGTCGCTGATGCTGCAGAGCGGCGACGTGAACGACGTGCCGTTCGGTCGCTACGTGCGGCAGACCGGCCTCGCGATCCCACCCGTGCTGCTGCTGTTCAGCTCGATCTGGCTGCTGCCGCTGATCGTCTCGCTCGTCGCCGGCGACATCGTCGCGAACGAGGACGGCAACGGCACGCTGAAGACGATCCTGACGCGCTCGGTCGACCGTCAGCAGATCTGGCTCGCGAAGATGCTCGCGGCCTTCACCTACGCGGTGCTGGCGCTCGTGCTGTTCGCCGGCGTCGGCCTGCTGCTGGGCGGCCTGCGCTACGGCTTCCACCCGCTGACGTCGCTGTCGGGCACGAGAATCGGGGCCGGTCGCGCGCTCGCGCTGATGGGCGCGTCCCTGCTGGCCTACCTGATTCCGCTGTGCGCGCTCGCGGCGATCGCGCTGCTGCTCTCGACCGTGACGCGCAACTCGGCCGCTGCCGTCGTCGGCGCGCTGATGGCATCGCTGATCATGCAGCTGCTCGGCGTCATCTCGGGCCTCGGCTTCCTCAAGCCCTACCTGCTCTCGACGCAGTTCGACGCGTGGCAAGGGCTGTTGCGAGAGCCAGCCGACTGGGCGCCGATCGTGCGCTCGGCGTGGGTGTCGGCGTGCTACGGGATCCCCGCGCTGCTGATCGGGTTGACGAACTTCGTGCGACGCGACGTGACGGGCGGCTAGACGAAACTGCGCGCTGCCCTCCCCCGAGATTTGACTTCTGATCAAATGTCGGGGAGGGTTCCGTCATGGTCGTTCGCAACGGGCCGCATGACCTCGGCGGAGCGCCCGGCTTCGGCCCGATCGACCCGCGTCCCGACGCCGAGCTCTATCCGGAGGGCTGGGAGGGGCGCTGCATCGGGGCGATCGTCGCGACGATGGCGGCGGGCGCCTACAACGTCGACGAGTGGCGCGCGCGGATGGAGGAGCTGCCGGCCGCCGCGCAGTTCGCAATGGGCTACTACCGCCGCTGGTTCTACACGCTCGAGCGCAACCTCGTGCTGCACGACGTGCTGCGCGAGGCGGAGATCGACGCGCGCGCCGCGGCGCTCGGTGAGGGCGCGCCGCCACCGCCTCGGCGGCGCGACCCCGAGCTGCTCGCGGCGATCGAGCGCCTGCTGCGCGAGGGCGCCCCGCTCGCCCGCGAGCTCGCCGTGCCGCCGCGCTTCGCCGTCGGCGCGCGGGTCCGCACGCGGCGGATCCTGGTCGAGCGGCGCGGCGAGCAGCACACGCGGATGCCGGGCTACGTCCAGGACCGTCGCGGCGTGGTCGAGCGCCGTTACCCGGCGATGACGCTGCCCGATGCGAGCGTGCGCGGCGAGGACCGCGCCGAGTTCCTGTACGCGGTCAGCTTCGCCGCCAGCGACCTGTGGCCGGACGGCGCCGCCGACGTGCGCGTCTCGGCGGATCTGTTCGAGAGCTACCTGATCGCGGAGGCGTGACGATGCCGCTGGCCAACGACGAGACCGCGCTGCGGATGCGCGCGATCGAGTCGCTGCTGATCGAGAAGGGCCTGCTGACGGAGGAGGTCGTCGATCGCATCGCCTCGACGTACGAGCACGACATCGGGCCGCTGCGCGGCGCGCGCGTCGTGGCGCGCGCGTGGACGGACCCCACCTTCCGCGCCCGCCTGCTGGCGGACGGGACCGCGGCGATGGCCGAGCTCGGCGTCGGCGGCTTCGTCGCCGAGCACGTCGTCGTGGTCGCCAACACGCCGGAGGTCCACAACCTCGTCACCTGCACGCTCTGCTCCTGCTACCCGTGGGGCGTCCTCGGACTCCCGCCCTCCTGGTACAAGAGCCCCGAGTACCGCGCCCGCGCCGTCCGCGAGCCGCGCGCGGTGATCGCCGAGTTCGGCGTCGAGCTGCCGCCCGCGACGGCGATCCGCGTCTGGGACTCGAGCGCCGAGGTGCGCTATCTCGTCCTGCCGCAGCGACCGGACGGGACCGACGGGCTCGCCGAGGAGGAGCTGGCGGCGCTCGTCACGCGCGACTCGATGGTCGGCACGGGCCTGGCGGTGGCGCCGGGGCGATGAGCGTCAGCGACCGGATCCGCGACGAGCCGTCACTGCCGCGCCGCAATGGCGAGCTGGCCTTCGACGCGCCCTGGCAGTCGCGGGCGTTCAGCGTCGCGGTGGCGCTGGCCGAGTCGGGCGTCTGGGAGTGGGACGCGTTCCGGACGCGCCTGATCGACGAGATCGGCGCCTGGACCGACGCCGGCGGGGATGCGCCCGACGCCGGCTGGGACTACTACGCCCATTGGCTCGCGGCGCTCGAGCGCGTCCTGCTCGAGACGCGCGTGCTGACGGCGGCCGAGCTCGACGCCGAGCTGCGGCGCCTCGCCCACGCGGCCGCGCACGAGCACGACGACGAGCACGGGCACAGCCACGCCTAGCGCTTCGGGCGCCGTGGTAGCAGCCGTCCTACCTCGAGCGCCGCCGCCGCAGCGCCGCTCCGAGCACGTCAAGCACGGCCGCCGCGGCGGCGACGACGGCGGCGATCGTCGACTTGCCCGGGGCGGGCAGGCCCGTCAGCCAGAGCGTCGCGCCCCGCTGGCCGAGCGCCTGCCAGCGCTCGGCGCGCTGGAGCGCTCCCTCCTGCCACGTGACGTTGCTGCTCGTCATCGCCTCGCCCCCTCGTGGGCCGGCGCTCCCTCCGCCGCTCGGACCTGCCGATATCCTCGGCCTGCGTGCCGGCGCCGACCTTCGACCTGCAGTCGCACTCGCTCCACTCGGACGGCGTGCTGCCGCCCGCGGAGGTCGTCGCTGCGGCCGCGGCCGCCGGCGTCGAGCTGCTGGCGCTGTCGGACCACGACACCGTCGACGGCGTCGACGAGGCGCTCGCCGCCGCGCGCGAGCACGGGATCGCGCTCGTGACGGCGACCGAGATCTCGGCCGTCGACGGCGAGTACGAGGACCTGCACCTGCTCGGCTACGGGATCGACCATCATGATCCCGTGCTGGCGGAGCGGCTGCTCGGGGCGCGCGCGGACCGCGAGCTGCGCGCGCAGCGGATGGCGGGGCGTTTGAACGAGCTCGGCTTCGAGGTCGACGATGCACCGCTCGCCGCCCGCCGCGCGAGCGGCAAGCCGATCGGCCGCCCGCACCTCGCGCAGGCCGTCCTGAGCCATGCCGGCAACGCCGCGCGACTGGCGCGGGAGGGCCACGACGACATCTCCTCGTTCATCCCCGCCTACCTGATCCCGGGCACGGCCGGGTACCTCGCTCGGACGCGTCCGACGGTGGTCGAGGCGATCGACTGGGTCCATCAGGCCGGGGGTCTCGCGGTCTGGGCGCATCCGTTCTGGGACATCGACGCCGACGGCCGCGTGCTGGCGGCGATCGACCGCTTCCAGGCGATCGGACTCGACGGCGTGGAGGCCTTCTACCCGCCTCACACGGCCGAGCAGACCCGGCTGCTGGCGGAGCGCTGCGAGGCGCTCGGCCTGCAGAGCACGGGCTCGTCGGACTTCCACGGGCCCGAGCACCGCCTCTTCAGCCGCTTTCGCGCCCACGAGCTGCACGGCTGCGTGCCGCGACTCGACGCGATCACGGCGCGCGCCGTCCACCCCGACGGGCGCCCTGGCCGGCCCGGGCCGTCGTCAGCCCGCTGACGGCGGCGGTCGCCGCGCTGCTGCCGCGCTCACTGGCGCGCGAGCAGCTCGCTGCCGAGTCGACCGGCGCTCACGTGCATCGAGGCGGGGTCGAAGGCACCCGCCGGCTCGGCCGGCGGCAGCGCGCGGACGATGCCGTTGCGCAGCAGCAGCCGCGGGTTCGCCTGCGTGAGGCGGTAGGCCTGGCCGCTCGAGGCGCCGGCGCGGAGCAGCAGGTGGAAGCCGAGCTGCAGCGTGTGCTCGCGCGTGCCGGGATGGCCGTCGGAGGCGACGCAGGCGGCGAGGCCGGCGCGCACGAGCCGCACCGCCGCGTCCTGCACGTCGAGGCCGTGGTTGCCGAGCAGCGAGCAGACGTTCACCTGCAGCAGCGCGCCCTCGCGCAGCAGCGGCTCGAGTCGCTCGAGCCCGTCGCCCTCCAGCAGCCCGGGGGAGCGCTCGGGGTGGGCGATCAGCAGGCCGTAGCCGAAGCGGGTGAGGCGATCGGCCGCGGCGACGAAGTCGTCGTCGACGCCCTCGAACGGGCACTCGAGCAGCAGCCAGCGCGCGCTCGGCGGCCCGAGGGCGATCGCCTCGAGCGCGTCGTGGCCGAGGACGAGGGCGTCCGCGTGCGCGAGCTCGCCGCCGACGTGCAGCCGCACCGCCAGCCCGTCCGCCGCGATCGCCCGCTGCGTGGCGACGACGAGCCCGGCGAGCTGCTCGATCGCGACGCCGGGGAAGTCGGCGCGCTTGACGTGCGACGTGCAGGCGACGTCGCGCACGCCCTCGGCGTGCAGCCGCCGCGCGTGGGCGACCGCGTCCGCCATCGTCTCGGCGCCGTCGTCGACGCCCGGCAGAAGATGACAGTGAAGATCGACGTAGGACATGATCGGCTGTGACCCTATCGGCGGTTTTGCCCGCACACTGGAGCGTTCCTGTAAACGTTCACTGAATTAACACGCCTTACGATCGCCTCCCGGAGCGTTGGCGGGGGCTCACACGAAGTACGGCAGCGACGTGCCGTGGGAGTCGGCCAGGACCTTCTCGTAGAGGTCGGCCATCACGTCGTAGTGCTTGACGGCGACGTTCGTCCGCTCGCCCGGATCGGCTCTGAGGTCGTAGAGCGAACGACCTCTGTTGTCGCCGCCCCCGATCATCGCCCACCGGCTCGAGCGCACGTAGACGTGGTTGGCGTAGCCGCCGTACCAGAACGGGCGGCCGCGCTTGGGCTGCCGGCCCGCCGTCAGGGGCGAGAGGTCGTGCCCGTTCATCGTCGCCGGCACCGGCGTGCCCGTCATCGAGAGAACCGTCGGACCGACGTCGTGCGGAGAGGCGAAGTAGCCGGTCGCGGTGCCGCCGCCGCCCTTGCCCGGCGCGCGCAGCAGGAACGGTACCTGGATCAGCTCCGGGTGCAGCTCGAGCGCGGGCTTGCCGGTCCAGCCGTACTCGCCGAGCAGGATCCCGTGGTCGCTCAGCAGCACGACGATCGTGTCGTCGGCGAGGCCGCTCGCGTAGACCGCGTCGAGGAAGCGACCGAGCCAGGCGTCGGTCATCGTGACGGAGGCGGCGTAGACGGCGGGCAGGCGGGCCAGCTCCGTCGGCGTCAGGTAGTCGGCGTGCTTGTAGAGCACGTCGCCGGGCTCGGCGCCGCGGTAGCCGGGGTCGCCGTAGAGGTCGAGGTACTTGCGCGGCGGGTCCCACGGCTCGTGGGGGTCGAAGCAGTCGACGACGAGCGCGAACGGCCCATGCTTCTTCGCCTCGGCGAGCATCTCGATCGCGTGCGTGTAGACCCGCGCCGCGCAGGTCTGCGACTCGTCCGTGCCGGCGCCGGTGTTGGCGAGGTACTGGCGCATGCCGTCGTGGTAGCGCTTGATGCCCCGCATCTGCTGCGGCAGCCAGTGGTCGAGCGTCGCCCCCGAGATCGTCTTCGCCGGCCGGCGGACGCCGAGCTGGCCGGAGATCGGCAGGAAGTGGTCGAGCGTGCGTCGGAAGCCGGCGAAGTTCGGCGTGAAGCCGACGAACGGGTTGTCGGTCACGTAGCCGGTCCAGTAGCCATGCTCGCGCAGCGCCGAGAGCCAGGTCGTGTCCTTGTCCGTCAGGCCGTTCCAGCCCGGGGTCGGCGGCAGCCCCTTCTCCGCCTTCCAGTTGCGCCACGGATAGACCCGGCGGCCCAGCATCAGCGAGCGGCGCGCGGGCACCGTCGGCATCGCCTCCGGGAACGCGCGCGTGAAGCGCACGCTCTCCTTCGCGAGCGCGTCGATGTTCGGCGTCAGGACCTCCTTCAGGCCGTAGCAGCCGACGTGGTCGTGGCGCAGCGAGTCGATCATCAGGACGAGGACGTTCGGGCCGTCGGGGCGCTTCGTCGCCGCGGCCAGCGTGCGGCCGGGGTTCGTCGCCGCGCCCAGCGCGACCGCGCCGGCCGCCCCGGCCGTCTTCAGGAACCGCCGTCGATCGATGCCCTGCTCCTCCACCCGCGCCCGCCCTCGTCCGTCACCCGGTCGTTGCCCGCTGCCTCTGGTGGACACGGGAGCATGGCGAACGATGCGGTGGGGCGAGGTCAGCCGATCTGCTGCGGAAGCACCAGCAGCCCGTAGGCGAGGGCTGCAGCGTGCAGCCGACGGTCCCCCGTCGCGAGCGTCAGGTCGTTGCGGGGCAGGAGCAACGCGGACGCGAGATGGAGCGCGTCGCGGCTTCGCAGCTCGCTCGCGACCGCGAGCTCGGCGGCGTGCTCCGCGAGCGCCGCATCGACTTCGACGACGCCGAAGGCCGACCACTCGGCGCGTACGGGCCCGGCAGCATGTGCGTCAGTTGAGCCGCGCGCGGACGCTCGCGAGCTGCAGCTGGAGCCGCTCGTGATCGCCGTCCTCGAGCGGCAGCGCGAGGCACAGCTCGGCGGCCCGCAGCTCGGCCGACAGGTGGCCGGTCTCGCGCGTGCGGGTGAGGATCAGCGACAGCAGCAGCGAGGCCGCCTCGTGTCCGCACTGCCAGGCCAGCTCCGGCTCGTCGAGCTCGCGCGCGTCGATCAGCTCCCATTCGGGCGCCGCGCTCAGCAGCACCGGCGACTCGACGCGCGGGTGGGCGAGGAAGACGGCCGTCGGGCAGGCGACGAGCGTCAGCCGCAGGCCGGCGCGGCGCGCCGCCTCGAGCGCGACGAGCGCGACCGTCAGCTCGTGGCCGCGGCGGCGCCGCGCGACCTCCTGCGGCAGCAGGTCGCCGAGGCCGATGTCGCGATGCGAGCGCGGCTCCGCCTTCAGGTGATGCGGCAGGATCGTCTCGGCCGCGAGCAGCTGCTCGACCGGACCCGTGTCGCGCAGTGGCGCGAGGTCGGCGACGAGGGGCGCCAGCGACGCGTCGAGCAGCGCGGGGTCCAGCGGCGCCAGCTCGGCGCCGAGCGAGACCGCGAGCTCGCCGTGCGCGGCGCTCTCGACGCCGCTGAGCTCGTGGAACGGAACGACCCCCGCCATCGACGTCAGACGCGGCTGTAGAACTCGACGATCAGCTGCTCGGCGACCGGCGCGTCGATCTCGGCGCGCGCGGGCAGGCGCAGGAACCTGCCGGCGAGCGTGTCGAAGTCGGCCTCGAGCCACTGGCCGACGCGGCCGATCTGCTCGGTCGCGTCCGACGCGGCCGGCCGCACCGGCGCCTCCGGAGCGATCATCACGATGTCGCCCGGCTCCACCCGGCGCGAGGCGATGTCGCAGCGCTTGCCGTTCACGAGCACGTGGCCGTGCGAGACGAACTGGCGCGCCTGCGGGCGCGTCGAGGCGAGTCCGAGGCGGTAGACGACGTTGTCGAGCCGCTGCTCGAGCAGCTGCAGCAAGCGGTCGCCGACGACGCCCTCGCGCTTGCGCGTCGCGTCCGCGACGTAGCGGCGGAACTGCTTCTCGCGCACGCCGTAGTAGCGCTTCGCCTTCTGCTTCTCGCGCAGCTGCTCGGCGTAGACCGACTCTCTTCTGCGGCGGGCGTTGCCGTGCTCGCCGGGAGGCGTCGGCCCGCGGCGCTCGAGCGCGCCCTTGCCGTTCAGCCGCCGCTCGCCCTTGAGGCAGAGGTCGACGCCTTCGCGGCGTGAAAGCTTCTCGACGGGTCCGGTGTATCGCCCCACGGCGCCTCCTTCGAAGGATAGTTCAGGGTTAGGGTGCCCTAAGGGACGGTGAAGGGTAGCGCACCGCGCGTCGAGGCCGTCGGCCGGCGCCCGGCGGGCGCGCCGGTCAGGCGACGCGCACCGGCGGCTCGCCGGCGAGTGTGACGACGTCGCCGCGGTGCAGCTGGCGGCCGCGGCGCTCCTCCGGCTCGCCGTTCACGGTCACGTCGCCGTCCTCGAGCATCAGCTTCGCCTCGGCGCCGGAGTCGGCGAGCCCGGCCAGCTTCAGCAGCTGGCCGAGCCGGATCATCTCGCCGCGGATCTCGACGTCGCGCATCGCGGCCGCCGGCCCGCGCCTACGCGGCCGCGTCGGCCTTCGGGTCGGCCGCGTCCCATTCCGCGTCCGCGTCGCCGGCCGGCGCCTCCTCGCCCTGCGGCAGCGCCGAGGCGATCGTGACGGGCGCCCGCGACGCGAGCTTGACGCCGCCGGCCTCGTCGGCCAGCACGCCGTCGCGCTTCAGCTTCGAGACGGTCGTCGCGACCGTCGCCTTGGGGATCTTCGTGACGGACGCGATCTCCGAGACCGAGACGCCGGGCCGCTCCTCGACGAGCGTGAGGATCGCCTCGCGGTTGGCGCCGCGCGGAGCACGGCCGGCGCCGTTCGACTCCTCCGCCGCCGCGGGCGGAGTCGCCGCGGCCGGAGCCGCCGCCGTGGCGGCTCGCGCCGCTCTGCGCGGGGCGGAGCTGCGCCCCGCGCGGGGCGCAGCAGCGCGCGCGGCCCGTGCGGTCGCCGCCGCCGACGCGATCTCGGCCGGCCCGCCGTCGAGCAGCGCCGCCTTGGCGTTCTCGAGCTGCTCCACCTCCGCGACGAGCGGGCGGAGCTCGGCGAGGCGTGCCTCGATCTCCTTCTTGAGGCGTGGGAGCAGCGGATCGAGCATCGGGGGAACCTCCAGCGGCAGGGATTGCGAGCGACTCATGCTAATGACGGAGACGGCTTCCTCAATTCAAGAGGGTCCGCACGTCGCCGGCGAGCGCGTGCGGATCGAACGCGGCGCCGGCGTCGACCTTCGTCGCGATCCGCCCGCGACGGTCCACGAGCCAGACGACGGCGCTGTGCGCGCTGTTCGGATCGCCCGGGATCTGGGGCGCCGCGTACCACGCCTTCCAGACCGGCGCGAGCTGCGCCTCGGACCCGATCAGGTAGTGGAACTGCGGCGGCTCGCGGTGGCGCTTCAGCCATGCCTGCACGGCCGCGGCGTCGTCGTGGCGCGGATCGACGCTGACCGCGACGACCCCTACCCGCTGCGCGTCGGCGCCGAGGCCGTCGAGCGCCTGGCGGATCTCGTCGCCGATCAGCGGGCAGACGTCGGGGCAGTTCGTGTAGAGGAAGGTGACGAGGTACGGCGTCCCCGTGAGCGAGGCCGTGTCGAACGTGCCGCCGCGCGCGTCGGTCAGCTTGATCGCCGGCGCCGGCTTGTTCGCGAGGCCGGGCGGAAGGGTGGTGCCGATGCGGAAGCGGGCGCCGGTGCCGGAGCCGGAGCCACCCGCCGCGCTCGTCGCGCCGGGGCCGGTCGCGGCGGCGGCGGAGCCGCCGCCAGAGCCGGCAGAGCCGCCGGCGCCGCTCGACCCGCCAGAGCCGCCGGCGCCGCTCGACCCGCAGCCGGCGACCAGGAGGCCGAGCGCGGCCACGGCCGCCAGCAGCCACGGCGTGAGCGATATGGACGGCCGCGAGCGCGTGGGAGCCTGCCTCAGGCGGGCGATCTCAGCGCGCGCCCGCCGCCGGCGAGGCCGCCGACAGCTCGAAGTCGTCGTGCACGCGGAGCGCCCGCGCGGTCGAGAGGATCGCGATCAGCGTCATCACGACCGCGCTGCCGACGCACCACTGGCAGATCGCGTGGATCTTGAACAGCTCGAGGTACGTCAGGTACATGCTGAAGCCGAAGCCGAGGTAGGCCATCCCCGCCGTCGCCAGCCGCGGCAGCTCACCGCGCAGCAGCAGCGAGCCGAGGATGCCGACGTACCCGATCAGCCCCAGCAGCGGGACCGGTACGCCACCGAGCTTCGCCCACTTCGACGCCTGCACCGTCTCGCAGCCGTGCCCGGCCGCGCAGATCGGCGCGATGCCCTTGTAGTGGATGTACGTGAGGTACCCGGCGATCCCGAGGCCGATCACGGACAGGACCAGCAGTGCCCGGTGGAGTACGCGGTCGCTCATCGCGTCCTCACTTCACGATCTGCCCGATGGCGGCGGTGACCGTGTTGGCGTCGAGCGCGGTCAGGTTGAGCGCTCTGAGCGTGCCGCCCGAGCGACCGAGGACGAAGGTCGGCGTCGCCGAGACGCCGTAGCGCGTCGCGAGGGCGGTCGCGTCGGCCAGTCTTCTCTGCACCGAGGCGGCGGAGCGGTCGCTCATCGCTCTCGCGACGTCGAGTCCCGGCACGCCGCTGCCGATTCTGCGCAGGAAGGCGTCCGTCACGTAGCCGGTGTTCTCCGTGCCCTGGTTGGCGTAGAAGAGGTCGGCGTAGTTCCACAGTCTGTTCTGCAGCCCGGCCGCCTCCGCCATCTGCGCGGCGCGGATCGAGTCGGTGCCGATGATCGTGAGATTGCGGAACTCGATTCTGAGTCTGCCGCTTCTGACGAACTGGTCGATCACCGACGGCTCCGCCTCGTCGGTGTACTGCTTGCAGAAGGGGCACTGCAGGTCGGCGAACTCGATCATCGTGTAGGGGGCGTCCGCTCTCCCGAGCGTGATCCCGCTCTGCGGCACGCCGGCGAACAGCGTCGCCGCGACTCTCTGCCCGGGGACGTTCTCCCCCGCCTGCAGCTTCGGCTTGCCGCTGCCGCCACCGCTGGTGGCGACGATGATCGCCACGACGACCACGACGGCGACCAGGACGGCGCCGCCGAGCTGCCAGATGCGCCGGCGCTGGCGCGCGCGGGCCGCTTCGGCGCGTTCGCGCTCGGCGCGCTCGGCGCGCGCCGAAGCGCGGCGATCCTTTCGAGTCTCGGTGCTGTCCGCCATTCTGGGTCCCCTTCTCCTTTTTCCTGTGTGGGCCGGTCGCGGCGGGATGCCGTGCGCTGGCCGATGGCCTCGCTGCTGAGCCGCCGAGCGCGGCCCTTCGATCGCGGACGCGCCCCTTCGTCCGGGATCAACCGACGGTGACGCCGTTCAATTGACCCAGGTCGATGGTACTGGGACTGGCATCGTCGATGCGAACCCTTATGGCCAGCTCAACGGGCGCGCGGCTCAGGGCCCGGGCGTCAGGCTGACCGAGAGCACCGGCCGGTCGCGTGCGACCGCCTCGCGGAGCGCGCGCACGATCGCCCGCGGCCGCTTCACGGTGCCGTCGGCGACGGCCAGCAGCTCGTCGCCGGCGGTCGCGTAGGAGAGGTAGACCTTGCCGTCGGGCGAGGCGGCCGCGAACTGTCTCTTCGCCTGACCGGTGACGCGCTTCCAGTCGGCCTCGTCGAGCGCCCGGCTCTGCATTCCCCGCAGCTCGTACGCCGACGTCACGATGCTCGGGCCGGCGACGACGAGGTCGCTGCCGCAGTAGACGTGCGCGCCCGGGTCGCATTCCAGCACCGACGTGACGATGTGCAGCTCCGGTGCCAGCACGCCCGCGGCGGGCAGGACGCGGCGAGGGCCGTCGGCGCCGCAGCCGGCCAGGAGCGCGGCGGCGAGCAGTGCCGCAAGGGCCGGTGGGAGGTGGCGTCGGAGCATGCCGGCGACGTTAGCCGACGTGAAGGTTCTGCGACGCCGGCGCGGCCGCGGTGGCGGCGCGCAATACTCGACCGCATGACGAAGCGGAGCGTCGCGCTCATGCTCGGACTCGCCGCCGGCGTGCCCGGAGCCGTCGCGCTCGCCGGCTGCGGGACGGCCGAGCCGGCCGCCAGCGGCGCGACGCGGGCGGCGCAGACGGTCGCCGGGGCGGAGCCGGCGCAGGCGGTCGACGCGCTCGAGCGCCACCCGCGCGCGGTCGACCCCTCCGCCGGCGTCGTCACCGGTCGCGACGCGACCGCCGGCGCCGCCCGCGTCGACTCGGGGGGCTCGCACGCGAGCGCGGCGTCGCTGCCGCAGCCGCGCTCGGACGCCGAGATCCGCCGCGAGCTGGCGAAGAGCGGCATCCCCAGCGGCGACCACGCCGGGCTGACGGCCGACGGGCTCGCGATTGCTCCGCTCGGCGCGCCGGTCGCCGTGCAGACGGTGATCAGCGCCGGCAACCAGATCGCGCGGCTGCCCTACCGCTACGGCGGCGGGCACGCGACCTTCATCGACACCGCCTACGACTGCTCCGCCTCGCTCTCGTTCGCGTTCGCGGCCGCCGGCCTGATCTCCTCGCCGATGGACTCGACGGCGCTGTCGGCGTGGGGCGACCCGGGCCCCGGGAGATGGATCACGATCTTCGCGAACGGCACCCACACGTTCATGTACATCGCCGGCCTGCGCTTCGACACCGGCGGCCTGCGCGCGAACGGCTCGCGCTGGCAGGGCTCCGGCCGCGACACGAGCGGCTTCGTCGTCCGCCACCCGGCGGGCCTCTAGCAGCGGACGCAGGCGCGGGCCCTTGAGCAGCGCCCGGCGCGGCCGCGTCGCCGTTCACGGGAGGGGGCCCGCCTGTGGCGGGCCCCCTGCCCGAGCCGGCTCGGCTCTAGAGGGGGAAACGACCGAAGCCGACGGTCTCGCCGATGCGACGTTCCGGAGTCCCCCGCGCGGATCCGCGATCGAGCTGGTCGCTGTCCCGTCGATCGCTGGTAGGTGGGTCCAACGCGCTGGCCGTCTGCGGCCGCCCGGTCCGTCGCTCTGCGCTATCGAAACGTACGCAGCCGATCGCCTTGTAGCACCAGAGGGCATACCCTAGTCTTTGGGCTAAGCGACCCGGGGCATCATGGCGACGCGGACGATCGGCAGGCTGGAGGGCGCGCCGCTCGAACGCGCGCAAGAGCTGGCGGAGCTGGACGCAGCGCTGAGCGCGGCCGCCGCCGGCAGCGGCCGCGTCGTCGTGATCGAGGCCGCGGACGGGCTCGGCAAGACGCATCTGCTTGGCGCCGGGACGCGCGCCGGGCGCGCCGCCGGCATGACGGTGCTGCGGGCGCGCGGCGGCGAGCTCGAGCGGCCGTTCCCGTTCGGCGTCGCGCTGCAGCTGTTCGAGCCGTACCTCGCCGCGGCGGCGCCGGATGAGCGACGCCGCGTGCTCGGCGGCGCCGGCGCGCTCGCTGCACCGGTCCTCTCGGGACGCGAGCTGCCGGCCGCGCCGAGCGACGGCGTGCCCGGCTTCTCGCTGCTCCACGGGCTCCACTGGGTGGCGGCCAACATCGCCGCGCGGAGCCCGCTGCTGATCGCCGTCGACGATGCCCACGCCGCCGACGAGGCCTCGCTGCGCGCGCTGCTCTACCTCGCCCAGCGGATCGAGGACCTGCCGATCGCGCTCCTCCTGGCCACGCGTCCGGACGGCGCCGACGCGCTCTCGGCGCTGAGCACCCACGCGCTGACGCAGCGGCTGCGCCTCGGCACGCTGAGCGATGCCGCGATCGCCGCGATCGTGCGGGCGGAGGTGCCGGACGCCGACGACGCCTTCTGCGCCGCCTGCGCGCGCAGCACCGGCGGCAACCCGTTCTTCGCGCACGAGCTGCTCGTCGACCTGAAGGGTGCTGGCACGCCCCCGACGCGCGAGCACGCCGCCGACGTCGCGGAGCTCGGCCCCGCGACGATCGCGCGCACGCTCGGCACGCGGCTCGAGCCGCTCGCGGGCGCGATGGCGCTGGCGCGGGGGCTCGCCGTCCTCGGCACGACCGCGCCGCTGCTGCAGACGGCGGCGCTCGCCGGACTGGACGGGAGCGCCGCGCGGGCCGCGGCGGACGCGCTCGCGGCGGCCGACGTGCTGCACCCGCTGGCCCAGCCGCGCTTCGTCCACCCGATCGTGCGGCAGGCGATCTACCTGGCGATCCCGGCGGCCGAGCGGGCGCAGCTCCACCTGGAGGCCGCCGACCTGCTGCGCGGCGACCGCGCCGGCGGCGTCGAGCGCGCCGCCCCACACCTGCTGCAGACGCTTCCGAGCGGCGTGCCCTGGGTCGTCGCCGTCCTGCACGACGCCGCCCGCCGTGCACTCGAGGAGGGCGCGCCGGAGCTGGCGGCGACCTATCTCCTGCGTGCGCTCGACGAGCGACCGGAGGCGGCCGAGCGCGCGGCCGCGCTGATCGACCTCGGCCGCGCCGAGGCGCTCGCCGGCCGCTCCACGGCGCTCGACCGGCTGCACGCCGCGGTCGAGCTGCTGGAGGGTCCCGAGCAGCGCGCCCGCGCGCTCGCGCAACTCGGCCAGGCGCTCGCCTCCGCGGGCCGGAACGCGGCCGCCGCGCGTGCCTTCGACGAGGGCCTCGAGACGCTCGGCGACGCCGACGTCGAGCTCGCCGATCAGCTGATGGCCGGCTACCTGGGCGCCTCGCGCTTCGACCTGCGCACGCGCGAGGCGGCGCTGACGCGCTTCGCCGACCTGCTGTCGGGCTCCTCGGAGGTCTCGACCCCGGCGCAGCGCGAGCTGCTCGCGCACCGCGCCTTCGAGGAGTCGCTCGTCGGCACCGAGCCGCACGAGCGCGTGCTCGAGCTGGTCGAGCACGCGCTCGGCGGCGACCAGCTGCTGCGGCAGGTCGGCTGCGACAGCGCCGCCTACGTCGGCGCGATCGCGACGCTCGTCTACTGCGACGCGCTCGAACGCGTCGAGGAGGTCACGAACGCCGGGCTCGAGGACGCCCGCGACCGCGGCTCGGTCGTCGGCGTCGCGACGATGACCGCGCTGCGCGGCTTCGGCCGCTCGCTCGCCGGCGAGACCGCGCGCGGCCTCGCCGACCTCGAGGCCGACCCCGGTCGCGCGCGCGTGCTGCCGGTCGTTCGGCCGCTCGCCCACGGCATGGCCGCGATCTGCCGGATCGAGCGGGGCGAGCTCGACGCGGCGGCAGCGGCGCTCGACGCGGCCGAGCAGGACGGGCTCGAGCACATGGGCTCGTTCACGTTCGTGCTGCTCGGACAGGGCCGCCTGGCGATGCAGCGCGGCGCGCCGGCCGACGCGCTCGAGCTGCTGCTCGCCTGCGAGCGCCGCCTCACCGCCGTGCGCGTCCACAACCCGGCGGTGCTGCCATGGCGCACCGACGCCGTGATCGTGGCGATGAAGATCGATCACGTCGCGCAGGCGCGCGAGCTGGCCGAGGAGGGACTGCGGCGGGCGCGCATCTTCGGCGCTCCACGAGCGCTCGGGGTCGCGCTGCGCGGCGCCGGCCTGGCGACCGGCGGCGTGGCCGGGCTCGCGCTGCTGGAGGAGGCGGTCGCGGTGCTCGCCCGCTCGCCGTCGCGACTCGAGCACGCGCGCGCGCTCGTCGCGCTCGGCGCCGCCCGGCGCCGCGCCGGTCTGCAGGCGGCAGCCCGCGAAACGCTGCGCGACGCGCTCGACCTCGCCTTCCGGACGGGCGCCGACGGGCTGCTGGCGCTCGCGCGCTCGGAGCTGCTGGCGGCCGGCGCGCGGCCGCGGCGGATCGAGCAGCGCGGCGCCGGCGCGCTCACGCCCAGCGAGCTGCGCGTCGCCGAGCTGGCGACCCAGGGGCTGACGAACCGCGAGGTCGCCCAGGCCGTCTTCATCTCGACGAAGACCGTCGAGTTCCATCTCCGCAACGCCTACGCGAAGCTCGGGATCGGCTCGCGCCACGAGCTCGCGGCGGCGCTCACGCAGCCCGGCTGAGGCCGCCGCGGCGGTCGCGACGCGTCCGCGGCCGGCTCTATCGTCGCCGCCATGTTCGTGCGGGAGTTGACCGACGGATGCGAGCTCGAGCAGGCGCTGCTGATCCGCGCCGCCGAGCTGCGCCACAAGCGCGAGGGCGGCGAGTACCTGCGCCTGCAGCTGGGCGATCGCAGCGGCGCGGTCGCGGCGATCGTGCGCGATCCGACGGCGGAGGATCGCGCGCTGCTGGAGGCCGGCGCGGTCGTCCACGTGCAGGCCCGCTTCGAGCGCCACCCGCGCCACGGCGCGCAGGTCGAGCTGCACGCGTGGCGCGCGGCGCAGGAGCACGAGTACGTCGCCGCCGACCTCCACGCCGGCCCGCCGCGCGCCGCCGCGCAGATGGAGGCCGACCTGCGCGAGCTGCTGGCGACGATCCAGGATCCGCACCTCGGGCGGCTGCTCGGCGCCGTCTTCGGCGCGGGGACGCCGACGTGGGCGCAGTTCCGCGACGCGCCGGCGGCGAAGTACTACCACCAGGCCTACCGCCACGGCCTGCTCGAGCACAGCCTCACCGTCGCGCAGGGCGTCAGCGCGATGGCGGCGACGTTCCCGGGCATCGACCGCGACGTCGCCGTCACCGGCGCGCTGCTGCACGACATCGGCAAGCTCGACGCCTACACGAGCGGCGGCCCCGCGATCGAGATGACGGACGCCGGCCGGCTGCAGGGCGAGATCCCGCTCGGCTACTACCGCGTGCGGCGGCTGATCGAGGAGATCGACGGCTTCCCGGCCGCGCTCGCGCAGGCGATCCTGCACATCATCCTCAGCCACCACGGCCAGCTCGAGCACGGCAGCCCGGTCGTCCCCTGCACGCGCGAGGCGACGCTCGTCCACATGATCGACAACCTCGGCGGCCGCCTCGGCAGCTTCGACCGGATCGAGCAGGAGCTGCCGGTGGGCGCCGCCTGGTCGAGCTTCGACAAGGCGATCGGCGCGGGCGCCTACTTCCCGCCGCCCCCCGCCGCGGGCGCCTCGGCCGACCTGGCGGCCTGACCGGTCAGACGAAAGCCCGCAAATAGCGGGCGCGGACGGGGGACGCGCGGGGGCGGCGATGCGCCGCTGACTAACCTGTCGCGACCGATGGCGAAGGACACCGAGAAGCTGATCCGCCAGCTGTCGCTCATCAGCTACCTGATGGCGGAGCGGCGCCCCGTCACGGCCCCCGAGATCCGCCGCGACGTCGAGGGCTACAGCGCGATGAACGAGGACGCGTTCGCGCGGCGCTTCTACGCGGACCGCTCCGAGCTCGAGGCGCTCGGCATCCAGCTGTCGGTCGACAAGCCGCTCGAGGGCCTCGCCGAGCAGGAGAACTACTCGCTTCCGCCGGAGAACTTCCACCTGCCGGCGATCGAGTTCGACGCCCAGGAGCTGGCCGGGCTGCAGACCGCGCTCAGCCTGCTCGACGGCAAGTTCGCCTACGCCGAGCCGCTGCGGCTCGCGCTGCAGCAGATCTCCTGGGGCCGCCCGAGCCCGCTGCAGGCGCCCGAGCAGCGCTCGATCGCGCTCGGCATCACCGCCTCGGCCGGCGGCCACGACCTCTCGCAGCGGCTCGCGAAGATCGAGACGGCGATCTTCCGCCGCAAGACGATCGTCTTCGACTACTACACGATGGCGCGTGACGACCTCGGCACGCGCAGGGTCGACCCCTACCAGCTGCTCTTCCAGGGCGGCCAGTTCTATCTCGTCGGCCGCTCGCACGAGCGCGACGCGATCCGCGTCTTCCGCCTCTCGCGGATCCGCGGCAAGGTCGCCTACGCGTCGAAGGCCGAGCACGACTTCCAGCGCCCCGAGGAGTTCGACCCGCGCGCCTACGCGAACCGCATCCAGTGGCAGTTCGGCGAGCCGCTCGGCGCCGCGGAGGTCCGCATCGCGGGCCGCATCGCGTGGCAGATCGAGCGCCACTTCGGCCGCTACGGCAGCTTCCGCCCCGCCCTCCCGAAGGAGGGCGCGGCCGACGATCGGGTGTTCGAGACGGGCTACGCCGACGCGCGCCAGCTCGTCGCCTGGGTCCTCGGGCTGGGCGAGAACGCGCACCTGATCGGCCCGCCGGAGCTGGTCGAGGAGCTGCACGCGCGGCTCGAGCTGATGGTCGAGCGTCACGCCGGCGACGGCCCCGAGCTGGCCGACGCGGTCGCGCCGGCCGAGCTGCTCGGCGCCGAGGCCGACCGCGACAGCAACGGCCGCCGCGAGCCGGCCGCGATCCGCCCCGAGCGCTTCGCCCGGCTCGTGACGCTCGCGAGCATCCTGATCCAGTCGGGGAGAGCGGGCCGCCGGATCCCCGTCGAGGAGGTCTGCGAGCGGCTGCAGATCTCCGAGCAGGAGCTGGCCGAGGACATCGGCGTCCTGAACGTCGTCAACTTCGGCGCCGGCTCCTACGTGCTCTATGCCGAGGTGCAGTCGGACGGGATGATCGAGGTCGACCCGGAGGCCTACGGCGACTCGTTCGCCCGCCCCGCACGGCTGCTGCCGGTCGAGGCGAAGGCGCTCGTCGCGGCGATCGACCTGATCGGCGAGTACATCCCCGAGGGATCGCTCGCGTCGGCGCGCAGAAGAGTCGTCGACGCACTCGGCGAGGACCCGATCCGCGAGGGGCTGCAGGTCGCGACCGACCAAGGCGACAACGCGCAGATCGCCCGCAGCGTGTCGGACGCGATCCGCGGCTCGCAGCTGCTGGAGATCGAGTACTACAAGGCGAACGAGGACCGCTTCTCGCGGCGCGAGATCGAGCCGTACGCGCTGATGAACGGGCGCGAGGGCTGGTACGTCGTCTCCTACGACCCGGCCGCCGACGGCGTCCGCCACTTCCGGCTCGACCGGATCAAGTCGGCGACCGCCTCGGGGACCGTCTACGAGCCGCGCCCGGAGGTCGACCCGACGGCCGACATCGAGGGCTGGCCGCGCACCGGCGAGGTACCGGCCTCGCGCCGCGCCCGCGTCTGGATCTCGCCGGAGCGGGCCCGCTGGGCGCGCGAGGAGCGCACCCTCGTCGAGGAGCTGGCCGACGGCGCCGTGATCGTCGAGCTGAGCTTCGCCGGCGTCGACTGGCTCGTGCGCGAGGTGCTGAAGGAGGCGGGCGACGCCGCCGTGCTCGAGCCATCGGACGCGCGCGACGCGGTGCGTGCCGCGGCCGAGAAGCTCGCGGGCGTGGCGTAGGCGCGGGCGCGATGAGCAGACGCGACCAGATCCGCATGAGCGACGAGGAGATCGCCGCGTTCCTCGACGAGCAGCGGACCGTCATCCTCGCCTCCAACGGGCGCGACGGCTGGCCGCACCTGATGCCGCTCTGGTACGTCGTGCGCGACGGCGAGCTGTGGTCGTGGACCTTCGCGAGATCGCAGAAGACGCGCAACATCGAGCGCGATCCGCGCGTCGCGCTGCAGATCGAGGCAGGCGAGAGCTACGGCCAGCTGCGCGGGCTGATGATCCGCGCGAACGTGACGGTCCACCGCGACGTCGAGGTCGTGACCGACGTCGCGACCGACCTGTTCGGGCGCTACACCGCGGACGGCGGCACGCCCGCGCCGGAGGTGCTCGAGATGATCCACGGGCAGGCGCCCAAGCGCGTCGCGCTGCAGTTCGTGGCGGCCGCGCCGGCGGTCTCCTGGGACCACGCGAAGCTCGGCGGGGCCTACTAGCCCTCGCTAGGAGCGCGCGCCACGGCTGCGGGTTTCGCCCGCAGGGCGAACACCCGCGACCGAAAGCGAGCGCTCAGCGCGAGGTTTCGGCCGGGTCGCGTTGCCAGACGACGCCGCGCCGCTCGAAGTCGACGGCGCGCTCGAGCTTCCCGGCGGCGCGCGCGCCGACGTGACGCTCGACGAGCCACAGCGCGAGGTCGAGCCCGGACGTGACGCCGCCGGCCGTCACGACGTCGCCGTCGTCCACCACGCGGGCCTCGAGGACGCGGGCGCCGGCCGCGCGCAGGTCCTCGCGTGCGGTCGGGTGCGTCGTCGCCGGGCGGCCGTCGAGCAGCCCGGCGGCCGCCAGCAGCAGCGCGCCGGTGCAGACGGACGCCATCAGCACGCCGCTCGCGTGCAGGGCCGCGAGCGCGCGCGGCAGCTCGCCCCGCTCGACCTCGGCGCGCGCGCCCGCCGGGGCGGAGGCGTCGAGCCAGCCGCCGCCGGGCACGATCACGAGGTCGACATCGGCGGCCTCGCGCGAGAGCGGCCGCGGACCGACCAGGACGGCGCCATGCGAGGAGGTCACGGTGGGGGCGTCGCCGAGCTGCACCAGCGCGACCTCGAGCCGGCCGCCGGCGCGCTCGACCTTGGCGAGCAGCTCGAACGGCGCGAAGGCGTCGAGGTCGTCGAAGCCCTCGTAGACGGTGATCTCGATCTTCATGCCGAAGATGCTCGCCGATCGCTCGTCGCCGCGTAGCCGCACCGCGCTGCGGCGCGACTTCGCCGGCCCGCGAGTCGTTACGCTGCTCGACGATGAACGAGCTCCGAGGCCTCATCCTGTCCGGCGGCAAGGGCACGCGCCTGCGACCGATCACGCACACGAGCGCGAAGCAGCTCGTGCCGGTGGCGAACAAGCCGGTGCTGTTCTACGGGATCGAGGCGATGGCGGCGGCGGGGATCCGTCAGATCGGCATCATCATCGCGCCCGAGACGGGCGACGAGATCCGCGAGATCGCGGGCGACGGGCGGCGCTTCGGCGTCGAGATCACCTACCTGCCGCAGTCGGCGCCGCTCGGGCTCGCGCACGCGGTGCTGACGGCCGAGCCGTTCCTGCAGGACGCGCCGTTCGTGATGTACCTCGGCGACAACCTGCTGCAGGGCGGGATCCAGGACCTCGTCGACGCGTTCCGCCGCAACGAGCCCGACGCGCTGATCCTGCTGACGCCGGTGCCCGATCCGCAGAACTTCGGCGTCGCCGAGCTGAACGGCGACGGCAGCGTCACGCGCCTCGTCGAGAAGCCGGCCGTGCCGGCGACCGACCTCGCGCTCGTCGGCGTCTACATGTTCACCGCCGGCATCCACGACGCCGCTCGCGCGATCGAGCCGTCGGCCCGCGGCGAGCTCGAGATCACCGACGCGATCCAGTACCTCGTCGACCAGGGCCGCCGCGTCGAGCCGCACGTCGTGCGCGGCTGGTGGAAGGACACCGGCCGGCTCGACGACATGCTCGAGGCCAACCGGCTGATCCTCGACGCGATAGAGCCCCGCGTCGAGGGCGAGCTCGTCGACTCGCAGGTCGACGGCCGCGTCGTGATCGAGCCGGGCGCGGTGCTCGTGCGCTGCACCGTGCGCGGCCCGGCGATCATCGGCGCCGGCACGACGCTGACCGACTGCTACATCGGCCCCTACACGGCGATCGCGGAGAACTGCGCGGTCGAGAACGCCGAGGTCGAGCACTCGATCCTGCTGAGCGGCTCGTCGGTGCGCGACCTCGCGGGCCGCATGGAGTCCTCGCTGCTCGGCCGCAACGTCGTGATCCGCCGCGACGGCCGCCAGCCGAAGGCCTACCGCTTCATGGTCGGCGACAACAGCGAGATAGGAATCTTGTGATGCGCCTGCTCGTGACCGGCGCGGCCGGGATGCTCGGGCAGGACGTCGTGCGGGCGGCGCGCGCGCGCGGCTGGGAGCCGCTGCCGTTCGCCCGCGCCGAGCTCGACGTGACGGATGCCGCGGCCGTCGAAGCGGCGATCGCCGCCGCAGCGCCTGACGCCGTCGTCAACTGCGCCGCCTGGACCGACGTCGACGGCGCCGAGTCCGACGCCGCCGGAGCCGGCGCGATCAACGCGACCGCGGCGGGCGTGCTCGCGCGTGCCTCCGCCGCGGCCGCCGCCCGTCTCGTGCAGGTCTCGACCGACTACGTCTTCGACGGCGAGAGAGGCGCCCCCTACGTCGAGTCCGACGCGACGGCGCCGCGCTCGGTCTATGGCAGCACGAAGCTCGACGGCGAGCACGCCGTCGCAGCCGCGGGCGGCTCGCACGCGATCGCGCGCACCCAGTGGCTGTTCGGTGCCGGGGGCCGTAACTTCGCCGCGACGATGCTCGCGCTCGGCGCCGAGCGCGACGAGGTGACGGTCGTGACCGATCAGCTCGGCCTCCCGACCGCGACCGCCGCCCTGGCGGTCGCGCTGCTCGAGCTCGCCGCCGGCGAGAGCCAGGGCGTCCATCACCTCGCGGGCGGCGGGGAGCCGGTCTCGTGGCACGGCTTCACGCTCGAGATCTTCCGCCAGGCCGGGCTCAGCTGCCGCGTCCTGCCCTGCACGACGGCCGCGATGCCGCGGCCGGCGCCGCGGCCCGCCTTCAGCGCGCTCGCCAGCGAGCGCCCCGAGACCCCGCGGCTGCCGCCGTGGCAGGACGGCCTCGCCCACTACCTCGAAAGGCGAAAGGTCCACGCATGAAGCTGCTCGTCTGCGGCGGAGCGGGCTTCATCGGCTCGAACTTCGTCCGGATCCGCGTCCGCGACCACGGCGACGACGTCGTCGTGCTCGACAAGCTCACGTACGCGGGCCGGCGCGAGAACCTGCACGACCTGACGGACGAGATCCGCTTCGTGCACGGCGCGATCGAGGATCCGGTCGCCGTCGCCGACGCGATCGCCGGCGTCGACGCGGTCGTCAACTTCGCCGCCGAGACCCACGTCGACCGCTCTATCTCCGAGCCCGACGCGTTCGTGCGCACGAACGCGCAGGGCACCTACGTCCTGCTCGAGGCCGCCCGCGAGGCCGGGGTCCGCTATCTGCAGGTCTCGACCGACGAGGTCTACGGCTCGATCGAGGAGGGCTCCTTCACCGAGGAGTCGCCGCTGAAGCCGTCCTCTCCCTACAGCGCCACGAAGCTCGGCGCCGACCTGCTGGTGCAGAGCTACTTCCACACCTACGGGCTCGAGACGCTGATCTGCCGCGGCTCGAACAACTACGGGCCCTACCAGTACCCGGAGAAGCTGATCCCGCTGATGGTGCTGAACGCGCTGCACGGCGACAAGCTGCCGGTCTATGGCGACGGGATGCAGGTCCGCAACTGGCTCTACGTCGAGGACTTCGGCCGTGGCATCGGCCATGCGCTCGCGCACGGCGCCGCGGGCGAGGTCTACAACGTCGGCGGCCCCGACGAGTGCCCCAACCTCGAGGTCGTGCAGCGGATCGTCGGACTGACCGGCAACGACCAGTCGCTGATCGAGTACGTCACCGACCGCCCGGGCCACGACCGCCGCTACTCGCTCGCGTCGGAGAAGCTGCGGGCGCTCGGTTGGACGGCGCAGGTGCGCTTCGCCGAGGGCCTCGACCAGACCGTCGCCTGGTACCGCGACAACGCGTGGTGGTGGGAGCCGATCCGCTCCGGCGACTACCTCGCGTACTACGAGCGCCAGTACGGCCGCGCGCTCGGCAGTGCCTAGAATCCCGAACTTCATCGCTATCGCTGCGTAAGCGGCGCCAAAGCGATGCAGAACTTGTGCATTCCGCTGGACGGGTGATCCAACGGCACAATGCACCCGGATACACGATCAGGGTCGTTCCGCAGCGCACGCGGACCGAGTCGGAGTCAATCGACGCGAAGCGGAGACGATGACGGTGGATCGGACCGGTGACAGCACCATCACGACGCGGCGGTCCGCCTGCATCGGTGGCCTGCTGGACCTCGCCTACGCCGCCGCCGTCCGCTCGGAGTCGGGCGTCGCCTACCGCCGCTGTTCGCTCGCATCGTCCCCCGCCGCCGAACTGGGGCGCGGACGCGGCCCGTCGCTGCGCCGCGGGGCCCCGATGCGCCGCCGGCCGCCCGGCGGCTCGCCGCTCGGGCGCCGTCACAGCTGACGTCGCGGTCGCCCCGGCGGCCACCAGCGTCGCGATCCCGGAGGTGGCCTCGACGGCCGCCGCGACGCACATCGCGGTGGTCCGGGAGGACGTGCGCGCGCCGCGGGGATAGACTGAGCGGCACACCAGGATGGCCAGCTCCGACCGTACCCCCAGCCGCGCCACGGTCCCGCGCGGCCGTCACGCTCCACCGCTCGAGGTTCGCCTCTCGCTTCAGCGCGAGCGCCTGTTCGAAGCCGCCGCCGCCGTCTTCGCGGCGACCGGCTACGCCGATGCCAGCGCGGAGTCGATCAGCCGCGCCGCCGGCATGTCGAAGGCGACGTTCTACGAGCACTTCGCCAACAAGGAGGAGTGCATCCTCGAGCTGTTCGACGCCGCCTACAACGTGCTGCTCGATCGCATCGTGAAGGCAGCGCAGGCCGCCGGCGACGAACCGCTGACGCGGATGCGCGCCGGGATGCGGGCGTTCCTCGTCGCGCTCGTCGACTTTCCCAACGAGGGTCAGACGCTGCTGGTCGAGATCATCGGCGCCGGCCCGGCGGCCGCGCAGCGCCGCGACGAGATCATCGCGCGCTTCGCCGAGGTTCTCGACCGCGAGAACGAGACGGCCTCGCAGCGCGGCTCGTTCCCGCGCTTCGCCTCGCCCCACGACGCCTTCGCGATCGTCGGCGCGATCGCCGAGCTCGCCTCCCGCCAGATCCGCCTCGGCCGGCCGGAGCACATGCTCGACCTGCAGCCCGTGATCGAGCGCTTCGCCGTCGGACTGCTCGGTCAGCCGCTGCCGGCGCCCGCGCCCGGCGACTGAGGATCCAGGCCGAGGATGGGCGGCGACCGCGCCGCGCTGACCGCGCTGATGGCGGAGGTGGTGAGCTGCCGGCGCTGTCCGCGGCTCGTGCACTGGCGCGAGCACGTCGCCGCCGTCAAGCGCGCGGCGTTCGCGAACGAGGAGTACTGGGGCCGGCCGGTGCCGAGCTTCGGCGACCCGGATGCCCGCATCCTCGTGCTCGGCCTGGCGCCCGCGGCGCACGGCGGCAACCGCACCGGCCGCGTCTTCACGGGTGATCGCTCGGGCGATTGGCTGTTCGCCTCGATGTGGCGCTGCGGGCTCGCGAACCAGCCCGAGTCGCGCTCGCGCGACGACGGGCTCGAGCTGCGCGGCGCCTACGTGACGGCGGCGGTCCGCTGCGCGCCGCCGGCGAACAAGCCGCTGCCGGCGGAACGCGACAACTGCGCGCCGTTCCTCGAACGGGAGCTGCGCGCGCTGCGCGACGTCAGGGTGATCGTCTGCCTCGGCGGCTTCGGCTGGGACGCCGCGCTGCGCGTCCGCGCTGCGCTCGGCGACCCGGTGCCGCGCCCGAAGCCGCGCTTCGGGCATGGCGCCGAGCTGCCGGGCGAGCGCTGGTCGCTGATCGGCTGCTACCACCCGAGCCAGCAGAACACGTTCACCGGCCGACTGACCGAGGAGATGATCGACGCCGTCTTCCTGCGCGCACGCGAGATGGCGGGGCTCGAAGCGGTCTGAGGGCACATCGGCGAAGCGCCGGCCCGGCGAACGTCGCGTCGCGGGCCGAGAGCGCTTGGTACCGCTCGAAGAGCGAGAGCGCGAGCGTCACGTCAGGCGCCGTCACGTCGTGCAGCGTGCAGAGCGGGACGACGTGGCGCGCGGCGGTCGCTGCGAGCGCACGGTCGCCCGTCCGGCGCATCCGGCAGGCTCGTGACGAAGGCGACGAAAAGCGCGAGAAGTGGAACACACGTTCGCTAGGCTCACAGTCCTCTCGATGGCGCCTTCTCCGCTCGCATCCTTCACTCCCACCGTGCGTGACTGGTTCACGCGTGCGTTCGCCGCGCCGACCGAGGCCCAGACGCAGGCGTGGCCGGCGATCGCGACCGGCGAGCACGTCCTGATCTCGGCGCCGACGGGCTCCGGCAAGACGCTCGCCGCGTTCCTCTGGGCGATCGACCAGCTCTCCCAACGCCCTCGGGAATCGGCGCCAGCCGAGCTGCCGAAGGGCTCGGCAGCAGCTGAGCCCGCCCGGACGCGACTCGTGTACGTCTCCCCCCTGAAGGCGCTCTCCTACGACATCGAGCGCAACCTGCGCGCGCCGCTGAGAGGGATCGACCCGAGCATCACGGTCGGACTGCGCACCGGCGACACGCCGCAGAGAGAGCGCCGGCAGATGCTGCGCGAGCCGCCCGACGTGCTGATCACGACGCCGGAGTCGCTCTACCTGATGCTGACGAGCAGAGCGCGCGAGATCCTGACCGGCGTCGAGTGGGTGATCGTCGACGAGATCCACGCGGTCGCGGCGACCAAGCGCGGCGCGCACCTCGCCCTCACGCTCGAGCGGCTCGAGGCGCTCAGCGAGCACGCGGTCCAGCGGATCGGCCTGTCGGCGACGCAGAACCCGCTCGAGGAGGTCGGCCGCTTCATGGTCGGGCCGCAGCGCAGCTGCCGCATCGTCGACACCGGCATGCGCAAGCCGCTCGACCTCAAGATCCACGTGCCGGTCGAGTCGATGGTCGAGCCGGAGCAGACGCCCGCCGACCCGCTCGACCCGCTCGCCGGGGGCGAGGCGACGCGCAGATCGATCTGGCCCGCGATGTACCCCGAGCTCCTGAAGCTCGTGCGCGCGCACCGCTCGACGATCATCTTCGTCAACAACCGCCGCAGCGCCGAGCGGCTCGCGCTGCGCCTGAACGAGCTGGCGGCCGGCGAGGACGGCCAGCTGCCGGTCGAGATCGCCCGCGCGCACCACGGCTCGCTCGCGCGCGAGGAGCGGCTCGTCGTCGAGGAGCAGCTGAAGGCCGGCGCGATCCCGTGCATCGTCGCGACGTCGAGCCTCGAGCTGGGGATCGACATGGGCGCCGTCGACCTCGTCCTGCAGGTCGAGTCGCCGAAGTCGGTCGCCTCGGGCCTGCAGCGGATCGGCCGTGCCGGCCACAACGTCGGCGACACCAGCAGAGGCCGCATCTTCCCCAAGTTCCGCGCCGACCTGCTCGAGTGCGCGGTCGTCGCGAAGCGGATGCGCGACGGCGCGATCGAGTCCACCGTCGTCCCGCGCAACCCGCTCGACGTGCTCGCCCAGCAGATCGTCGCGATGGCGGCGTCCGAGGAGGACCTGCCCGTCGACGAGCTCTTCGCCCGCGTCACGCGCACCCACACCTATGCCGAGCTCTCGCGCCAGCAGCTCGAGAACGTCCTCGACATGCTCGACGGCCGCTACCCCTCGAGCGAGTTCGCCGAGCTGCGCCCGCGGATCGTCTGGGACCGGGTCGCCGGCACGATCCGTCCGCGCAGAGGCGCGCGCCAGCTGGCCGTCACGAACGCCGGAACGATCCCCGACCGCGGGCTCTTCATGGTCACGCTGCCCGACGGCCGCCGCGTCGGCGAGCTCGACGAGGAGATGGTCTACGAGGCGCGGCCGGGCCAGGTCTTCCTGCTGGGCGCCTCGTCGTGGCGGATCGAGGAGATCGGGCGCGACCGTGTGATCGTCACGCCGGCGCCCGGCGCGCCGGGCGCGATCCCCTTCTGGAAGGGCGAGAGCGTCGGCCGGCCGAAGGAGCTGGGCGAGGCGATCGGCGCCTTCAGCCGCTGGGCCGTCGACCAGCCGGCCGAGGTGCTCGAGCGTGACTACGACCTCGACCCCAGAGCGGCCCGCAACCTGCTCGACTTCCTGCGCGAGCAGCAGCAGGCGACACGCGTGATCCCGAGCGACCGCACGATCGTGATCGAGCGCTTCCGCGACGAGATCGGCGACTGGCGGCTCTGCATCCTTTCGCCCTACGGCGGCCGCATCCACGCCGCCTGGGGACTCGCGCTGACCGCCCGCATCCGCAACCAGCTGGGGCTCGAGGCCGACGCGATCTGGTCCGACGACGGCATCATCGTCCACCTGCCCGACGCCGACGAGCCGCCGGGCGCCGAGATCGCGCTGATCGAGCCGGACGAGCTCGAGGACGCAGTCGTCGCGGAGCTGTCCTCGAGCGCGCTCTTCGGCGCGCGCTTCCGCGAGAACGCCGGCCGCGCGCTGCTGATCCCGCGCGCCTACCCGGGCAGACGCACGCCGCTGTGGCAGCAGCGGCTGAAGTCGCAGACGCTGCTGGAGGTCGCCAAGCGCTACGGCGAGTTCCCGATCATCCTCGAGACCTACCGCGAGTGCCTGCAGGATGTGCTCGACCTGCCCGGCCTGCGCGACCTGCTCGGCCAGCTGCACCGTCGCGAGCTGAGCATCGTCGAGGTCGAGACGCCGAGCGCCTCGCCGTTCGCCTCCTCGCTGCTGTTCGACTACGTCGCGACCTACATGTACGAGGGCGACACGCCGAACGCGGAGCGGCGCGCGGCCGCGCTGTCGCTCGATCGCGACCTGCTGCGCGAGCTGCTCGGGCAGGAGGAGCTGCGCGACCTGATCGATGCGGAGGCGCTCGCCCAGGTCGAGGACGACCTGCAGCAGCGCTCCGAGCGCTGGCGCGCGAGCTCGAAGGACGAGCTCCACGACGCGCTGCGACGCGTCGGCGACCTGACCGCGGCGGAGGTCGAGCAGCGCGTCGCGACGGACGCCGTCGCGACCGCCGGCGCGTGGCTCGACGAGCTGGCGAGCGAGCGGCGCGCGCTGCGCGTGCGGGTCGGCGGCGAGGAGCGTTGGATCGACGCGGCCGACGCCGGCCTCTACCGCGACGCGCTCGGCGTCGTGCCGCGCGGCGGACTGCCGGAGGCGTTCCTCGCGGACGTGCCGGACGCGCTGGTTCGCCTCCTGCGCCGCTACGCGCAGACGCACGGCCCGTTCACGACGGAGGAGCCGCGGTCGCGCTACGGGCTCGATCCGTCGCCCGCTCTGCAGGCGCTCGAGCGCGGCGGCGAGCTGGTGCGAGGCGAGCTGCGTCCCGGCGGCGCGACCGGCACGCGCGAGTGGTGCGACACGGACGTGCTGCGACGGCTGCGGCGCGCGTCGCTGGCGGTGCTGCGCAAGGAGATCGAGCCGGCCGACCAGCGCGCCTTCGCGTCCTTCCTGCCCTCCTGGCAGGGCGTCGACCGCCACCCGCCTGGCGGGGCCGGGATCGACCGACTGCGCGAGCAGCTCGTCCCGCTGCAGGGACTGGCGCTGACGCCGGAGACGTGGGAGCAGGACGTCCTGCCGCGCCGCGTCGGCGCGTACTCGGCGACGTGGATGGACGAGCTGTGCGCGAGCGGCGAGCTGGTCTGGGTCGGCGCCGGCGCGCTCGGTCGCGCGAACGGCCGTGTCGCGCTCTACTTCCGCGAGGACGCGGCGCTGATCGGACCACCGAACATCAAGGCCGACTCGCTGGCGAGCGCCGCCCACGCGGCCGTCCGCGCGCGGCTCGAGCAGGGCTCCTGCTTCTTCACCGACCTGCTCGTCGACGTCGCGTTGACGCCCGAGGAGCTGCAGGAGGCGCTGTGGGACCTGGCCTGGGCGGGCGAGATCACGAACGACGCCTTCGCGCCGCTGCGCGCCCCACGGCTGACGCTCGCGCGCGAGCAGCGCCGCGCGGCCGCCCGCACCAGCCGCGCCGGCCGGCGCTTCTCCTCGC
This sequence comes from Conexibacter sp., assembly GCA_025964325.1. Taxonomy (GTDB): domain Bacteria; phylum Actinomycetota; class Thermoleophilia; order Solirubrobacterales; family Solirubrobacteraceae; genus Conexibacter. The sequence goes on from JAOPZA010000071.1 coordinate 35,008, forward strand.
GTCGCGGCGGCGCGCAGGCCCAGGTGCAGGGCCGCTGGTCGCTGACCGCGCCGCTGTTCCGGAGCGCGGGCGCGGCCGACGGCGCCACCCCGGATCCGTCCGCGCGCCGCCGTGCCAGTGCCGAACTGCTGCTCGAGCGCTACGGGATCCTCACCCGCGAGCTGGTGCTGGCCGAGGGCGTCGCCGGCGGCTTCTCGGCGATCTACCCCGAGCTGTCGCAGCTCGAGACGCTCGGCGTCGCACGTCGCGGCTACTTCGTCGAGGGACTCGGCGGGGCGCAGTTCGCGCTGCCCGGCGCGGTCGAGCGGCTGCGCGCGCAGCGGGCGCCGGAGGAGTCGCCGCCGCTCGTGCTGAGCGCGACCGACCCCGCGCAGCCCTACGGCGCCGCGCTGCCGTGGCCCAAGCGCGACGGCGAGACGCGCCGGCCGGCGCGGACGCCGGGCGCGACCGTCGTGCTCGCGGGCGCCGAGCCCGTGCTCTACCTCGAGCGCGGCGGCAAGGCGCTGCAGGTGCTCGTCGACCCCGACGACCCGCGCGTCCCGTTCGCGCTGACGGCGCTCGCCGACCACGCTCGCGCCGGCCGCCTGAAGCGGATCGCGCTCGAGCGGGTCGACGGCGAGTCGGTGATGGGGACGCGCTGGGAGGCCGCGCTCGCCGAGGTCGGCTTCCGCGCCGGGCCGCGCAGACTCACGCTCAGCGCCTGACCGCCTCCCCTGCCGCCCGCCCGTCGGGGTAGGATCCGCGCGATGGAGGACGGCGTCAGCCACACGCGACTCGACCCCGACAACGGCGAGCGCTTCCAGCGCCTGCGCGCGGAGCTGGGCGTCACGACGTTCGGCCTGAACCTGGTGGTGCTGGCGCCCGGTCAGCGCAGCCGGATCCACCGCCACGCGCGCCAGGAAGAGGTCTACCTGGTGCTCGAGGGGGAGCTGGCGCTCGCGCTCGAGGGTGCGCACGACGAGCGCACCTTCGGCGAGGGCGAGCTGGTCCGCGTCGCGCCGGGCGTGCGGCGCCAGCTGACGAACCGCCGGCCGCAGCGACTCGTGCTGCTGGCGCTCGGGGGGGCCAACGAGCACGACTCGCGCGACGGCGAGGCCTACGCCAGCTGGGAGCAGGTCGAGAGCACCTCCCCTGCGGAGACGCCGTTCCCCGACGACGTGCCCGTCGCTCCCGCCTGATCGCAGCTCGTTCACACGTCCGCGCGTCCGGCTCGGGACGATGGACCAACGGCAGCGTTGCGCCGTACCCTGAAGGGATGCCCGAGGGAGACACCATTCTGCGTGCCGCCAATCGCATCCGCCCCGTGCTCGAGGGCGCCGTGCCGGACGAGATCGTGACGCCGCAGCCGCGCCACGCGCGCGACCGCTGGCCCGAGCGGCTCGGCGGTCGCCGGGTGCTGAGCGTCGATCCCTACGGCAAGCACCTGTTCGTGCGCTTCGAGGGCGATCTGACGCTGCACTCGCACCTGCGCATGACGGGCGCCTGGGCGGTCTATCCGCACGGCGCGCGCTGGCGCCGTGCGCCGCGCCGCGCCTGGCTCGTGCTGCGCGCGCGCGGCAAGGACGTGGTCGAGTTCGACGGCCCGCTGCTCGAGCTGATGACCGAGTCGCGCACGCGCTTCGACCTGCGGCTCGCCGCGCTCGGCCCCGACATCCTCGCGCCCGAGCTCGACCGCGACCGCTTCCTCCAGCGGCTGCGCGCGGACGATCCGACGCGCGGGATCGGCGACGCCGTGCTCGACCAGCGGATCGTCGCCGGCATCGGGAACGTCTGGAAGGCCGAGGGCTGCTGGGGCGCCCAGATCGATCCCTGGCGGCGGGTCCGGGACGTCAGCGACGCCGAGGCGCTCGCGATCGTCGAGAACGCGCGTCCGCGGATGCTCGCGGCGGGCAGCGAGTCGCCGGGCGAGCCGGCCGACCGCCACGTCTACAGACGGACCGGGATGCCGTGCCCGCGCTGCGGCGAGCGCATCCGCGCGCGCGGGCAGGGCGACGACAATCGCACGACCTACTGGTGCCCCGGATGTCAGCGGTGAAGCGGGTCGGCCACAAGGGCGCCGACCTGCTCGCGCCGGGCAACTCGCCGGCGAGCTTCGACGCGGCGCTCGCCGCCGGCGTCGACATGATCGAGTTCGACGTGCTGCCGGCGCTCGGCGGCGACGGCAGACCGGACGCGGTCCGCGGCGAACTGCTGCTGGCGCACGACTACGACGACATCGCGGCGCGCACCCCGCTGACGCTCGACGAGGGCCTCGCCTACCTGGCGACGCCGCCGTTCGACGCGATCGAACTCGACGTCGACCTGAAGATCCCCGGCTACGAGCAGCGCGTCGTGGAGGCGCTGCGGGCGCACGGGCTGGTCGAGCGGACGCTGATCTCGACGACCTATCCGGAGAGCCTCGCGCGCATCCGCTCGCTCGAGCCGCGGCTGGCGCTCGGCTGGTCGGTGCCACGGGCGCGCCGCGACTACACGCAGTCGCTGCTCTCGCTCGGGCCCGCCCTCGCGATCCTCGAGCTGATGCGCCGGACGCTCCCGTCGCGGGCGGCGTCCGCCGTCCGGGCCGGGCGCTGCGACGCGGTGATGGTCCACTGGCGGCTCGTCACGCCGCGACTCGTGCGCTCCCTCGGCGACGTCGGCGGCGAGCTCTACGTCTGGACGGTCGACGACGCGCCCCGCATCCGGGCGCTCGAGCGGCTCGGCGTGACGGGCGTGATCACGAACGACCCGCGCCTCTTCGCCGCCGCGGCGACCTGACGCGGGCGCACCTCCGAGTGCGCCAGATTCGTCTGTGATGGATCGCGTGGACGCGCGTCGTGAGGATGTGACCGCCACCGTGACCGCCGCGGCGACGGCGGTGGCTTCACGCCCGCCCGTGCGCTGCACGACGCCGGCCGCCTGCTCGCGGTCACCGGCGGCGTCGTCGTGATCGCGGCGGCCGCGCTCGTGCCGCTCGCCGTCGTGCTCGCGCTCGCGTGGCCGGCCGGCCGCGTGCTGCGCCGACGGCGCCGGGATCAGGCGCTCGACGGCGTGTGACCGACGCCGTCTGATACATACCTCGTGTGGCTACGAGCACCGAGGACACCGTCGCGCTGCTGGCGCGGGTGCCCACGTTCGAGGCGCTCGGTCCGGAGGAGCTGTCGCGCGTGGCGGAGGTCGCCGTGCCGCGCCGCTACGAGCCGGGCCGGGTCGTCTTTCGCGAGGGCGATGCCAGCGACACCTGCTACGTCGTGCGCAGCGGGCACGTACGGGTGATCCGCGAGCACGCCGACGGCCGCACGATCACCCTCGCCAACTTCGGCCCCGGCGACATCTTCGGCGAGCTGGCGATGTTCGAGGACGAGCTGCGCTCGGCGACGATCGAGACGCTCGACCCGGTCGAGGCGATCGCGATCCTCGGCTCCGACATGCGTCGCCTGATGCGCGAGCACCCGGACATCGCCGTCAAGCTCGTCGTCTCGCTCGGCCGCCGCCTGCGGGCTGCCAACGAGCGGATCGCCAGTCAGTCGTTCCAGACCGTCCAGAGCCGGGTGGCGACCGTCGTGATGCAGCTCGTCGCCGAGGCGCAGGCCGAGGGGGCGCGCGAGCGCGACGTCCTCGTGACCGCGACCCAGGCCGACGTCGCGAAGCTCGCCGGCTCCTCGCGCGAATCCGCCAGCCGCTTCCTGGCCGTCCTCGAGCGCGCCGGCGTCATCGAGCAGGGACGGGGAAGGCTCACGGTCCATGACCCGTCGGCGCTCGAGCGATACGTCTACTGAGGGCCGCGAGGAGCGGCCCGAGCAGGAGGTCTCGGCCGGCGGCGTCGTCGTGCGCGACGGCGCGGTGATGGTGATCGTCCCGACGCGCCGCGGCGCGAACGGCCAGCGCGTGCTGGGGCTGCCGAAGGGCCACGTCGACCCGGGCGAGACGGCCGAGCAAGCGGCGACGCGCGAGGTGCGCGAGGAAGCCGGCATCGACGCCGACCTCGTGGAGAAGCTCGGCGACGTGCGCTACTTCTACCAGCGCAAGGGCAAGCGGATCCTCAAGCGCGTCAGCTTCTACCTCTTCGACTACCGCGGCGGCGACCCCGAGGACCACGACGACGAGGTCGAGGAGGCCCGCTGGATGGCGCTCGACGAGGCCGGGCGCGCGCTGACGTACGCCGGTGAGCGCGAGATGGTCGAACGTGCGAAGTCGGCCGTCGGCCGCGATCGGTAGGGTGAAGCGCCGTGCAGGTCCTCAACTTCTACTCGTCCGTCTTCGGAGACCAGCTGAAGAGCGGCCGCAAGACCGCGACGATCCGCCTCGGCGACAAGTCGCACCGCTATCGCAAGAACGACTGCGTGCTCGTCACGATCGGGTTCCAGTACTCGCCGCGCGAGCGGATCTTCCACGCCGTCATCGACTCCGTCGAGGTCAAGCGCGTGCGGGAGCTCAGCCCGCGCGAGATCGAGCACGACAACCCCGAGTTCCGCCGCACCGAGGAGATGGTGCGGTTCCTCGAGCAGATCTACGACCGCAAGGTCGACCTCGAGGACACCGTCACCGTCGTGCGCTTCTCGCAGATCATCGACGACCCGCCGACCGTCCGAGACCGGATCCACGGTCTCGGCGGCGCCCGCAACTGACGGTCGAAACCGCGCGCTGCGCGTCGAAAC
>JAOPZA010000092.1 GCA_025964325.1 Conexibacter sp.
GGGCTCAACCTGCCCGACTGGCTCATCGTGGCCGGAACCACGAACATGCTCTTCTCGAACGGCCTGATGATCATCGTGTCGGGCATCGCGGCGTGGAAGCGGTACAACTGGCGCGTGGCGATGTTCGCGCTGCTGAACCCGGCGTACTGGATCCTGCACTCCATCGCGGCCTGGCGCGCCGCCTGGCAGATCGTCTTCAGCCCGCACCACTGGGAGAAGACCCCCCACGGCCTCACCGAGGACTACGAGGACTCCGCCTTCGAGGGCAACGCCGCCGCCTGACCCCCGGCCACCCTTCCCCTGCGCCCGCCGCGCCCGCGCCCGCCGCGGCCGAGCCCGCGGTGCCGCACCCGTCGCTTGGCGTGACGGCGGCGTCGCGCTATCAGCTGCCGGACGACGAGATCGCGATTCCGACGCCGCAGGAGCGCCTGCGCCAGGCCTTCTCCTCCGACATCCCGGAGAACATCCTCGAGCCGGTCGCGCGCGAGCCCTACGCGCACGTCGTCGAGGACCACACGAACTACGGGACCGGGCGCGCCCACGGCCCGGTGCTGCGGGTCGTCGGCGTCGGCGGCGGCGGCGTCAACGCCGTCAACCGGATGGTCGAGGCGGAGGTCGAGGGCGTCGAGTTCCTCGCCGTCAACACCGACCTGCAGTCGCTCCAGCAGTCGGCCGCGCACCTCACGCTCCACATCGGCGAGCGCGTCACGCGCGGGCTCGGGTCCGGCTCGAACCCCGACCTCGGGCATCGCGCCGCGATGGAGGAGTACGACAAGATCAAGGCGCTCGTGAAGGGCTCCGACATGGTCTTCATCACGGCCGGCGCCGGCGGCGGCACCGGCACGGGCGCCGCCCCCGTCGTCGCGCGGATCGCGCGCGAAGTCGGCGCGCTGACGGTCGGCATCATCACGAAGCCGTTCGGCTTCGAGGGCTCCCGCCGCAAGCTGCAGGCCGACGAGGGCATCGAGGCGCTCGCAGCCGAGGTCGACACGCTGATCGTCGTGCCGAACAACCGCCTGCTGTCGGTGCTCGACCGCGGCACCTCGATGGTCGACGCCTTCCGCGTCGCCGACGACGTGCTGCGCCAGGGCGTCCAGGGCATCTCGGACCTCGTCACGCTGCCGGGGCTGATCAACCTCGACTTCGCCGACGTGCGGACGATCATGGCGAACGCCGGCAACGCGCTGCTCGGGATCGGCATGGGCTCGGGCGAGCGCCGCGCGATCGACGCCGCCGAGCAGGCCGTCGCCTCGCCGCTGCTCGAGACGAGCATGGAGGGCGCGCGCTCGATCCTGCTCTCGATCACGGGCGGCAGCGACCTCTCGCTGTGGGAGGTCAACGAGGCCGCCAAGGCCGTCTCCGAGGCCGCGCACCCGGACGCCAACATCATCTTCGGAGCGATGGTCGACGAGAAGCTCGACGACCAGGTCTGGGTGACCGTCGTCGCGACCGGCTACGGCGAGCCGCGGCCGCCGCGGCCCACGCTCGACGAGTTCGGCATCGGCACGCGTCGCGACGAGCGCCCGGGGCCGCCGCAGCGCGAGGAGCGCCCGCGCCGCGAGGAGCGAGCGGTGCTGCGCGAGCCGGCCGGCGAGCCGCGCGTCGCGCGCACGAGCGACACCCGGCGCGAGCCCGTCCGCGCGCGCGGCGAGCTCGACGTGCCGGAGTTCATGCCGCACGGGTAGGTCGACGTCGATGGCCCGGCCGGGCGGTGTCGTAGCGGCGGGGCATCCGCTCAGCGCGGAGGCCGGAGCCGACGCGCTGCGGGCCGGCGGCAACGCCGTCGACGCCGCGCTCGCGGCGATGCTGACGTCGTTCGCGGCCGAGCCGCTGCTGACCGGCCTCGGGGCGGGCGGCTACATGCTCGTGGTGCCGGGCGCCGAGTGGCGCGGCGGGGGCAGGGCCGAGGGGAGCGGCGCCGGCGAGCCGGTCCTGCTCGACTTCTTCGTCGAGGTGCCGGGACGGGGCCTGGGGGGGAGAGCTCGCGCGGAGCTCGTGCCGGTCTCCGTCTCCTTCGGCGACGCCGTCCAGGTCTTCCACGCCGGCGCCGCGTCCACCGGCGCCTACGGCCTGCCCGCCGGGATCTGCGCCGCCGCCGACCGCTTCGGGCGCGTGCCGCTCGCCGAGCTGGTCGCGCCGGCGGCGCAGCTGGCGCGCGCCGGCGTCGCGCTCAACGCCGCGCAGGCCTACATCGTCGAGATCCTGCACGGGATCGTGACGCTGACGCCCGAGTGCGGGGCGATCTTCTCGCGACCGGGCGGCGGGGAGCCGCTGCGCGAGGGCGACCTCGTGCGCCAGCCGCAGCTCGCGGGCACGATGGAGCGGCTCGGGAGCGAGGGCGCGGAGCCGTTCTACCGCGGCGACATCGCGGTCTCGACGGCCGCGGCGATGACGGAGCGCGGCGGCCTGCTGACGCGCCAGGACCTCGCCGCCTACCGCGTCGCCGATCGCGCGCCGGTACGGGCCGCCTACCGCGGCCGCGAGGTGCTGACGAATCCGCCGCCGTCGGCCGGCGGCACGCTGATCGCCTACGCATTGGGGCTGCTGGAGCGGGACCGCGGCGCGGGCGACGCCGGCGGACCCGACGCGCTCGCGCTCGTCGCGGCGATGGAGGCGAGCCAGCGCGAGCGGACCCCCGCGTTCCTCGACGGACTGGCCGAGCCCGGCTTCGCCGAGCGCTTCATCGCCTCGCGCCTCGGCTCGACGACGCACGTTGCGGTCCTCGACGGCGAGGGCGGCGCCTGCAGCGTGACCTGCTCGAACGGCGAAGGCGCCGGGCTGCTCGTGCCCGGGACCGGCATCCACCTCAACAACATGCTCGGCGAGCAGGACCTCAACCCGCTCGGCTTCCACCGCTTCCCGCCGGGCCGGCGGCTGCCCAGCATGATGGCGCCGACCGTGGTGATGCGCGGCGGCCGGCCGGAGCTCGTGCTCGGCAGCGCGGGCTCGAACCGGATCCGCTCCGCGATCCTGCAGACGATCGTCGCCGTCGTCGATCGGGGGATGCAGGCGGGCGCGGCGGTCGAGGCGCCCCGCGTGCACTACGAGGACGGCGTCGTCTACGTCGAGCCGGGCGTCGAGACGGCCGCGCTCGAGGCGGCCGGGCACGCGCTCGCCCGCTTCCGCGCGCGCAACCTCTTCTTCGGCGGCGTGCAGGCGGTCGAGCGCGACGCCGCGACCGGCGCCTTCTCCGGCGGCGGCGACCCGCGCCGCGGCGGCGCCGCGGTCGTCGTCTGATCCCGCGCGTGTCAGCCGTCGGCGGCGGGCCGGCTCGCGGCCGGCCGACGCAGCCGCAGCTCGTGCACGCCGTCCGCGCGAGGGAGCTGGGCGAAGGCGCAGCGTTCGTCGGCCGCGAGCGCGGCGAGGTCGAGCGGCGCCTCGGGGTCGGTCGCCAGCACGATCAGCTCCTCGCCCGGCCCGAGCGACGCCAGCTCGACCCGCGCGCGGATCAAGGGCAGCGGACAGGCGAGCCCGCGGACGTCGAGCGTCTGAGCCACGCGCGCAGGGTAGCGGCGCGGGATCGGCGCAGCGATTCGCTTGACCCGGCGGCACGCGACCGGCGATGGTTGCGCCAGGATGTCGGGATGATCGCCGCCGTGCTGGAGACCGACGAGCCGACGCGCCTCTACAGCGGCCTCTCCGTGCTCGTCTCGGCGGCGTCGGCCAACCGGCCCGCCCGGGCGCTCGCCGGCTTCGGCGCGCTGCCACTGCTGCTGCTCGACGCCGAGGCGCTCACCGCCCGCGCCGCGCTGCCGGAAGCGACCCCGTCGCTGGCGGCTGGGGCGCCGCGCGAGCGCTTCGCGCGCTCGCTCGTCGAGCTGCGGGACCTCGCGTTGACGCTGCCGGGCCTCGAGCTGTGGGCCTGCTCGGCGGCGTTGGAGGCGACCGGCACGACGCGCGCGGAGGCCGAGCGACGGCTCGCCGGCGTCTGCTCGATGGACGCGTTCCTGCGCGCGGCTGCGGGCGCGGAGCTGCTGTTCGTATGAGGCGCCGGAGCACGCGTGCCGTCGCCGCCGTGTTCGCGGCCGCCGCGATCGCCGTCGCGGCCGGCGGCTGCGGCGCCGGCTATCCCGACCTCTTCGTGCTGACGCGCAGCGGCTCGATTCCCGGCGCCCAGCTGACGCTGCTCGTCAACGACGGCGGGACCGTCCGCTGCGACGGCGCGAAGGCGGTCAGACTGCCCGATCCGCAGCTGCTCGCTGCGCGCGACATCGCCACGAGACTCGCGGACGCCGCCGACAGAGGGCTCGTCCTGCCAGCCGCTCCGGGGTCGGTGCTGCGCTTCCGCCTGCGCTCGCAGAACGGCACCGTCACGTTCTCCGACACCGACGCGGGCAGACGGCCGGAGCTGGCGGCGGCGGTCGCCTTCGCGCGGACGGTGGCGCGCGACGTCTGCGGCCTCGCCCGCTGAGCGATCACCAGCGCCCGCCCTCGAGCTACTGCCCGGCCTGGTCGGCCGCCGGACCCTCGCCCTCCCAGTCGCCGGCGACCCCGTCCCCGCCGCCCTCCTCGGGAGCCGGCGGATTCGCCCCCGGCACCGAGGAGTCGGCCCGCTTGCGCTGCCACTCGCTCTTCGTCTCGTCGACGTGCTCGCCGAGCTCCTCGTTGCGGCGCTCGAGCTCGTCGGCCTGCCGCTCCATCTGCTCCTCGGCCTCGCGCACCTCCGCGTCGGCCTCTTCACGGTTCTCGCTCATGGAGATGGCGCTACCCGCGCCTGCGCGCGCGCAACCGCCGTCGACCGCGGCCTCGACGCGGCTGGGCTAGGTGAAGCGGACCTTGCCGTTCGAGCGCGCGCGGGCCTGGGCTCGCGTGACGAACTCGATGCGCTTCATCGCGGCACGGAAGAGGCGGGAGACGAGCCGCAGGCGCGCGTTCTCGGAACGCAGGTCGAGCAGGCCCTGCTTCGCCTCGAGGCCGAAGTCGACGGTCGCCGCCATCTCGTACGCGGTCATCGTCGAGAGCTCGACCGCCTCGGGCCGGTTGTCGGTCGCGGCGTCGACGAGATCGGCGTACAGCTCGCGCGCCAGCTCGGCGGTCGCGGCGTCGCTCTCCTCGTCGCGGTCGGGGAGGAACTCGATCGTGCCGGCCGGGTAGGGCAGCCGCTCATCGCGCTCGACGACCCGGAACGGCCGGGTGCCGCGCGTCAGCAGGTTGATGCGGCCGTCGTCCATCCGCTCGAGCACCTCGGTGATCTCGACCGCGCAGCCGACGTCGCGCAGCCCGTCGTCGGCGAGCCAGACGATCCCGAACTGGGTGTGTCGTCGCAGGCACTCCTCGATCATCAGCTTGTAGCGCTCCTCGAAGATGTGGAGCGGGACGATCTCGCTCGGCAGCGCCACGACGCCGAGCGGGAAGAGCGGGAAGTGGCGCTGGAGCCGATCGGGCATGGGACGGAGTGTATGCAGGCGTCCCGCGCGGCCGTGACGCGAACGGCGACGCGGCTCGTCCGCGACGCCGCTCAGGCCGGCGGCTTGCGCGCCGAGATCAGCAGGTTGTAGAAGATCGCCGGCGGGAGGCGGCCTTCGAGCAGCCGCTCGTCGAGCTTCTGCAGCAGCAGGTAGCCGCGGTAGGCGTACTGTCGCCAGCCCCACGGGATGTCGGTCGGCTCGGCGCTCGCCTCCAGCACGCGGTTGGTCCAGCCGAACCAGTTCGCGACGAGCTCCTCGCCGCGCACGTCGACGTCGACGAAGCCGGCCGCGCGGGCGCGGGCCGAGAGGTCGCTCGGGGCGAACGCATGGATGTCGACGAACGGCTCGAGCGCGTGGTCGTGCTCGTCCGCGTGGACGTGGCCGTTCGTGCGGCCGTTGCCGTTCCCGTTCCCGCTCGCGACGGCGCCGAGCGGCCGCGCGCCGATCGCGCGGCGCCAGAGCGGCGCGACCGCGAGCGCGCCGCGCTTCGGCACGCGCGCGAGGCGGTCGCCGTAGCGCGACGGCTCACCCGCGAAGACGAGCGTCCCGCCCGGCTTCAGCACGCGCTGGAACTCGCCGAACGCGCGCTCCAGGTCGGGCAGGTGGTGGAGCACCGCGTGACCCAGCACGAGGTCGAACGAGGCGTCCTCGAACGGCAGGTCCTCGGCGTCGGTCGCGACCGTCTCGACCTCGAGGCCGAGGCGCTGGGCGTTGCCGCGCAGGGTCGCCAGCATGCCGGGCGAGATGTCGGTGCAGGTCGCATGCGCGACGACGCCGGCCTGCAGCAGGTTGAGCGAGAAGTAGCCCGTCCCGGAGCCGATCTCGAGCGAGCGTCCGTAGCCGCGCGCGAGCGCGGGGCCGAGCACCTTGCGGAGCTTCATCAGCACCTGCTCCTGGCCCGGCTGGCCGAAGTCGATGCCCCACTTCGCGTCGTAGCTCTCGGCGGCGACGTCGTGGTAGCGCGCGTTCACGTCGCGGATGTCCTCTGCGGTGCGTGGCGCCTCCATCGGCCGCGGAACTCTACTCTGTCGTCGCTCATGGAGACCGCATACGTTCAGTCGAACCAACCGGACGGCGTTCCGCCCCTCGCGCTCACCGGAGAGCGCACGCTGCCCGACGTTCCGGAGGAGAACTACTGGTACCGCCGCCACCTCGAGGTCTACGAGTGGATCGGCGCGCGCGTCGCCGGCAAGCACGTGATCGACATGGCGTGCGGCGAGGGCTACGGCTCCGAGGTGCTCTCGCGCGCGGCCGCCGGCGTCGTCGGCGTCGACGCGAACCCGGAGGCGCACGAGCACGCCCGCCTGCGCTACCCGCGCCAGAACCTGCGCTTCGCGCGCGACCTCGTCGAGTCGTTCTCCGAGCCGTGCGACGCCGTCGTCTTCCTTCAGACGATCGAGCACGTGCAGAACCCCGACGAGATCCTCGAGCACTTCAAGTCGATGCTGACGCCGGGCGGCGTCGCCTACGTCACGACGCCCAACCTGCTGACGCTCGCGCCGGCCGGCGCGGAGAAGTCCGACAACCCCTGGCACGTCCGCGAGTACCGCGCGGAGGAGTTCCGCGCGCTCTGCTCCGCGCACTTCCCGCGCGTCGAGCTGCTCGGCCTCTTCCACGCGCGCAAGCTGCGCCTCCACGAGCTGGCGATCAGACGGCTGGGCTGGGACGCCGTGCACAGGCGGCTCGGCATCACGAAGCCGTTCTACGACCGCTTCACGCCGTCGATCGCGGCGAGCGACTTCGCGCTCAGAGCGGGGCCGCCCACCGGCGGCGCGCCGCTCGAGCGGGCGCTCGACTTCCTCGCGATCTGCCGCACGTGAGCCGCGTGAGCGCCCGCGACGCGCGCGGAGAGATGGCGCTCGTCCTCCACACGCACATGCCCTACGTCGAGGGCTACGGGACCTGGCCGTTCGGCGAGGAGTGGCTGTGGGAGGCGATCGCGACCTGCTACCTGCCGCTCGCCGAGCTGCTCGACATGGTCCGCGACCGCGCCGACGGCGCGCAGCCCGTCACGCTGTCGCTCACGCCGGTGCTGTGCGACCAGCTGGCGGCGGCGGGCGTCGGCGAGCGCTTCGCCGCGTTCCTGCGCGACGTCCGCCGCGAGACGCACCGCATCGACGTCGCCGGCTGCCGCGCGGCCGGCGAGGAGAGGATGGCGCGCGAGCTGGAGCGGGCCGCCGGCGACTACGAGCGCGCGCTGGCGCGGTTCGAGCGGCTCGACGGCGATCTGCTGGCGGCGCTCGGCGACCAGGCCGCGTGGACCTCGTCGGCGACGCACGCGGTGCTGCCGTTGCTGCTGACCGACGCCGGACTGCGCTTGCAGGTGGAGACCGGGATCGCCTCCCACCGCACGCGCTTCGGCGCCTGGAACGGCGGCTTCTGGCTGCCCGAGTGCGCCTACGCCCCCTGGCTCGACCCGCTGCTGGAGGAGGCCGGCGTGCGCGCGAGCTGCGTCGACCTGACCGACGTGCTCGGCTACGGAGACCCGCGCCAGCTCGCCCCGCTCGCCAGCGACGAAGGCCCGCTGCTGGTGCCGATCGACCGCGCGACGATCGAGCTGGTCTGGAGCGAGCGCGGCTACCCCGCACACGGCGCCTACCGCGACTACCACCGCTTCACGACCCACCACCATCGCGTCTGGCGCAACGACGGCGGCATCTACGACCACGCCGCCGCGCTCGCGCAGGCGCGCGCGCACGCCGCCGACTTCGTCGCCCGGACGATCGCGCGGCTCGACGCCGGCGCCGCCGCGCTCGGGCGCCCGGCGCTCGCCGTCTGCGCGCTCGACACCGAGCTGCTCGGCCACTGGTGGTACGAGGGCATCGCCTGGCTCGGCGCCGTGATCGAGGAGGCCGAGCGGCAAGGGCTGGCGCTCGCGCCGCTGGACGAGGCGCTGACGCGGCACGCAGCGGCCCCGGTCCCCGCCGGCGGCCTGCCGGTGACGAGCTGGGGGACGCCGCGCGACCTCTCGACCTGGGACGGCCCGCGGGTCCGCGAGCTCGCGTGGCGGGCGCGCGCGGCGGAGCTGCGCACCTTCGGCGGCGGCCTTCGTGGCGCTCGCGGGCCGGGGGCCGGCCACCGCGAACCGGGCCCCCGCGCCCTGCGAGAGCTGCTCGGGCTGCAGGCGAGCGACTGGGCGTTCCAGGTGACGCGCGAGCTCGCGGGCGACTACCCGCTCGAGCGCGCCGCCGCCCACGCCGCCGCGCTCGACGCCGCCCTCCGCGGCGCGGCGGACGGCGACGACGGCGCCGTCCGCGGCCTCGCGCCGCAGCTCGTCTACACGCGCTAGTCGGCGAGCCCTGCCCGAGCGGCGCTCTAGACTCCGCCCGGCTCGCCCTGGCCGGCGGGCCAGTCCGATGGCCACCACTCGCGTCCTCATCCTCTCCTGGGAGTACCCGCCGCTGATCGAGGGCGGGCTCGCGCGGCACGTGCGCAAGCTCTCCGAGCAGCTCGTCCAGCGCGACGTCGAGGTGCACGTGCTGACGCGCGGCGACCGCGACATGCCGGCGAGCGAGGAGCTGGAGGGCGTCCACGTCCACCGCGTGCGCGAGCCGCGCAAGCCGCGTGACCTGACCGAGTTCATCGCCTGGATCGGGGAGATGAACGGGGACATGGTGAGCGCCGGGCGCGAGCTGGGCGAGCTCGTCGCGTTCGACCTCGTCCACGGCCACGACTGGCTCGTCGCCGCGGCCGGGGAGGAACTGGCGCGTCGCTTCGGCTGCCCGTGGGTCGTGACCGTGCACGCGACCGAGTACGGCCGCCACCAGGGCTGGGTCGACAAGCACCCGCAGTCCCACATACACGGGGTCGAGCTGGCGATGACGAACGGCGCCGACGCCGTCATCACCTGCTCGCACTACATGCGCGGCCACGTCGCCGACGTCTTCGGCCTCGACGAGGCGCGCATCGCCGTGATCCCGAACGGCATCGATCCGCTCGACCTGCAGCCGGTCGAGGACCTCGACGCGCTCCGCGCCCGCTTCGCCGCGCCCGACGAGCAGCTCGTGCTGCTCGTCGGCCGGCTCGTCTACGAGAAGGGCTTCCAGGACGTGCTGGCGGCGCTCCCGCGCCTGATCGCGCGCCGCCCGCAGGTGCGCTTCCTCGTCGCCGGCGCCGGCACGGCCGAGCCGGAGCTGCGCGCGCAGGCACGCAGACTCGGACTGCTCGAGCACGGCTCGTTCGCCGGCTGGATCGGCGACGACGTGCTGCACTCGCTGTACCGGATCGCCGACCTGACGGTCGTGCCGAGCATCTACGAGCCGTTCGGCCTGGTCGCGCTCGAGGCGATGGCGTCCGGCTGCCCGTGCATCGTCGCCGACACCGGCGGCCTGCGCGAGGTCGTGCCGAACGACGGCGTCGGGCTGCGCTTCCGCTCGCGCGACCCGCGCTCGCTCGCCCGCCTGATGGAGCGCGTGTTGTCCGACGAGCCGCTGCGCGCGCGCCTGATCGCCGAGGCGAGCGAGCACGTGCTGCGCTTCGACTGGGGCGACATCGCGGTGCAGACGGCGGCCGTCTACGGCGAGCTGCGCGGGCTCGCCGTCTGACGGACCGCGGCGGCCGCCTCGTCGAGCGCCCGGCCACGGCTCGGGCGCGCGATCGCGGCGCCGCTACCGGATCGCCGGTGCTCGGCGCGTGGCGTCCGCGGGATCGCCGTGGGGGACGCTCCGCGCGCTGACCGCCGGCGGCCCCGCGCCGCCGTAGCGGGACTCGACGGGTCGCACCCACAGCTCCTCGACGAGGATCTTGCACGTGACGATCAGCGGCACGGCGACGACGAGGCCGATGAAGCCGAAGAGCCGCTCCGAGATCAGGACCCCGACGACGACGGCGGCCGGGTGCAGATCGACCGCATGCCCCATCACGAGCGGCTCGACGATGTGGCCCTCGATCAGATGGGCGAGCACGTAGACCGCGACGACGAGCAGCGCCTTGCTGGGCGAGATCGTCAGCGCCAGCAGGATCGGCGGGATCGCACTGACGAGCGCGCCGAAGTAGGGCACGACCATCGCGATCGCCGTCAGCGTCGCGAACACGACCGCATAGGGCAGCCCGATCAGCAGCAGCCCGAGGTACGTGGCGACCCACAACACCAGCATCCCGAGGCCCAGCCCGCGCAGCCAGCCGAGATAGCCGCGCGCGAGCCGGCGCAGGATCCGCTGGGCGTGCGAGCGCTTCGGGGGCGCGACGAGCCGCACGAGGCCGTTGACGAGCGGGTCGGGTCTGATCGCGGTGTAGAGCGCGGTCAGGACGACGGCGAGCAGCGTCGTGATGCCACCCGCCACCCCGGCGCCGACCGCGGTCGCCGGCCCGAGCAGCTTCTGCGGATGGCTCGTGTAGCCGTCCAGGAAGTGCTGGAAGTTGCTTCCGACCGTGCTCGACGGCCTGTGCGTGACCTGCGCGAGCTCGCGCCGCAGCTCGTGCGCGATCGACGGCAGCGAGCGCACGAGCTGGTTGCCCTCGCTGCGGAACGTCGGCACGAGCAGCGCGACGATCGCGACGAGCACGCCGATCCCCGCCAGCAGGCACAGCGGGGCGCCGACCACGCGCGGCACGTGCAGCCGCTGCAGGCGCGTGGTCGCCGCCGCCAGCGGGACGGAGACGATCACCGTCAGCAGCACGAGCAGCAGCAGCGTCGCGACCTGCGGGAACACGAGCACGATCACGACGAGGCCGAACGCGAGCAGGATCGCGCGATACAGCGTCGCGGCGCTGAGCCGCTCGTCCGGTCCCGTCGTCATGCCCTCCTCAGTCGGCCGCATCCTCGCGGCGCCCACCGCCGCGTTCGTCCGATGACGCCTCGCCGGCCGGCTCGAGCGGGCCTCGCCCGCGGTGAGCTCAGTCGATCAGTCGCACGCGCATCCGCCAGATCGCCAGCCGCCACATCAGCCCCGCGAACAGCAGCAGGGCGCCGAGGTGGCCGAGGTCGGCCAGCGGGTGCAGCCCGAGCACCGCGTGGCGGACGAGCTGCACGCAGTGGAAGAGCGGGTTGAACTGGGCGAGGAGGCGGATCGCGGGGGGGAAGCTCGAGACCGGGAAGAACGTCCCCGCGATCAGGAACAGCGGGGTCAGCACGCCGCTCTGGATGTAGTTGAAGTTGTCGATCGACTTCGCGGTCGCCGCGACCGCGACGCCGAAGCCGACGAAGCCGACGCCGGTCAGGAAGCAGATCAGCGGGACCAGCAGCGCCGTCCACCGCGGCGTCAGCCCGAACGCGATCGCGACCAGCAGCGGGGCGTTGCCGTAGACGCCGGCGCGCAGCCCGGTCCACAGCATCTCGGCCGTGACGATCTCGTCGACGTCGACCGGCGCCGCCAGGAACGCGTCGTAGGTTCGCTGGAAGCGGTACTTGATGAAGGTGCCATACATCCCCGGGAACGCGGAGGAGAAGAGGACGGCCGTCGCGACGATCCCGGTGCCGACGTACTGCTTGTAGTCGAGGCCGCCGATGCTCGTCACGAGCGCGCCGAAGCCGAAGCCGAACGCGAGCAGGTAGATCGTCGGCTCGACGACGGCCGAGAAGGTCGTCGTGCGCCAGTAGCGCCCGAAGATCGTCGCCTCGCGGCTCATCACGCCGAGCACGGCGGGCGCCTCGATCCGGCGCATGCGGCGCCGCGTGCGGCTGCGGACGGCGGTGACGGCCTCGGACGCGGTCATTCGGTCTCCTCGCCGGTCAGCACGACGAAGGCGTCCTCGAGTGTCGCCGCCCGCCGGAAGCCCTCCGGCAGCGCGCCGTCGTGGCGCTCGGCGTGGAGGATCGCGAGCGCCGGGCCGGAGCGCCGCATCGTCCAGCCGGCCTCCTCGCCCTGCGCGCGCAGCGCCTCCAGGCGCGCCGGCGGGCCGTAGACCTCGTGCGTCGCCTCGCCGGCGTGCTCGCGCACGAGGTCGGTCGGGCGCCCGCGCGCGACGACGCGTCCCTTCGCCATCACGGCGACGGTGTCGGCGAGCCGCTCCGCCTCCTCGATGTAGTGGGTCGACATCAGGACGGTCGTGCCGCCGGCGCGCAGCGCGGCGATCAGCGACCACAGCTCCTGGCGCACCTGCGGGTCGAGCCCGACCGTCGGCTCGTCGAGCAGCACGACGCGCGGCTGGTGCACCAGTCCGCGGGCGATCAGCAGGCGCCGGCGCATACCGCCGGACAGCAGGTCGACGCGCGTGTCGGCGCGCTCGCTCAGGTTCGCGATCCGCAGCGCCCGCGCCACCGCCGCCGGGCGCTCGTCGCGCGGGACGCGGTAGAGGCGCGCGAAGACGGTCAGGATCTGGCGGCAGCTCAGCTCGACGTCGAGGTTGTCGAGCTGCGGCACGACGCCACACTCGGCGCGCGCCTGCTTCGACTCCTGCGGCAGGCGGAAGCCGAGCACCTCGATCTCGCCCTCGTCGGCGATCGCCTGCGCCGTCAGCATCCGCATCGTCGTCGACTTGCCGGCGCCGTTCGGTCCGAGCAGGCCGAGGCAGATCCCAGCCGGCACCTCGAGGTCGAGGCCGTCGACCGCCGTCACGGGACCGAAGCGCTTGACGACGCCGCGCAGCGAGATCGCCGGCCGCGCCGTCGCGCCGCCCTCGTTCGCGGCGGCCATCAGCCCCAACGCAGCGTCTGCGGCCGCTTGCGGCGCCGGATCAGCTTCGCCGGGATGCCGCCGACGACGCTGTCGGGCGCGACGTCCTTCGTCACGACGGCGCTCGTCCCGACGATCGAGTTCTCGCCGATCGTGACGCCGCGCAAGATGCAGGCGCCGTAGCCGATCCAGACGTTGTGCCCGACGCGCACGTCGCGCTTGTAGATCCCCTGCTGGCGGATCGGGCGCTCGACCTCGACGACGCCGTGGTCGAAGTCGATCAGCATGACGCGGTCGGCGACGATGCACTCGCGGCCGATCGAGACGTGCTGGAAGGCGGAGATCGTGCACTCCTGCCCGAGCACGCTCTTCGCGCCGATCAGGACCTCGCCCTCGTGCGCGCGCACCTTCGTGCCGTGGCCGAGCCACGACCAGCGCCCGATCACGACGCGCGCGTCCTTGCCGATCTCGAACGTCACGTTCGGGCAGACGAACGCGATCCCGTCGAACTGCAGCCGGCCGCGCCAGCGCAGCTTGAGCCATTGCTGGCGCAGCAGCAGCGACGCGTAGTGGCGGTTCAGCATGCGATTCGCGCGCATGAAGCGCAGGAGCGTGCGCAGTCCGCCGTGCAGCGGCGGCGGTGCGCCGCGCAGGATGACGGGTGGGACGTCGACCGGGGGTGGGGCCAGCAGCGGCTCCATGAAACCGGATGGTAATCGGGCAGCGGGCGAGGCAGCGCCCGAACGAGCTCGACCGCCCTCGCCCTGCATCGCCCGCGGCGCCTGCCTGACATCATGCGTCGCCGCATGGCGCCGGACCCCACGCTTTCCCAGCGGCTGCTCGACGGAGACAAGCGCGCCCTCGCGCGCGGGATCTCGCTCGTCGAGGACGACCACCCCGACGGGTGGGCGCTCGTCAGCGAGGTCTTCCCGCAGACCGGCAAGGCCGCCGTCGTCGGCTTCACGGGTCCGCCCGGCGTCGGCAAGTCGACGCTTCTCGGCGCGCTCACGAGAGCCGAGCGGGCGCGCGACCGGACGGTCGGCGTGCTGTCGATCGATCCCTCCTCGCCGTTCACGCACGGCGCGCTGCTGGGCGACCGCATCCGGCTGACCGAGCACTTCCTCGACCCCGGCGTGTTCATCCGCTCGATGGCCAACCGCGGCGCGCTCGGCGGCCTCTCCGAGGCGGCGCTGCAGGCGGCGCTGCTGATGGACGCGGCCGGCCGCGACGTCGTCTTCGTCGAGACCGTCGGCGTCGGCCAGGCGGAGGTCGACGTGATCGACCACGCCGACACGATCGTGCTCGTGCTGATGCCGGGCTCGGGCGACTCGATCCAGGCGCTCAAGGCGGGCGTGATGGAGATCCCCGACATCATCGTCGTCAACAAGGCCGACCATCCGCTGACCGACACGATGGTGCGCGAGATCCGCGGCGTCCTCTCGCTGGGTCCGGCAGTAGGGGTGGGGGGCGGCAAGGGATCCTGGCGGGTCCCGATCATCAAGGCGCAGGCCGCGTTCGGAATCGGCGTCGACGAGCTGGTCGAGCAGCTCGAGAAGCACCGCGACCACATCGCGAGCGAGGGGACGCTGATCGTGCGCCGCCGCCGCAACCTGATGAACGAGGTGGTCGCGATCGCGACCGCGCGGATGCGCCGCACGCTGGAGGCGTCGATCCGCGAGGACCCCGACGTGCAGCAGATGCTCGACGAGGTCTGCGAGCGCCGGCTCGACCCGGCGACCGCGGCGACGCGGATCCTCGCGCGCGGCGCTGAACGCGCGGCCGAGCGCCGGCCGGCGTAGCAGACGCTGACCCGCACCGGCTCGGCCGTTCGCGGCCGAGACCGGACCGGCGTAGCAGACGCTGACCGCACCGGCTCGGCCGTTCGCGGCCGAGACCGGACCGGCGTAGCGGGCGCCGAACCACTGGCTCGAGAGCGCGGATGCGGAGGTGCCCGGTCGGACGGCACCGATCTTTGACAGGCTGCTGCCTGTGTCCGGCACGACCGCCACAGACGAGCGCGGCCAGCGCCGCACCGCCGTCGTCTCGATCGGCGCGGCGATCGTGCTGGTCGCCCTGAAGCTCGGCACCGGGCTCGCGACGGGCTCGCTCGGCCTCGTCTCGGCCGGGATCGAGTCGAGCGGCGACGTGATCGCCGCGCTGCTGACGTTCTTCGCGATCCGCCTCGGCGCGCGCCCAGCCGACGAGGACCATCCCTTCGGCCACCGCCGCGCCGAGAACCTCGCGGCGCTCGGCGAGGCGACGATCCTCATCTTCGGCGGGATCATCGTGACGGTCGAGGCGATCCGCCGGCTCGGCGGAGGCGGCGAGGGCTTCGAGCCCGCCTGGTACGTCTTCGTCGTGATCGCCGTCGCGCTGGTGATCGACCTCAGCCGCGTGATCACCTCGGTCCGCACGGCGGCCAGATACCACAGCGCGGCGCTGCGCTCGAACTCCTTCCACTTCGCCGGCGACATGGCCGGCTCGCTCGCCGTCCTCGTCGGACTCGTGCTCGTCCGCGCCGGCTTCCACCAAGGCGACGCGCTCGCCGCGCTGCTGGTCGCGGCGATCATCTTCGCCGCCGCCACGCGCCTGATCCTCGAGAACGCCCAGGTGCTGATGGACCGCACCCCGGAGCAGGCGCGCCAGCGCGCCGAGCGGGCGATCCGCGCGCTCGACTCGCCCGCCGAGCTGCGCCGTCTCCGCGTGCGCGAGTCGGGCGGCCGCTACTTCGCCGACGTCGTCGTCTCCGTCCCCGCCGGCCAGGCGATCGTCGAGGGCCACGCGGTCGCCGACGCGGTCGAGGACGCGGTGCGCGCCGAGCTGCCCGGCAGCGACGTCGTCGTGCACGTCGAGCCGCGGCGGCGCGGCCTGGACCTGCGCGACCGCGCGCTCGCGGCCGCGCTGAGCGAGCCGCTCGTGCGCGAGGCGCACGACATCGCGATCTTCCAGACGCGCGGCCGTGCGACCGTCTCGCTCCACCTCAAGCTCGCCGAGGACCTGACGATCGCCGAGGCTCACGCCGCCGCCGAGCGCGTCAGCGCGGCGATCCGCGCCGAGCCCGACGTCGAGGACGTGCTGACGCACCTCGAGCCGCTCGAGCGGCCGGTCGCCGCCCAGCCGGTCGACGCGATCCGCGACGCCGAGGAGCGCGAGCGGATCTCCGCGACCGTCGAGCGGCTGATCGGCACGGGGCCGCGGGAGCTGCGGCTGATCCGCACGGAGGCGGGGCTCGTCGTCTTCGTCGTCGTCGGGGTAGGGGCCGAGCGGACGCTCGACGAGGCGCACCGGCTCGCGAGCGAGCTCGAGGAGGAGATCCGCCGCGACCGCGGCTACATCGCCGAGGTCGTCGTGCATACCGAGCCGTAGCTCGCCGGCTGCGCCGGCGAGCGACGGCTCGGTATGCATTGGGAGTTCGCGGCGACCCACTTCGTCGGTCGCCGCGAACTCCCGAATGACCGACGAAGTCGGTCGCCGCTCAGTTGAGCCGGCGCGCCAGCTCGACCAGCAGCCGCACGCCGAAGCCCGAGCCGCCCTGCCCGGCGTAGGGGGCGCCGGTGTCGTTCGCGGTGCCGGCGATGTCGAGGTGCGCCCACGGCACGTCGCCGACGAAGCGGTGGAGGAACTCGGCCGCCGCGATCGAGCCGGCCTTGCGCGTCTCGACGACGTTGACGATGTCGGCGTAGCGGCCCTTGATGACCTCGGCGTAGGTCGGGTGCAGCGGCAGGCGCCACAGCAGCTCGCCGCTGGCCTGGGCGGCCGCCTCGAGACGCCCGTTCCACTCGTCGTCGTTCGACATCAGGCCGGCGTGGCTGGTGCCGAGCGCGGAGACGATCGCGCCCGTCAGCGTGGCCAGGTCGACGATCCGCTCGGCGCCGTGGGCGACCGCGTGCGCGAGGCAGTCGGCCAGCACGAGGCGGCCCTCGGCGTCGGTGTTGACGATCTCGATCGTCGTGCCGTTCGAGGCGCGCACGATGTCGCCGGGCTTCATCGCGCCGCCGTCGGGCATGTTCTCGGTCGCGCCGACCACGCCGAGGACGCGGATCGGCAGCCGCAGCCGGGCGATCGCGCCGATCGCCTCGAGCACGGCGGCGCCTCCGGACATGTCGAACTTCATCTCTGACATCTTCAGCGCCGGCTTGATCGAGATGCCGCCGGCGTCGAACGTGACCGCCTTGCCGACGAGCGCCAACAGCGGGCCGCCGGCGTCCGGGCCCTCGTAGCGCAGCTGGATCAGCTGGGCGTCCTGGACCGAGCCCTGTGCGACGGCGGCGAAAGCGCCCATCCCGAGCGCGCGGATGTCCTGCTCGCCGAGGATCTCGCAGGTCAGTCCCTCGGCCTCGGCGGCGATCTCCTGCGCGCGCCGCCCGAGCCGCTCGGGCGTCAGCTCGTTGCCGGGCGCGTTCTGCAGGTCGCGGGCGCGGTTCTGCGCCGCCGTCACGACGGCCGCCGTCTCGACCGTCGCGGCGGTCTCGTGGTGGGCGCTGACGATCAGCCCTTCGAGCGCGGCGCCGTCGTCGTCGGGGTGGTTGCGATAGCGGTCGAAGCGGTAGCCGGCGAGCACGGTCCCCTCGACGAGCGCGGCGACGCCGGCGTCGTCGAGGTGGTGCGGGACCTCCCAGCAGAGCGTCGCCGTCCCCAGCTCGAGCGCGCGGGCGTGGACGGTCGCGGCGGCGATGCGGGCGCGCTCCGGGTCGAAGCGGCCGCGTTCGCCGAGCCCGACCACGATCCAGCGCTTCTCCTCGGCGTGCGCGACGGCGAGCCGCTTGAAGGCGCGGCGCGCCTCGCCGCGGTCGAGCAGGCGCTGCAACGTGCCGTCCGCGACATCGTGCGCGATGTCCTCCCCGTCGAAGACGCCGACGGCGATCGTGTCGGCATCGGTGGCGGCGGCGGGTTGCGTCGTGGAGGTGATCTGCATCGTGGTCAGACTACCCACCGCTACGATCCCCCGTGGTTGGTCGGCAGTCCCGAACCGTGACCGTGGAATGGAGAGTTGATGCCCCGCACCGTCATCCTCAGCGCAGCCCGAACCCCGATCGGCAAGCTCGGCGGTGGCCTCGCGTCCGTCGACGCGACGGAGCTCGGCGGCGTAGCGATCAAGGCGGCGCTCGAGCGCGCCGACGTCGCGCCCGAGCAGGTCGAGCACGTGGTGATGGGCCAGGTCCTGCAGGCCGGCCAGGGGCAGATCCCCTCGCGCCAGGCGCAGATCAGAGCGGGGATCCCCACGGACGTCTCGTCCGAGACGATCAACAAGGTCTGCGCCTCCGGCGTGCGCGCCGCCGGCATCCTCGACGCGGCGATCCGCGCGGGCGATGTCGCGGTCGCGGTCGCGGGCGGCATGGAGTCGATGTCGAACGCCCCCTACCTGCTCAAGGGCGCCCGCTTCGGCTACCGCATGGGCGACGGCGCGGCGATCGACGCGATGATCAGCGACGGCCTCACGAACCCCTTCAGCGGCAAGCACATGGCGCACGAGGCGAGCGAGGTCGCGAGCGAGCTGGAGATGACGCGCGCCGAGATGGACCGCTGGTCGCTGCGCTCGCACGAGCTGGCGCTGAAGGCGACCGACGAGGGGCGCCTGCCGGAGGAGATCGTGCCCGTCACCGTCAAGGGCCGCAAGGGCGACACGGTCGTCGAGATCGACGAGTCGCCGCGCCGCGACACGTCGCTCGAGTCGCTCGCGAAGCTGAAGCCGATCTTCATGAAGGACGGCACCCACACGGCCGGCAACGCGCCGGGCGTCAACGACGGCGGCGGCGCGCTCGTGCTCGCCAGCGACGAGTGGGCGCAGCGCAACGGCAAGCGCGTGCTGGCGACGATCGTCGGGCAGGCGCAGGTCGCCGACGACTTCCCGTATCTCGCTCGCACGCCCGCGGCGGCCGCCCGCAAGGCGCTCGAGAAGGCCGGCCTGAGCGCCGAGGACGTCGATCTGTGGGAGATCAACGAGGCGTTCGCCTCCGTCACGCTCAACTCGATCCGCGTCCTCGGGATCGACGAGGACAAGGTCAACGTCAACGGCGGCGCGGTCGCGCTCGGCCATCCGATCGGCGCCTCCGGCGCGCGCATCCTCGGGACGCTCGCGCTCGAGCTGCAGCGCCGCGGCGGCGGCATCGGCGTCGCCGCGATCTGCTCCGGCGGGGGGCAGGGCGACGCCGTGATCCTCGAGGTCCCCTCCTCCTGACGGGACCCGACGACATCGCGGTCGAGGAGGGCGCCGAGGCACGCGGCGCCGCAGCGCAGGGCGCCGAGGCACGCGGCGCCGCGTTCTTCGATCTCGATCGCACGCTGATGGCGGGGTCGAGCGCGTACGAGTTCGCGCGCGCCTCCTACCGCCAGGGCCTGCTGACCCGCCGCCAGCTCGTCGCCGGCGCGTGGGCGAACGTGCGCTTCCGCCTGCTCGGCTCGACCGACGCCGGCACCGACGCGCTCCGCGCCGGCGTCGCCGAGATGATCCGCGACGTGCGCGTCCGCGACCTCCAGCGGCTCGGCCCCGACGTGCTCGCCGGGATCTTGCCGCGCATCTACCCGCAGATGCTGCGCGTCGCCTACGAGCACCAGGACGCGGGCCGGCCCGTCTACATCGTCACCGCGGCCGCGCACGAGGTCGCCGAACTGCTCGCCCACGTCCTGACGTTCGACGGCGGCGTCGGCGCGCGCTCGGAGATCCACGACGGCATCTACACGGGGCGCCCGGAGGGACCGTTCACCTACCGGGAGGGCAAGGCGGAGGCGATCCGCGAGCTGGCGGCAGCCGAGGGCTTCGACCTCGCGGCCTCCTACGCGTACTCCGACTCGGAGTCGGACCTGCCGATGCTGCGCGCGGTCGGGAACCCCGTCGCCGTCAACCCGGACGCCGAGCTGGCGCGCGTCGCGCGCGAGGAGGGCTGGGACGTGCTGCGCTTCGAGCGCCTCGGCCGCCGGCTCAAGGTCGCGGCCACGGCTCTCGCCGGCGCGGCGATCGGCGGAGCCGGCAGCTTCGCCGTGCGCCGTGCCCGCGCGGCGAGCGAGCCGAAGCCGCCCGCGCGCACGCGCTGGCTGCGATGAGCCTGCACGAGCTGACCGACGAGCAGCGCGAGATCCGCGCGCTCGCCCGCCGCTTCGGCGAGGAGGCGATCGCTCCCCACGCCGCCGGGTGGGACCGCGAGCACCGCTTCCCGAAGGAGGTCTTCGTCGCGCTCGGCGAGCTCGGCCTGATGGGTGCGTGCATCCCCGAGGAGCACGGCGGGGCCGGCACCGACTTCCTCTCGTACGTGCTGGCGATCGAGGAGCTCTCGCGCGCCGACGGCGGCGTCGGCGTGACGGTCGCCGTCCATACCTCGGCGGTCGAGCTGCCATTGCTCGCGCACGGCGATCCCGACCAGCTCGCGCGCCTGCTGCCACCGCTGGCCCAGGGCCACGAGCTGGGCGCCTTCGCGCTGACCGAGCCGGAGGCGGGGTCCGACGCCGCCGCGCTGCGGACGCGCGCCGTGCCCGACGGCGCGGGCGTGCGAATCACCGGCACGAAGCAGTTCGTCACGACCGGCTCCCACGCCCACACGCTGATCGTCTTCGCCCGCGACGAGGACGGCGGCGCGGCCGTCGAGCCGGCCGGCGCGGACGGCGCCCGCCGCGCCCCGATCTCCGCGTACTTGGTGCGGCGTCCGTCGCACGGCCTGAGGGTCGCGCGCGAGGAGGAGAAGCTCGGCCTCAACTCCTCCTCGACCGCCGAGCTGACGTTCGAGGACACGCCCGGCGAGCGGCTCGGCGCGCCCGGGGCCGGGATGCGGATCGCACTCGGCACGCTCGACGGCGGCCGCATCGGGATCGCCGCCCAAGCGGTCGGCATCGCGCAGGCCGCGCTCGACGTCGCGACCGCCTACGCGCGCGAGCGCAACGCCTTCGGCGGGCCGATCGGCCGCCTCGGCCAGGTCCAGCACAAGCTGGCGGAGATGCAGACCGAGATCGAGGCCGCCCGTGCGCTGACGTGGCGGGCGGCGCGGCTGAAGCAGGCCGGCCGGCCGCACACGGTCGAAGGCGCGCAGGCGAAGCTGTTCGCCTCGCGCGTCGCGCGCCACTGGACCGGCGAGGCGATCCAGATCCTCGGCGGCTACGGCTACACGCGCGAGTTCCCGGCCGAGCGCTACTACCGCGACGCGAAGGTGACGGAGATCTACGAGGGCACGAGCGAGATCCAGCGGCTCGTGATCGCCCGCGCGCTGCTGGGCGAGGCGGCGCGGTCGGTCTCCTGAGGGCGGCCCGGCGAACCGTCACCCCCGTCGGCGGGCGTCCCGTACTATTCGGCCCGCCGCGACGCCGTCGTCCCCCGCACGAGCGCGCGGACACCCCGAGATGTCCTCCTCCACAGACCGAAAGATCCGCGTCGTCGTGGCGAAGCCTGGTCTGGACGGGCATGACCGCGGTGCGAAGATCATCGCGCGTGCGTTGCGGGATGCGGGGATGGAGGTGATCTACACCGGTTTGCATCAGACGCCGGAGCAGATCGTGGAGACGGTGATCCAGGAGGATGCGGACGCGGTCGGCCTGTCGATCCTGTCCGGCGCGCACATGACGTTGGTGCCGCGGATCGTGGATCTGTTGCATGCGCAGGAGATCGACGACGTGGTCGTGACGGTCGGCGGCACGATCCCGGCCGACGACATCCCGGAGCTGAGACGGCTCGGCGTCGCCGCGGTCTTCACGCCCGGCGCGCCGACGCAGGAGATCATCGACTTCATCCGCGGCGCCGTCCGCGCCGATTAGTCGCACCCGTGCGCGGACGCCGGCGACGGGCCGGGAGCGGTACGCGATTGACTGGTCAGTCAACGGCGATAGAATCCGCGAACACTCGTTTTGCATTTTCTGAGGAGGCACCCGAATTGAAGATTTGCGTCCTGGTCAAAGAGGTGCCGGACGCCGCCGTCGAGAAGCGCATCGACGCCTCGACGGGGCGGATGGACCGCAACGGGGAGAAGAACCTCAACCCGTATGACACGCACGCCATCGAAGCGGCGATGCAGATCAAGGAGGGCGGGGTCATCCCGGTCGAGGAGATCGTCGCCGTGACGATGGGCCCGGAGTCGGCCGTCCGCGCGCTCCACAAGGCCGTCTCGCTGGGCGCCGACCGCTCGCTCCACCTGACCGACGCCGCGCTCGCCGGCTCCGACGTCGCCGCGACCGGCTACGCCCTCGCGAAGGCGCTCGAGAGAGAGGCGCCCGACCTCGTGCTCCTCGGACAGCAGTCCGACGACGGCGAGTGCTACACGATCGGCGCGGTGGTCGCCGACCACCTCCGGATGCCGTCGCTCACCCAGGTGATCCAGATGGACGTCGCCGACGGCGGCCTGCGCTGCGAGCGTCAGGCCGAGTACGGCTACGACACCGTTCAGGTCGAGCTGCCCGCCGTGATCTCGGTCGGCGACGCGATCAACGAGCCTCGCTACCCGTCGCTCAAGGCGATCATGGGCGCGAAGAGAAGACCGCTCGAGACGCTCGCCTCCGGCGACGTCGGGATCGACGTCGCGCTCGTCGGCGTCGACGGCTCGCGCGTCTCCTGCGGGGAGTTCCACGCGCCGCCGGCGAAGGCGGCCGGGCAGATCATCGAGGACGAGGACACGAACGAGACGGTCGAGCAGATCGTCGCGTGGCTGGACGAAAGGAAGCTGATCTAGATGGCGGAAATTCTCGTCTACGTCCTCCACAACGAGGGCACGCTCAACAGAAACTCGCTCGGCGCCGTCTCGGAGGCGGCGAAGCTCGCGTCCGAGCTCGGCACGACGGCCGACGCCGTCGTCGTCGGCGGCAGCGACCTCACGGACGACCTGCTCGGGACGCTCGGCAGCTACGGCGCCGGCCGCGTCTTCCGCGCCGCGGGCCCGGAGGGGCTCGCGCAGCCGGTCGTCGACGTGATGGCGAAGGTGATCGACGAGCACGGCCACGGCTACGCGATCTTCGGTGGCGGCCTGCTCGGCTTCGAGATCGGCGCCGGCCTCGCCGCGCGCAAGCAGGCGGGCGTGACGATGGAGGTCACGGGCGTGTCGGTCGAGGACGGCAAGCTCGTCGCGGAGCGCCCGATCCTCGGCGACTCGCAGATCTCGCGCTCGAAGTACCGCGGCGACCTCGGCATCATCATCGGCCGCATCAACGCCTTCGAGGTCAGAGAGAGCGGCAGCGGGCCGGCGGAGGTCGTCGACGTCGAGATCGAGTACTCGCCGTGGTCGACGAAGGCGACGATGGTCCAGCGCGGCGAGCAGCGCGGCGCCGACGTCAACATCGAGGACGCGAAGATCCTCGTCGCGGGCGGTCGCGGCCTCGGCAAGGCCGAGGGCTTCGAGCTGGCCGAGGCGCTCGCCAACGCGCTCGGCGGGGCGGTCGCCGCGACCCGCGCCGTGGTCGACGCCGGCTGGTATCCCTACGCCGCTCAGATCGGGCAGACGGGCAAGACGGTCTCGCCGAAGCTGTACCTCGCGGCCGGCATCTCCGGCGCGATCCAGCACAAGGTCGGGATGCAGTCCTCGGAGAACATCGTGGCGATCAACAAGGATGCGAACGCTCCGATCTTCGAGTTCTCCGACCTCGGGATCGTCGGCGATCTGAACAAGATCCTGCCGAGACTCACCGAGGCCGTGAAGGCCAAGAAGGGGAGCTGATCGCGATGGCGTCCGGCAGCAGGAACGGGAGCACGGTCCCGGCGGACTACCCGCCGCCGGTCGACTCGCCGACGGAGTTCGTCAAGCGCGGGCTCGACGGCGAGGACGAGCGGATCGACGTCGGCGTCGCGATCGTCGGCGGCGGCACCGCCGGGTTGGCGGCCGCCAATCGCCTGCTGCAGCTGCTGGCGGACGACCCGGCGCTGATGGAGCGCCTCGGCGAGGTGCCGGTCGCCGTGCTCGAGAAGGCGAAGACGTGCGGCGGGCACAACCTGTCCGGGGCCGTCATGCGCCCGGGGCCGCTGCAGGAGCTGTTCCCACGCATCGACCGCGAGCAGTGGCGCAAGGAGGGCTTCGCCTACGGCGAGGTCACGAAGGAAGCCGTCTACCTGCTTCCGAGCCGCAAGACGAAGCTGCGGATCCCGCCGCCGCCGCCGTTCAGAAACCACGGCAACGAGGTCGTCTCGGTCGCGGCGATGGCGCGCTTCCAGCAGCGTCAGGCGGAGGAGGGCGGCGCCTACGTGCTGACCGAGACGTCCGCGACGCAGCTGATCGTCGAGGACGGCAGGGTGGTGGGCGTGCGCTCGGGCGACAAGGGTCGCGGCAGAGACGGAGAGCCGCTCGGCAACTTCGAGCCGGGCACCGACATCAGAGCCCACGCGACGGTGCTCGCGGACGGCTGCTGGGGCTCGCTGACGGGCGCCGCGATCCGCGAGTTCGACCTCTCGAAGGGCCGCGAGCCGCAGGTCTGGGAGCTCGGCGTCAAGGAGGTCTGGAAGGTCCCGAAGGCGCTCGATCGCGTGATCCACACGATCGGCCCCTGGCCGCTCAAGCTGTCCGCCAGATACGGGCAGATCGGCGGCACCTGGATCTACCCGATGAAGGACGAGAAGACGGGCGAGGACCTCGTCTCGATCGGCTTCGTCATCGACCTCGAGTACGCCGACGCGACGACCTCGGCGCACGACCTGCTGCAGCTGTTCAAGCTGCACCCGCTCGTGAGAGGGATCCTCGAGGGCGGCGAGCGCGTCGGCTGGGGCGCGAAGGCCCTCCCCGGCGGCGGGTACTGGTCGATGCCGAAGCTGACGATGCCGGGCGCGCTGCTCGTCGGCGACGCCGGCGGCCTCGTCGACACCGTCTCGCTCAAGGGCATCCACCATGCGATCCGCTCCGGCAGACTCGCCGGCGAGGCGATCTACCAGGGCCTCAAGAACGGCGACTCGTCGTTCGACTCCTACGAGGACGAGCTGCTCGCGTCGGCGACGGGCAAGGAGCTCTACGCCGTCCGCAACGGGCGCCAGCCGTTCCAGAAGGGCTTCATCAGAGGCGCGCCGATCGTCAACCTCGCGATCGCCACGAGAGGCAGACTGCCGGGCGGGCGGCTCGGCTGGCACAAGAACGACGAGCGCGCGATGTTCGTCGGCGACACCGTCAAGAGCTATCCGAAGCCGGACGGCAAGTACACGTTCGACAAGCTCTCGAGCGTCTTCATCACCGGCAACGCGACGCGCGACGACGCGCCGAACCACATCCGCGTGCAGAAGCAGGTCCCGCGCGAGATCGCCGAGACGTGGAGATGGATGTGCCCTGCGGGTGTCTACGAGATCCCCGACGACGCCCCGGAGACGGGCGACGTCGACGTGATCGTGAACTACACGAACTGCGTGCAGTGCGGCGCGATCACGGCGAAGGGCGGGCGCCTCACGCCGCCCGAGGGCGGCGACGGGCCGCTCTACCAGCTGACCTGAGCCGCAACGGGAGGAGCGTGGATCCGCCCGGCAGCGGATCCACGCAACTTCCGCTTCGCGCTCCGGTTTAAGGTGGCGATGACGCGCCTCCGGTTCACCCGGGGCGCCTTCCTCGTCACTGCGATCGCTCTCCTCGTGTCCGCCGCCGCGGCCGGGGCGGCCGTCCCGACCGGGCAGGCGACCCCCTACGCCGCGCAGCTGCTGAGCTGTCACAGCTCGCCGCGGGTCGCCGCGCGCTCGGTCGCGGTCGCGACCACGATGCGGCCGCTCGGCAGCGGTCGCCGGCTGCTGGTGCGGATCGACCTCCAACAGCGCTCGATCGACGGCGGTCGCTGGACGGCGCGCGGCGACGTGCCCGGGCTCGGCGTCTGGATGTCGCCGAGCGATCCCGCGATCGGCAGCCGGCCGAACGACGTCTTCAAGTACCGCCAGGCGGTCGGGCGGCTCGTCGCACCGTTCCAGTTCCGCTTCCGCGTCGGCTTCCGCTGGCTCGACGCCGACGGCGACGTGGTGCGCTCGTCGGCGACGTGGACGGCCGCCTGCAAGCAGCCCGAGCTGCGTCCGGACCTGACGATCGTCCGCACCCGACAGATGCCGGATCCGCTCGAGCCCTCCGCGATCCGCTATTCGGTCCTGGTGAGGAACCAGGGCGTCGCCTCCGCCTGGAACTTCGACGTCGCCGCGCAGTTCCCGAGCGCCGACCGGAGCCGGACGGCGGCGCCCGCCCAGCTCCGCACGGTCACCCGGCTCGCTCCGCAACAGACCGTCTGGCTGGCGTTCACGGGCCCCCCGTGTGCGGCCGCGGCAGCCGGACCCGTCGCGCCGGCGTTCACCGCCGACCCCGCGAACGAGATCGAGGAGAGCAGCGAGACGAACAACGCCCTGACCGCGACGTGCCCGCCCACCGCACCCCCGCCCGTCGCTACACTGGGCAGACCATGAAGACAGCAATCCATCCCGAGTACGCCGACACTCAAGTTCGCTGCACGTGCGGCAACGAGTTCGTGACACGCTCCACCAACGGCAGAGAGATCCGCGTCGAGATCTGCTCGAACTGCCACCCGTTCTACACGGGCAAGCAGAAGCTCGTCGACACCGGCGGTCGCGTCGAGCGGTTCCAGCGTCGTGCCGCGAAGCGCGCACGCGACGAAGCCGCCGCGAAGGCGTAACCGGCCGCATGCGCCACCTCGACGGGGACGTTTCATGAGCTCATCTGAGACGAACCCGCCGGGGGCGGCCCATACCTCGCTGCTAACCGCGTCCTCCCCGGCCGCGCCCGGCGGCACGGCTCCGACGCCGTCGCCGAACGCCCCGGGCGTCGCCACGCCGCCGCCGCCGGCGGCCACCGCCTCCGACCGTCCCGACGGTCAGCTGACCGCTTCGCGCGATGCGCCGGTCGGCGGTCAGGCCGTGCTCGAGGGCGTGATGATGCGCGGGATCTCGACATGGGCGGTCGCGGTCCGCAAGCCGCTGCCCGAGCAGATCGCCGACGGCCATCACCTCGCCGCCGACGAGGCCGCCGAGGGCGAGATCGAGGTCCAGAGCGGCCCGCTCGACTCGTGGCTGAGACGCCACCGGCTGCTGCGCCTGCCGATCATCCGCGGCGTCGTCGCCCTCGTCGAGTCGATGCGGCTCGGCTTCAGAGCGCTCGGCATCTCCGCCAACGCGCAGCTGCCCGAGGACGAGCAGGAGATCTCCAACGGCGCCTGGATCGGGACGATCGTCCTCTCGGTCGTCCTCGCGATCGGCCTCTTCTTCCTCGTCCCGGTCGGGATCACCTCGCTGATCAAGGACCAGCTCGGCTCGTCGTTCCTCTTCTGGCTGATCGAGGGCCTGATCCGGACCGCGATCTTCCTCGGCTACCTGATCGCGCTGTCGAGACTGCGCGACCTGCGGCGCGTGTTCGAGTACCACGGCGCCGAGCACAAGACGATCTCGTGCTTCGAGGCCGGGATGCCGCTGACGCCGCAGAACGCGCAGCGCTTCTCCCGTCTCCATCCCCGCTGCGGCACGACCTTCCTGCTGATCGTGATGATCGTGGCGATCTTCGTCTTCGCGCCGATCGGACTGCCCGCCTGGTACTGGCTCGTCTTGACGCGGATCGTCGGCGTGCCGCTGATCGCCGGGATCTCGTTCGAGCTGATCAAGTGGTCGGGCAAGCAGCGCCGCCGGCCGTGGGTGCGGGCCGTGATGTGGCCCGGCATCCAGCTCCAGTACCTGACGACCCGCGAGCCGGATCTGAGCCAGCTGGCCGTCGCGATCGCCTCGCTCGAGGCCGTGCTGGCCGTCGAGGGCGACCTCGGCACCACGAACGCCGACGACCTCATCGGCGTCGAAGTCGTCGCGTAGCCGGCGTCTCGACACGAACAGCGCGTCCGTCGCGCGCATTGCCCTGGCACGCCGTCGGACACAGACGCCTGCGGCAGGAGGGGTACTCGCGGCTGTGCTGGCGGTCGGGGACCGGGCGGTGCTGAGCCACCGCGATGCAACCGCACTGCACGGTCTGGGGCCCTCGAACGGCACCCGCGTCGACGTCAGCACCAGCGACCGCAACCGCTCGTCGCTGCCGGGCGTCACCGTGCACTCCTCGTTGCTCGTCGAGGCCGACGTCACGGTCGTGAACGCGATCCCGACGACGGCCGCGCGCACGCTCGTCGATCTCGCCGGCGTCGTGCCGAGGGACCAGCTCGCCAGGGCGCTGACGGAGGCCGAGCGGATGGGGGTGCTCGACGTCGAGGCGATCGAGGCCGCACGCTCGCGCGCGAGGGGTCGGCGCGGCCGCGGCGACGCAGCGCTCCAGGCCGCGATCGCGGAGCACCGCGCCCTCCGCGCGCAACTGACCCGCTCCAAGCTCGAAGCCCGTTTCCTCGAGCTGCTGCGAAGCGCGGGACTGCCGCGCCCGAGCATCAACGCCACCATCCACGGCCACGAGGTCGACGCGCTCTGGCCGGAGCGGCGCGTGATCGTCGAACTGGACGGCTGGGCCTTCCATCACACGCGCCGAGCCTTCCGACGCGACCGCAGCAAGGCGAACGCGCTGATGCTCCGCGGCTACGCCGTCCTGCGTTCCACCCACGACGATGTGACGCGCCGGCCGGAGCGGGTCGCGGCTGAGCTGCGAGGCCTGCTGACCACCTAGACTCGACCCCAGATGATCGAGCAGCTCGTCAACCAGATCGACGCCCGCTTCGCGGAGCTCGAGCGCCAGATGTCCGACCCCGAGGTGATCGGGGATCGGCAGCGCTACGCCGATGCCGGGCGCGCGTACTCGGAGCTCGAGCCGGCGGCGCGGCTCGCGGCCGAATGGCGCCGCGCCGTCGACGACGAGGCCGGCGCGCGCGAGCTGCTGGCCGAGGACGGCGACGATCCCGAGCTGCGGGAGCTGCAGGCGACCGCGAGAGCGCGGATCGACGCGCTCGACGAGGAGATCCGCCTCGCGATGGTCGAGCGCGACCCGAACGACGACAAGAACGTGATCGTCGAGATCCGCCCCGGCGCCGGCGGCGACGAGGCCGGCCTCTTCGCCGGCGACCTGTACCGGATGTTCACCAGATACGCGGAGCGGCGCGGCTTCCAGATCGAGCCGATGTCGGAGGGCAACGGGCAGTACACGCTCGCGGTCAAGGGCGACGGCGCCTACTCCGTCTTCAAGTTCGAGGGCGGCACGCACCGCGTCCAGCGCGTCCCCGAGACCGAGTCCCAGGGCCGCACCCACACCTCGACGGCGACGGTCGCGGTGCTGCCGGAGGCGGAGGACGTCGACGTCGACGTGAACGAGAACGACCTGCAGATCGACGTCTACCGCTCCTCCGGTCCCGGCGGGCAGTCGGTCAACACGACCGACTCGGCGGTCCGCATCACGCACAGACCGAGCGGCGTCGTCGTCTCGATGCAGGACGAGAAGTCCCAGCTGCAGAACCGCGAGAAGGCGATG
Organism: Conexibacter sp.; assembly: GCA_025964325.1. Taxonomy (GTDB): domain Bacteria; phylum Actinomycetota; class Thermoleophilia; order Solirubrobacterales; family Solirubrobacteraceae; genus Conexibacter. The sequence continues at coordinate 29,266 of JAOPZA010000092.1, forward strand.
CGCGTGCTGCGCGCGCGGCTCTACGAGCGCGCGCTCGCCGAGCAGCAGGCGAGACTGGCCGCGAACCGCCTCGAGCAGGTCGGCAGCGGCGAGCGCGCGGAGAAGATCCGCACCTACAACTTCCCTCAGGGCCGCGTCAGCGACCACCGCATCAAGCTGACGGTCCACAACCTCGACGCGATCCTCGGTGGCGAGCTCGACGAGCTGACCGCCGCGCTGCAGGACGATGAGAAGCGGCGCCGCCTCGAAGGGCAGGCCGACGGCCGCTGACGTCCGCGGCGCGCTCGCCGCGGCGACCGCGGCGCTGCGGGAAGCCGGCTGCGAGAGTCCGCGGCTCGACGCCGAACTGCTGCTCGCGGCAGCCCTCGGCGTCGCGCGGACGCGGCTCCACATCGAGCCGGAGCGGTCGCTGACGCGCGAGCAGGCGGCGCGCTTCGCCGGCCTGCTGGAGCGGCGGCGCGACCGCGAGCCGGTCGCCTACATCCTCGGCACGCGCGCGTTTCGCCACATCGAGCTCGCCGTCGACCCGCGCGTGCTCGTGCCGCGGCCGGAGACCGAGCTGCTGGTCGAGCTGGCGCTGACGCTGCCGCGCGGCGCGCGCGTCGCCGACGTCGGCACCGGCAGCGGCGCGATCGCGCTGGCGCTCAAGCAGGAGCGCGCCGACCTCGACGTGATCGCGACCGACGTCAGCGCGGACGCGCTCGCGCTCGCGCGCGCCAACGCGGCGCGGCTCGGGCTCGACGTGACGTTCGCCGAGGCCGACCTGCTCGCCGGCGTGAGCGGCGAGCTCGACGCGGTCGTGTCGAATCCGCCCTACATCCGCGACGCTGACCGCCCGTGGCTCGCGCCCGAGGTCGCGCGCCACGAGCCGGCCGGCGCGCTCTTCGCCGGGGAGGACGGCCTCGACGTGCTGCGGCGGCTCGCGGTCGAGGCCGCCGCGCGGGCGCGCTGGGTCGCCTTCGAGCTCGGCGCCGGCCAGGCGCCGGCCGTCGGCGAGCTGCTGCGCGCCGCGGGGATGGCGCGCACGACCGCGCATCGCGACCTCGCCGGCATCGAACGCGTGGTGGTGGGGGAGCGGTGAAGCCGCTGAGCTCCGCCGACGGGGAGGCGTTCGCGCGCTGCATCGCCGCCGGCGGGGTCGCCGTCTTCCCCGCCGACACGGTCTACGGGCTCGCCTGCGCGCCCGACGACGCGGCCGCGGTCGCGCGCCTCTACGGGCTCAAGGGGCGGCCGCCGACGAAGCCGGCCGCGGTGCTGTTCTTCGACCGCGACCGCGCGCTTGCGACGCTCGACGAGCTCGGCCCGCGCACACGCGCCGCGCTCGCTCGGCTCCTGCCCGGCGCCGTCACGGTGCTGCTGCCGAACCCCGCCGGCCGTTTCCCGCTGGCAGGAGGGCTCGACGCAACCGATCCGGCCGCGTCCGCGCTCGGCATCCGCGTTCCCGCGCTTACCGCTGCGCTCGCCGCCCTCGCCGACGTCGACCTGGCGCTGCTGCAGTCGAGCGCGAACGTCGCGGGCGGTCCCGACGCGCGTCGCGTCGCGGACGTCCCGGCGGCGATCCGCGCCGGCGCCGACCTCGTGCTCGACGCCGGTCCGCTGCCGGGGACGCCGTCGAGCGTCGTCGACCTGCGTCGCTACGAGGATGCGGGGACGTGGGCGATCGTGCGCGAGGGCGCCGTCCCGCGCGCCGCCCTCGCGGAGGCGCTCGACTGAGCTTCGACACCCCGGGACGTCCGCCGGCCTCCGCCGCGCTCGACTGAGCTCCAACGCCCGGGACGTCCGCGGCCATCGACGCAGTCGATGCCCGCGGACTCCCAAGGATCGGCGTAGCCGATCCCGGTATCGTGAGCCCCGCCGCCCATGAAGATCGCGCTCGCCTCAGATCACGCGGGCTTCGCCCTGAAGTCCCACCTCGTGTCGCTGCTCGCCGAGCAGGGCCACGACGTCGTGGACCTCGGCACGGACGGACCCGAGTCGACCGACTACCCGCTCTACGCCGAGCCGGCGGCGCGACTCGTCGGCAGCGGCGAGGCCGACCGCGGCGTCTTCGTCTGCGGCTCGGGCAACGGCGTCGCGATCGTCGCCAACAAGGTCCCCGGCGTCCGCGCCGTCAACGCCCACGACGCCGACGAGATCGAGCTGAGCCGTCGCCACAACGACGCCAACGTCGTCGCGCTCTCCGGCCAGCGACTCGCCGCAGCCGATGCCGACGCGATCGTGGCGGCCTTCCTCACGACCGACTTCGAGGGCGGGCGCCACGAGCGCCGCGTCAATCAGATCACCGCGATGGAGACGACCGCATGACCGACCTCACGCCCGATTACTTCAACAGGCCCCTGGCGGAGGTCGATCCCGAGATCGCGGAGGTCCTGCGCGGCGAGCTCGAGCGCCAGCAGCGGACGCTCGAGATGATCGCGTCGGAGAACTTCGTCCCGCAGGCCGTGCTCGAGTGCCAGGGCAGCGTGCTGACGAACAAGTACGCCGAGGGCTACCCCGGGCGCCGCTACTACGGCGGCTGCGAGTGGGTCGACATCGCCGAGCAGCTCGCGATCGACCGCGCGAAGGAGCTGTTCGGCGCCGAGCACGCGAACGTCCAGCCGCACTCCGGCGCGCAGGCCAACATCGCCGTCTACCACGCGCTGCTGCAGCCGGGCGACACGATCATGGGACTCGAGCTCGCCCACGGCGGCCACCTCACCCACGGCATGAGAATCAACGCCTCCGGCCGCCTCTACGACATCGCGCCCTACCAGGTCGACCGCGAGACGAGCCGGATCGACATGGACGAGGTCGCCCGCATCGCGCGCGAGCGCAAGCCGAGACTGCTGCTGGCCGGCTGGTCGGCCTATCCGCGCGAGCTCGACTTCGTGCGCTTCAAGGAGATCGCCGACGAGGTCGGCGCGTACCTGATGGTCGACATGGCGCACTTCGCCGGCCTCGTCGCCGCCGGCCTGCACCGCAGCCCGGTGCCCTACGCCGACGTCGTCACCTCGACGACGCACAAGACGATCGGCGGCGGACGCGGCGGCCTGATCCTCTGCAAGCAGGAGCACGCCAGAAAGATCGACTCGGCGATCTTCCCCGGCCAGCAGGGCGGCCCGCTCGAGCACGTGATCGCCGGCAAGGCCGTCGCCTTCAAGATCGCGCAGAGCGAGCTCTTCCGCGAGCGCCAGGAGCGCACGATCGCCGGCGCGAAGGCGCTCGCGACCGCGCTGCTCGCCGACGACGCCTCGGGCGTGAGCGTGCTGACCGGCGGCACCGACGTGCACCTCGTCCTCGTCGACCTGCGGGAGTCGGAGCTCGACGGCCAGCAGGCCGAGGACCGGCTCCATGAGATCGGCATCACCGTCAACCGCAACGCGGTGCCGTTCGACCCGCGCCCGCCGATGGTCTCGAGCGGCCTGCGCGTCGGGTCGCCCGCGCTCGCGACGCGCGGCTTCGGGCAGGACGACTTCGTCGAGGTCGGCAAGGTCCTGGCGACCGCGCTGACGCCCGAGTTCGCGGCGCGCAAGAACGAGCTGGTCGAGCGCGTCACCACGCTGGCCGACCGCTACCCGCTCTACGCGCAGCTCTCGACCGGCGCGCCGGCGATCGCCTAGCCGGCCGCCGTCGGGCGCGTCGCAGCGGCGTCGCCCCACGGCGGTCCTGCGCGGCTGCCATCCTTCCCCGCGACGATGCGCGAGCTCGACGCCGTCTACGCCTTCTTCGTGGCCCTCGGCATCGCCGCGGTGCTGACGCCCTTCGTCGCGCGGCTGGCGGTGCGGATCGGCGCCGTCGACGAGCCGCGCGAGCGCGGCCTCGCGCATCGCGCGACGCCGCTGCTCGGCGGCCTCGCGATCTTCGCCGGCCTGCTGGCGGCCGGCGCGATCTGGCTCCCGTTCGACGCCCGCTACCACATGCGCGCGATCCTGCTGGGCGCCGCGCTGATCACGCTCGTCGGCGCGATCGACGACGCCTACGACCTGGCGCCGCAGTGGAAGCTGCTCGGCCAGATCGCGGCCGCGCTGATCCCGGTCTCGAGCGGCGTCTGGGTGCCGCACGTGACGGTCCCGTTCCTCGGCGCGCTCGCGTTCCCGCACGTCGGCCACCTGCTGACCGTGATCGGACTCGTCGGGCTGATGAACGTCGTCAACTTCTCCGACGGCGTCGACGGGCTCGCGGCCGGCGTCTGCGCGATCTCCGCGATCGCGTTCTCGATCATCGCGTTCGACCTCGGTCAGTGGCCGGCCGCGATCCTCGCCGCGGCGACGGCCGGCGCCGCGCTCGGCTTCCTCGTCCACAACTTCCATCCGGCCTCCGTCTTCATGGGCGACTGCGGCGCGCTGCTGCTCGGCTACCTGCTGGGCTGCATCGTCGTCCAGGGCTCGCTCAAGACGGCCGCCGGGATCGCGCTCGTTGGCCCGCTCGCGATCCTCGCCGTGCCGTTCCTCGACACCAGCTTCGTGATCGCGCGGCGGCTCAGATACCGCCGCGCGCCGTGGTCCGCGGATGCCAACCACTTCCATCACCGGATGGCGCGGATCGGCTTCAGCCAGCGCCGCACGGTCCTCTACCTCTACGCCTGGACGCTGCTGCTGGCGGCGCTCGCGCTCGCGATGCGGTTCGTGCCGTACTCCGACAACCACGGCCACTACCACCTCGGCTGGTCGCTGGCGCTCGGCGCCTTCGGCCTGTTCGTGCTGGGCGCCAGCGTCTACCTCGTCGTCGTACTCGAGATCCTCAAGCTGAAGCGGCTGCGGGCGTGGCAGATGCGCCACGCCGACCCCGACACGACGGAGCACGAGATCGACGCGCGCGTCGGCCGCGAGCTGGAGACGGGGGAGTTCCCCGTCGTCCCCGAGACGACCCCGCCGCCGGAGCCGCCGGGCGCCGGAGCCGCGCAGCCGCGCCGTCGCTGACGGCTGCGCCGCGATCCCCATGAACACGGGGCAATGGATGCACCTGGTTGCGGGAGGGTCGATCGGACGACACTCACCTGTAGCGGCTGTCACAATGTTGTTACAAGCTGCGTGAAGCTTGTAGACTTCTCATAACGCCGCCGGAGACCACGAGAACCTCTCGTGTCCGGCGGCTCGCCCGCGTCGCAGATGCGGGCATTTGTCTGCGGCGGCAACGCCTCCTATGCCTTCCCCACACTCCCCCGAGCCGCAACCCGATGACGAACGAGCGCCCGCCTATGCGCGGGGCCGTCGCTGGGTCCACGCTGATCGCCACGACGCTGCTGTGTGCCGCGATCGGGCTGGGGTTGGGCGCGCTCGTCGGGGCACCCGCGCTGCTCGCGATCGTCGGCGTGTTCATCGGCTTCGCGCTCGGATTCCGTCTTGTCTACACACGCTTTAAGGACATCTGACCCGATGCGGTTCCTGCGCAACCTCGACCTCGTCGTCGCGGTGCTCGCGCTCGCCATCTTCATCGCTGCCAGCCTGCCGATCGTCGGCTGGATCACCGGCGCTGGGATCTACGTGCTCCAGCGCGCGATCGCGACCTTCACGGCCCGCCGCGCGCACGACTCCGAGGACGCGCGCACGATCGTCGGACTGATGGCGGGATCGATGATCGGACGCGGATGGCTCGTAGCCCTTACGATCTTCGCCGTCGGGCTGCTGGCCGGCAACGCCGCCGGCCTCTCCGCAGCCGTCCTGTTCGTCGCTCTCTTCACCGTCTACTTCACCACCCAGATGATCGTGCGTCCGTTCGAGAAGGAGGACCGTCGTCCATGAAGGCCCGCCTGCTCGCGGCCGTCTGCGCCCCGTTCGCCCTGCTGCTGCTGAATCCCGCTGGCGCGCTCGCGCTCAACGTCAACGAGAACTACCACCCGCAGAACGAGTTCAGACTCGATCCGTGGATCAGCATCAAGATCGGCGGGATCGACCTGTCGATCAACAAGGCCGTCTTCTACATCCTCCTCACGGCGCTCTTCACGTGCGTGACGATGGTCTACATCGCGAGACGGATGCGGGACCGTCCGAACCGCGTCCAGACGGCGGTCGAGACCGCCTACACGCTGATGCGCGACAACATCACCGGCGGCAACATGGATCGCGGGATGGCGCGCAGATGGTTCCCGTTCGTCGCCACGCTCTTCCTCTTCATCTGGTTCTCGAACATGCTCGGCTACCTGCCGCTGCCGACGAACACCGAAGAGAAGGTCAACATCTTCGGCGCCCACATCCCGTCGCTCGCGCTCTACGCCGCGACGGCGAACATCTCGATCCCGCTCGCGCTGACGCTCGTCGTCTGGGTCAGCTACCACGTCGAGGGGATCCGCGCGAAGGGTCCGATCGGCTATCTCAAGAGCTGGGTCCCTGCCGGCGTCGAAGGACCGGCGCGCATCCCGATCTTCCTGATCGAGGTGATCTCCCACTTCGTCCGGCTCGTCTCGCTCTCCGTACGTCTCTTCGCCAACATCCTCGCCGGCCACCTGCTGATCCTCTTCATGGGCGGCGGCCTCGTGGTGCTCCTCAACCTGGCGATCGCCGGCTCCGTGGTGCTCGGCCTCCTGACCGGCACGCTCGCGGTCGCCTTCTTCCTCTTCGAAGTGGGCCTGGTCGCAACGCTCCAGGCCTTCATCTTCGCGACGCTTACCTCCATCTATCTCGGCGGCGCTGTCGCCGAGTCTCACTAACGACCCCCCACGAGGAGATCTGCTGTGGACCTCTCCGTCATCACTCATCTGGCCGCCACGGTGGCCGAGAACGAAGCGATCGGCCGAAGAGCCGGTAGAGCTATCGCGCTCGGCGTCGGCGCTGGCCTCGGCACCATCGGCCCGGGCATCGGCGTCGGCTTCATCTTCGGCAAGGTCATCGAGTCGGTGACGCGGCAGCCCGAGATGAGAGACGAGATCACGAGCATCCAGTGGCTCGGCTTCGCGCTCACCGAGGCGATCGTCTTCTACGCCTTCATCTTCGGCCTCATCGCGTTCTTCCTCTCCTAGGCCATGTCGACCCTCGTCCCGTTCGCCGCGGCGGATGCCGGCAACTTCCTCGTCAAGCCCTCGGTGGGCTTGATGATCTGGTTGCTGCTGGCGTTCTTCGCGACGCTGTTCATCCTGCGCAAGTACGCCTTCCCGGCGATCGGGGAGGCGCTCGACAAGCGGCAGCGCGCGATCGAGGAGTCGATCGACGCCGCCACCCGCACCCGCGAGGAGGCGGAGCGGCTGCTGGCCGAGTACCGCCAGCGGCTGACCGAAGCGCGCCAGCAGGCCGACGAGATCGTCGCCCGCGCGGAGCGTGCCGGTGAGGTCCACGAGCGCGAGACGCTCGAGGCCGCCAAGCGCAAGCGCGAGGAGCTGCTCGAGCAGACCCGTCGCGACATCGAGGCGGAGACGCGTCGCGCGATCCAGGAGATCCGCCACGAGGTGGCCGACCTGACCGTCGCCGCGACCGAGAAGGTCACCCGCAAGACGCTGACGGAGGAGGACCAGCGCCGTCTCGTCGAGGAGGCGCTCTCCGAGCTCGACTTCACTGCCCTCTCGGGCACCGAGCGGAGCAACTAGGCGCCGTCATGGAAGAGATCGCCCAGGTCTACTCGCGCTCGCTGTTCGAGGTTGCCAAGGAGCACGGCAGACTCGACGTCGCGCGCGAGCAGCTCGGTCAGTTCGCGGACGCGCTCAACGCGAACCGCGAGCTCGCCGTCTTCCTCTTCTCGCCCTACTTCTCCACGGAGGAGAAGAAGGACGGGCTGCGGCGGGCGGTCGTGGATGCCGACCCGACTATCCTCAACTTCTTGGAGGCGCTGCTCGAGCGCCACCGGATGCCCGCGATCTTCCGCATTCGCGCGGAGTTCGATCGGCTCTGGGACCAAGAGAACAAGCTGCTTCCGGTCGAGGTGACGAGCGCCGTCGCACTCGACGAGCAGACGGTGAAGAGCATCGGCGAGCGGATCGGAGCGCAGACCGGCGAGCACGTCCAGCTGACCAGCAGAGTCGATCCCGACATTCTGGGTGGAATCGTGCTCCGGGTGGGCAACTCGATCCTCGACGCCTCGATCAAGCACCGTTTGGACCAACTTCGCAAGCAGGTCGCGCAGGCGTAGGCCCGCAGCGTCCGTCAAGGAGCCAGAGAACCCCACCATGCAGATCAAGCCCGACGAGATCACCTCAATCCTGAAGAGTCGCATCGAGGGCCTCGACACCGGCGGCGCCGACCTGACCGAGGTCGGAACCGTGCTGTCGGTGGCCGACGGCATCGCCCGCATCCACGGGCTCGAGAACTGCATGTCGTTCGAGCTGCTCGAGTTCCCGCACGGCGTCACCGGCCTCGCGCTGAACCTCGAGTCCGACAACGTCGGCGTCGTGATGTTCGGCCCGTGGGAGCACATCTCGGAGGGCGACACGGTCAAGCGGACGAGCCGCCTGCTCGAGATCCCGGTCGGTGAGGCCCTGCTCGGCCGCATCGTCGATCCGCTCGGCAATCCGCTCGACGGCAGAGGCGACATCGCCACCAGCGCGACCCGCCCGCTCGAGTTCAAGGCGCCCGGCGTCGTCCAGCGCCAGCCCGTGACCGAGCCGCTGCAGACCGGCCTGAAGGCGATCGACGCGATGATCCCGATCGGCCGCGGCCAGCGCGAGCTGATCATCGGCGACGGCCAGACCGGCAAGACCGCGATCGCGCTCGACACGATCATCAACAACAGAGACTCCGGCGTCGTCTCCATCTACGTCGCGATCGGCCAGCGTCTCGCGACCGTCGTGCAGCTCGCCGAGACGCTCGCCGAGGCCGGCGCGCTCGACTCGACGATCATCGTCGCCGCCTCCGCCGACGAGGCCGCGCCGATCAAGTTCATCGCCCCCTACGCGGGCGCCGCGATGGCCGAGTTCTTCCTCTACGACGGCAGACACGCCCTGACGGTCTACGACGACCTCACCAAGCACGCCTACGCGTACCGCCAGATGTCGCTGCTGCTGCGCCGCCCGCCGGGCCGCGAGGCGTACCCCGGCGACGTCTTCTACCTCCACTCCCGCCTGCTCGAGCGCGCCGTCAGACTGAACGACGACCTCGGCGGCGGCTCGATGACGGCGCTGCCGATCATCGAGACGCAGGGCGGCGACGTCTCGGCCTACATCCCGACGAACGTGATCTCGATCACCGACGGGCAGATCTTCCTCGAGCCGAGACTCTTCTTCTCGGGCGTCCGCCCGGCGATCAACGTCGGCATCTCCGTCTCCCGCGTCGGCGGCAACGCCCAGATCAGACCGATGAGAAGAGTCGCCGGCCGCATCAAGCTCGAGCTCTCGCAGTACCGCGAGCTGGAGGCGTTCGCGCAGTTCGGCTCCGACCTCGACGCCGACACGCAGCGCACCCTGGCGCGCGGCGAGCGCCTCGTGCGCACGCTCAACCAGAGCGAGCGCTCGCCGCTGTCGGTCGAGGACCAGGTGATCCAGATCTACGCCGCCACGAACGGCTTCCTCGATCGCGTCGCCGTCTCGAAGGTCGAGAAGTTCCTCACCGAGCTGACGCGGCGCGCGCACTCGGAGGCGGCCGAGCTGCGGCAGAAGATCGCCGCGGGCGACTGGTCCGACGAGACGCAGAAGGCGGTCCACGACCTGGTCGCCGGCTTCGCCGACGACTTCGGCTACGACCTCGACGAGGAGGGCCACCCGCTGAGCGACGAGGCGGCTCCGCCGGTCACCGCGGCAGCGAGCACGGCGAACGGCGAGGACGGCGCCGCCGCCCCGGAGCGCGAGGCGGCGCCCGCCGCGGCCTAGCGCCGCCAACGGCCCCGTCAGCGACCCCCAACGCACATGGCTCAGCAGCGAGACGTCAAGAACCGCATCGCGTCGGTCAAGAACATCCAGAAGATCACCCGCGCGATGGAGATGGTCGCCGCCGCGCGGCTGCGCCGCGCGGAGACGCGGATCGCCGCGCTGCGTCCCTACGCCGGAGCGATCCGGCGGATGACGCGGCAGGCGGCCGAGGCGGCCGGCAACGTGCCGGCGCTGCCGATCCTGAACGAGCACGACAACGAGCAGCGCGTCGCGCTGCTGCTGGTGACGGCCGACCGCGGGCTCGCGGGCGCGTTCAACTCGCAGATCATCCGCGCGGGCGTGCGCACCGCGGCCGAGTACCAGGCCGCCGGGCGCGAGATCGTCTACTACGCGACCGGCCGGCGCGGCGTCTCGTCGCTGACGTTCCGCGGCACCGAGCCGCGGCAGGGCTTCACCGGCTTCACCGAGCGGCCCGCCTACGCGAACGCGCGCGAGATCGCGCAGGCGCTGATGACGGCCTACATCGACGGTCAGGTCGACCGCGTCGAGATCCTCTACAACGGCTACATCTCGCCGATCCAGCAGGAGGTCCGGCGCGAGACGCTGCTGCCGCTGCAGCAGGCGACGATCCTCGAGGAGAGCGACGAGGAGCGCGAGACCGGAGGGCACGAGGCCGGGGCACCGCACGCCCTCGTCGAGTACGAGCCGGAGCCGGAGGAGATCCTCCAGCGGCTCGTGCCCGACTACGTCGAGATCTCGATCTTCCGCGCGCTGCTCGAGTCGACGGCGTCCGAGCTGGGCGCCCGCATGACCGCGATGCGCAGCGCGTCGGACAACGCCGGCGACATCATCGACGACCTCACGCTCGAGATGAACCGCGCCCGCCAGGCCGAGATCACGCAGGAGATCATGGAAGTCGTCGCCGGCGCCGAGGCGCTGAGCTAGCGCACTGACCCTCAGGAGACCCGAAACCACATGTCAGCAACCACAGAGACTCAGACCCGGAACGTCGGGCGCATCGAGGAGATCCAGGGCGTCGTCATCGAGGCCGTCTTCCCCGACCGGCTGCCCGAGATCAACAACGCGATCACGATCAAGCGCTCGGCCGCCAACCGCGAGGAGGAGGCCGCCGGCGTCAGCGCCGGCGCCGAGGAGGAGCTGCTCGTCTGCGAGGTGCAGCAGCACCTCGGCGACGACCGCATCCGCGCAGTCGCGATGGACTCGACCGACGGCCTCGCGCGCGGTGCCGAGGTGCTCGACACCGGCGGACCGATCACGGTCCCGGTCGGCCGCGCCACGCTCGGCCGCATCTTCAACGTGCTCGGCGACCCGATCGACCTGATGGGCGACGTCGACGTCGAGGAGCGCCGGCCGATCCACCGCAGCGCTCCGAGCGTCGAGGACCTGACGCCGACGACCGAGATGTTCGAGACCGGCATCAAAGTGATCGACCTGCTCGCGCCGTACGCGAGAGGCGGCAAGGTCGGCCTCTTCGGCGGTGCCGGCGTCGGCAAGACCGTGCTGATCCAGGAGCTGATCGACAACCTCGCCCGCGAGCACGGCGGCCTCTCGGCCTTCTGCGGCGTCGGCGAGCGCACGCGCGAGGGCAACGACCTCTGGCGCGAGATGAGAGAGTCGGGCACGCTCGAGAGAACGATGCTCGTCTTCGGCCAGATGAACGAGCCGCCCGGAGCTCGCATGCGGGTCGCGCTGTCCGGCCTCACGATGGCGGAGTACTTCCGCGACGAGGGCCAGGACGTGCTGCTCTTCATCGACAACATCTTCCGCTTCGTGCAGGCGGGCTCCGAGGTCTCGGCGCTGCTCGGCCGGATGCCCTCGCAGGTCGGCTACCAGCCGACGCTCGAGTCCGAGATGGGCCAGCTGCAGGAGCGCATCACCTCGACCCGCCAGGGCTCGGTCACCTCCGTGCAGGCCGTCTACGTCCCCGCCGACGACCTCACCGATCCGGCGCCGGCGTCGGTGTTCGCGCACCTCAACTCGACCACGACGCTGTCGCGCGCGATCTCCGAGAGAGGCATCTACCCGGCCGTCGACCCGCTCGACTCGACCTCGACGATCCTCAAGCCGGACATCCTCGGCGAGGAGCACTACAGCGTCGCGAACCAGGTCAAGGAGATCCTCCAGCGCTACAAGGAGCTCCAGGACATCATCGCGATCCTCGGGATCGACGAGCTGTCCGACGAGGACAAGGTCGTCGTGCAGCGCGCGCGCAAGGTCGAGCGCTTCCTCTCGCAGCCGTTCCACGTCGCCGAGCAGTTCACCGGCGTCCCGGGCACATACGTCCCGATCGCCGAGACGATCCGCGGCTTCAGAGAGATCATCGAGGGCAGACACGACGACCTGCCGGAGCGCGTCTTCCTGCTCAAGGGCTCGATCGACGACGTCGTTGAAGCGGCGAAGCAGGACTAGCCCGCCATGGCCCGCACGAAGTTCCCGGTCGAGGTGCTCACCCCCGAGGGCGAGGTCTTCAACGACGAGGTCGAGATGATCTCGACGCGAACGGCCACGGGCTCGATCGGCATCCTCGCGAACCACACGCCGCTGCTGGCGATGCTCGATCCGACCGAGCTGCGGCTGTATCGCAGCGAGGGCGAGATCGTGCGGCTGGCGCAGGGCGAGGGCTACCTGCAGGTGGCCGACAACCACGCGCTGATCCTCGTCGAGGAGGCGCACGCCCCGGACCAGATCGACCGCGCCGACCTGCAGGAGAAGCTGCAGGCGGCGCAGGACGCCTACGCGAACGCGGAGCAGGGCTCCGAGGCGCAGCGTCAGGCGGCACGCGACCGACGCCGCTGGGAGGCGTTCACGCGCATCGCCGGCGGCGAGTAGCGCCGCCGGCGCGCCGCGCCGGACGCCTGGCCGGACGGAGCCGGCCAGGTGCTTCCGTATCCTGTTGCGACCGATGGTCGACGAACGCACGCTGGCCGAGCGGCTGATGACGTACGACACCTCCCGCGCGGAGGAGCTCGCGGCCGCGGCCGGGTTCGTCAGAGGCTGGCTCGAGGCGCGCGAGATCGAGGTGCGCGAGCACACGCACAACGGGCTGCCGGTGATCGTCGCCGAGGTCGGGGGAGGCGGGTCCGAGGCCGGCCCGACGGTGATCTTCCACGGCCACCTCGACGTCGTGCCCGGCTTCCAGGAGCAGTTCGAGCCCCGCGTCGACGGCGACCGTCTGATCGGGCGCGGCGCCTACGACATGAAGGGCGGGCTCGCCGCGATGATGTGCGCGGTGAAGGACTGCGCGGCACAGGACCGCGTGCGGGTGAAGTTCATCTGCGTCGCGGACGAGGAGGCCGAGGACGTCGACCGGCGCGCGACCGACGAGCTGATCGGCGCCGGACTGGCGGGCGACTTCGCGATCACGGGCGAGCCGACGAACCTCCACATCGGGATCGAGGCCAAGGGCGTCCTCGCGATGCGGATCGAGGTGACCGGTCGCTCGGCCCACGGCTCGACCCCGTGGCTCGGCGACAGCGCCGTGCTGAAGGCGATCGACATCTTCCGCAAGATCGAGGCGCTGCCGTTCGCGCGCGAGTCCTCCGAGCTGTTCGACCGGCCGTCGATCAACCTCGGCAGAATCGAGGGCGGCGACGTCTTCAACCGCGTGCCCGACCGCTGCACGATGGTCGTCGACGTCCGCTACCTGCCGGGGCAGGACCCCGGCGCGATCCTCGCGGCCGTGAGCGCGATGGACGACGTGACCGTCGCGCGCACGCTGACGCGCCCGCCGGCGTACGTCGCGCGCAGCAACCCGTACGTCCGCGCCCTGCGCGACGCGATCGCGCGGACGCTGCAGGACGAGGCCGTCAGCGTCGGGCGCGACGGCGCCTCCGACGCCGTCTCGTTCCAGGCGGTCGGGATCCCGGCGGTCGAGTTCGGCCCGTCCGGCGGCGGCCACCACGGCCCTGACGAATGGGTCTCGGTCGAGTCGCTGCGGCGCTACCGCCGCGCGCTCGGCGACTTCGTGGAATCGCTCGGCGTGGAATCGCTCGGCGTGGAATCGCTCGGCGTGGAATCGCTCGGCCAGAGGCCTCGGATTCCATTGGAGGAACTCGCCGTGGAATCGCTCGGCCAGAGGCCTCGGATTCCATTGGAGGAACTCGCCCGGGGGGCTCGTTCCTCCGGGCATGCCGGTGACTCCGGGCATGCCGGTGACTCCGGGAAGGGCGCCTCGTGATCCCCGACTTCCCGCGCCGCGCGCGGCGCGGCACGATCGTCCGCTTCTTCCTCGCCGGGCTGCTGGTGGTCGGGCTGACGGCCGGCGCGACCGCGACGGCCGGGCTGCTGCAGGTCAAGAACTTCGTCAACGACCTCAATCGCGGGCAGACGATCAAGCACCTGCAGAACGTGCTGACGCCGGCCGACTACGGCAAGGCGCAGACGCTCCTGCTGATCGGCTCCGACCATCGCTTCACCGACGTGAGAGGCGATGCCCGCTCCGACACGATGCTGCTCGTGCGGCTCGACCCGAACGCGAGCGCGATCACGATGCTGTCGATCCCGCGCGACCTGCAGGTCTCCTACAGCCTGCCGGGCAACCGCGGCGTCCGCACCGCGGTGAAGATGAACCAGACCTACACCGACGGTGGCGAGGCGCTGACCGCGAGAGTGATCAAGCAGCTGCTGCCGCGGGTGAAGATCAACCACATCATCAACATCAACTTCGGCGGCTTCAGCGAGGCGATCAACGCGATCGGCTGCGTCTACGCCGACGTCGACCATCGCTACTACCACGTCAACCAGCCGGGCGGCGACCAGTACTCGGAGATCAACATCCCGGCGGGGTACCAGAGACTGTGCGGGACGCAAGCGCTGCAGTACGTGCGCTACCGCCACACCGACACCGACTTCGTGCGTGCGGCGCGCCAGCAGGACTTCCTGCGTCAGATCAGATCTCAGTACGGCGCCAGCGACTTCGCCAGCAACCCGCACAAGATCACGCGGATCATCGGCAAGTACTCGACGACCGACCCGAACCTGCACTCGACCGACGCGCTGCTGAAGCTCGTCAACCTCGGCATCTACACGGCCGGCAAGCCGATCCGCCAGATCCAGTTCCCGCCCGCCTACCTCAACGTCCCCGGCGGCGGCTCCTACGTGACGGCGACGCCGGCGGTGCTCCAGCAGATGCAGAACGCGTTCCTGCAGCCGCCGCCGAAGCCGGCCGCCGCGCCGAAGGCGAAGGCGAGCCCGAAGCGGGGCCGCGGCCGCAAGGCGAGCGGCTCGAGCGCGACCGCGCTCGGCCTCGCCGACATGACGCAGGTCGGCCGCGACTACGCGATCCGGCTCGGTGGCGGCGTCGGCCTCCCGATCTACTACCCGAAGCTGCTGAGCGCCGGCAGCCAGTACATGACGCCGCTGCAGGGCCAGTACCCGCGCGCCTACCGGATCAGGGCGCCGGACGGGAAGATGCGCGGCGCCTACCGGCTCGTCGTCCGCACGACGTCGCAGGGCAACGAGGTCTACTACGGCGTCCAGGGCACCAGCTGGACCGACCCGCCGATCCTCAAGGCGCCCTCCTCCGACCACCGCACCGTCAACGGCAAGAAGCTCGACCTCTTCTACGACGGCGTCAGGCTGCGGACGGTCGCGTGGCGCTCGGGGAGAGCGGTCTACTGGGTAGAGAACACGCTCCAGGATGCGCTCACGAACGACCAGATGCTTGCGATCGCCGGGTCGATGACGCGGCTCGGCAAGGGCTGACCCATGCCGCCGGAGTTCCCCGGTCGCGCTCGTCGCGGCACGTGGGTGCGCTACGTGTGCGCGGCCCTGCTCGTGATCGGCCTGACGGCCGGCGCGACGGCGACGGCCGGCCTGCTGCAGGTGAAGGGCTTCGTCGACGACCTCAAGGCCGGAACCGAGATCGGCGGCCTCGGCGGCGTCGTCGCGACCGCCGACCTCGGCAAGCCGCAGACGCTGCTGCTGCTCGGCTCCGACCACCGCTTCGCGACGGGCGCGAACGCCCGCTCGGACACGATCATGCTGATGCGCCTGGACCCGAGCGCGAACGCGATCACCGTCCTCTCGATCCCACGCGATCTCGAGGTCAGCTACGTCAAGCCCGACGGCACGCGCGTCAAGAACGCGAAGATCAACCAGGCCTACACGGACGGCGGGGAGAAGCTGACGGCGAAGGTGATCAAGCGGCTGCTCGGCCCGATCGAGATCAACCACATCGTCAACATCAACTTCGGCGGCTTCCAGAGAGTCGTCGACGCGATCGGCTGCGTCTACGTCGACGTGGACCATCGCTACTACCACTCCAACGCCGGCCTGCCGCCCTCCCAGCAGTACGCCGAGATCGACATCCAGCCCGGCTACCAGCGGCTGTGCGGCAGACAGGCGCTCGACTACGTGCGCTACCGCCACGGCGACAGCGACTTCGTGCGCGCCGCCCGCCAGCAGGACTTCCTGCGCGCGATGAAGTCGCAGTACGGCATCGACGCGTTCGTGTCCGACCCCCACAGGCTGACCGCCCCGCTCGGCAAGTCGCTCTCGACCGACCCCGGACTGCGCAGCACCGACGGGCTGTTGAAGCTCGCACGGCTGGCGGGCGGGATCGCCGGCAAGCCGGTGCGCCAGATCCAGTTCCAGGCGAACGACGCGACCGTCAACGGCGGCGCCTACCTCGTCGCGTCGCCGCAGCAGATCGCGCAGGCGCGGCACGACTTCCTGAAGCCGCCGCCGCAGCCGCCGCGCGCGCCGAAGCCGCCCCGCGCGAGCAGAGGACGCGGCCGCGCCCAGGGGGCCGCGCCGGCCGCGGCGTCACTGCATCTCGCCGACATGACCCAGACCGGCCGCGACTACGCGATCCAGCTCGGCGGCGGCGTCGGCATCCCGATCTACTACCCGAAGCTGCTGCTGAGCGGCAGCCAGTACGCCACGCGCTCTGCCGGCACCTATCCGCGCGCCTACCGCATCAAGGCGCCGGACGGCACGATGCGCGCCGCCTACCGGCTCGTCGTCTCGACCGGCGAGGCCGGCAACTACTACGGCGTCGAGGGCACGAGCTGGACCGATCCGCCGATCCTCAAGGGTCCCTCGTCGGACCACCGCACGGTCGGCGGCAAGCGGCTCGACCTGTACTACGACGGCACGAAGCTGAGAACGGTGGGGTGGAGAGACGGCTCCGCCGCCTACTGGGTCGAGAACACGCTGCAGGACAGACTGACGAACCCGCAGATGCTCGCGATCGCCGGTTCGCTCACCCGGCTGGGCGGCTGACGGGCTCCGCGGCCGGCGCGCGCTCCGGCACGGTTAGTAGGCTTCGCCGCCGCATGGTCCAAGCAATCGCACGTGAGCCGGTCGCCGTGATCGGGACCGGATATGTGGGCCTCGTGACCGCGGCCGGCTTCGCCGAGCTCGGCAACGAGGTCTGGTGCGTCGACATCGACGCCGAGAAGATCGCGCGCATCGAGCGGGGCGAGATCCCGATCTACGAGCCCGGCCTCGCCGAGTCGCTCGCCGCCAACCGCGAGCGCCTGCACTTCTCGACCGACCTGGCGCCGGCGCTCGAGCACGCGCGGCTGCTGTTCGTCGCGGTCGGGACGCCGCCGACCTACTCCGGGGACGCCGACCTCTCGGCCGTCCACGCCGTCGTCGACGCGATGCCCGCCTCGGAGGGCCATGCGCTGGTGATGAAGTCGACGGTCCCGGTCGGCACCGGCGAGAGCATCAAGCGCAGATTCGTCGAGCTCGGCAAGGCCGGCTTCCGCTACGTCTCGTGTCCGGAGTTCCTGAAGGAGGGCTCGGCGCTCGCGGACTTCCGCGCGCCCGACCGCGTCGTCGTCGGCGACGACGGCGACTGGGCCGGCGAGGCGGTCGTCGACCTCTACGCGCCGCTCGGCGCACCCGTGATGCGCACCGACATCGCGAGCGCCGAGATGGTCAAGCTCGCCTCCAACGCCTTCCTCGCGACGAAGATCTCGTTCATCAACGAGATCGCGAACGTGTGCGAGGAGACCGGCGCCGACGTCCAGGAGGTCGCGCGCGGCATGGGCCTCGACGAGCGCATCGGCCGGCACTTCCTGCGCGCCGGCATCGGCTACGGCGGAAGCTGCCTGCCGGGCGACGAGACCGTCCTCGTGCGCCAGCACGGCCGCACGACGCTGCTGCCGTTCGCGCGGCTGTGGGAGCGGCTGGCGAGCGCCGACGACCGTGGGGACGGGATCATCTGGACCGACGACGTCGAAGTCCTCGCCTGGGAGCCCGGCAGCGCCGCGCCGCGGTTCCTTCCCGTCATGGCCGCCACGCGGCGTCGCCATGCGGGCGATGTCATCGAGCTGCGGACGAAGATGGGCCGGCGCGTACGCTGCACGCCCGATCACCCGTGGTTCGTCGCGGACGGCGTGAGCGACGAGGTCGAGGTCAAGCTCGCCGAGCAGCTCACGACCGGCGACTGGCTGCCGCTCGCGCAGGGCCTCGACGATCGCGTCGATGCGCCGGCGCTGTTGCCGACCATGGCGGCCGTCGAGGCCGCCGGATTGGATCCGTCGCAGGTGATCGTCACGCCGGAGCCATCGCAGATCGACGCGCTCGACGCCCGCGGCCACGCGGCCCGCGCCGACGGGTTCTCCTCCCACCCACGCGGCGCCGCTGCGCGCGGGGGCAACGTGAAGCAGACCGGCACGCTGCGCCTGCACGAGACCGCGCGGCTCGACGTCTCGTTGCATGGCGCGACGCTGCGGACGGCTCGCAACGGCGCCGAGCTGCCGACCGCGCTGGCGTGCGACGAGCACTTCTGGCGCGTCGTCGGGCTGTACCTGGCGGAGGGGCACAGCACGATCGACGCCCACAACACCGGTCGCATCGTGTGGTCGTTCCACCCGACGCGCGAGCAGCATCTCGTCGACGACGTGATGTCGTTCTGGCTGCGGCACGGCGTGCGCGTCCGGGCGAATCGTTCGCCGACGGCGCACGACGTCGTCGTCCAGTCGCGCCTGCTCGCGCAGTGGTGGACGGGCGTGCTCGGCTGCGGTCGCACCAGCTACCAGCAGCGGCTGCCGGACCTCGTCTGGGACCAGTCGCGCGAGCGCAAGCTCGCGCTCCTCGCGGGCCTCTGGGAGGGCGACGGCTCGTGGTCGCCCCTCAACGGCGGCCCGAGCGTGATCCTCGAGTACGGAACGGTCTCCCGCGAGCTGGCGGACGGCGTCCAGCGGCTGCTCGGTGACCTCGGACTCGTCGCCGCCCAGCGCATCGGGCGCGGGTCGAAGTCGACGCAGGACACGTACTGGCTGCGAATCGCCGGCGCCGATCAGGTCGAGCGCGCGATCGAGCTCGTGCCCGTTCGCGACCGCGCCGGCGTGCTCGCTTCGATCGCGCGCCAACGCAAGCGGATCGCGCCGACCGGCTACCGCAAGCACGGCGACGGCGAGGGGCCGGCATGGCTGCGGATCGCGGAGATCCGCCGCGAGCCCTACGACGACTGGGTCTACTCGCTCGAGGTGCCGGGCGCGCACTCCTTCGTCACCTCGATGAGCCTCATCTCCCATAACTGCTTCCCGAAGGACGTCAGCGCGCTCAAGCAGCTGGCCGGCAACACCGGCTACCACTTCCAGCTGCTGACGGCCGTGCTCGAGGTCAACGAGCTGCAGAAGCGGCGCGTGATCGCGAAGCTGCAGAAGCACCTCGGCTCGCTCGTCGGCACGACCGTGACGCTCCTGGGGCTCGCCTTCAAGGCCGACACCGACGACATGCGCGAGGCCTCGTCGCTCGTGCTCGCCGCGCGCCTCCAGGCCGCCGGTGCGAACGTCCGCGCATACGACCCGATCGCGGAGGAGGAGGCGCGCCGGCTGATGCCGGGCGTGGACTTCTCCGGCTCCGCGCTCGAGTCGCTCGAGGGCGCCGACGCCGTCGTGCTCGTGACGGAATGGCCCGAGTTCCGCGCGCTCGACTGGAGCGAGGCGGCCCGGCGGATGTCCGGAGCGCTCGTGATCGACGGTCGCAACTTCCTCGATTCGAGCGTGATCGAGGCGAGCGGCTTCTCCTACGAGGGCATCGGCCGCCGCTCATGACCAGCCCCGCCACCCAGCGGATCAGATGCAGGCGCTGATCCTCGCCGGCGGCGAGGGCACGCGCCTGCGGCCGCTCACCTCGACGGTGCCGAAGCCCGTCGTGCCGCTCGTCGACCGGCCCTTCATCGCCTTCATGCTCGACTGGCTGCACGGTCACGGCGTCGACGACGTCGTCATGTCGTGCGGCTTCATGGCCTCCGGTGTCCGCAACGTCCTGGGCGACGGCTCCGGCTACGGGATCCGCCTGCGCTACGTCGAGGAGCCGACGCCGCTCGGCACCGGCGGCGCGCTCAAGTTCGCCGAGCCGCTGCTCGACGAGCGCTTCCTGATGCTCAACGGCGACGTGCTGACCGACCTCGACCTGACGGCGCAGCTGGCCCAGCACGAGCGCACCGGAGCGCGCGGGACGCTCGCCCTGATCGCCGTCGACGACCCGTCGGCCTACGGGCTCGTCCGCTGCGCGGACGGTGGCCGCGTCCGCGAGTTCCTCGAGAAGCCGAGCCCCGACCAGATCGACACGAACCTCGTCAACGCCGGCGCCTACGTGCTCGAGCGCGGCGTGCTGGAGCTGATCGCGCCGGGGCGCGCGGTCTCGATCGAGCGCGAGCTGTTCCCCCTGCTCGTCGGCGACGGCCTCTTCGGCTACACGGCCGACGGCTACTGGCTCGACATCGGCACCCCCGAGCGCTACCTGCAGGCCACCTTCGACATCCTCGACGGCGACGTCCGCTCGAGCGTCGTCGACGCCCTCGACGCCTCGCGCCTCTCGATCGGCAGCGGCGCCACGATCGACGGCCGCGTCGTCGGCCCCGCGTTCGTCGGCCCTGGCGCGACGATCGCGGCGGGCGCGACCGTCGCCGGACGCTGCGTGATCGGCCGCGGCGTCGAGATCGGCGCCGGGGCGCACATCGACCGCTCGGTGATCCTCGACGGCGCGAAGATCGGCCCGCGCAGTACCGTGATCGAGTCGATCGTGGGGCCGGGCGCCCGGATCGGCGCCCACTGCCGCATCGGCGAGCGCGTCGTGCTCGGCGAGGGCGTCGTGCTGGGCGACGACAACCAGCTCGCCGCCGGCGCCCGCCTCTTTCCCAACGTGTCCCTTCCCGACGGAGCCATCAGGTTTTGAGCGATCAAGTTCTCAGAAGCGATCCCCTCACCCGCCAGGCGATCGGCGCCCTCGACGACGCCAAGCAGCTCGACGACATCCTCGCCCTGCCCGAGCACCTGCGCGACGCGCTCTGGCGCGTCGAGTCCGCGAACCTCGAGCCCCACGACGCCCCGGGCGGATTCATCGTCGCCGGCATGGGCGGCTCGGCGGTCGGCGGCCTGCTTGCGCGGGCGGCGCTCGGCGACCGCGCCTCGCGGCCGATCGCGATCGCGCGCGGCTACGGCCTGCCGGCCTGGACGACGCCCGACGCGACCGTCCTCTGCGCCAGCTACTCCGGCAACACCGAGGAGACGCTGGCTGCCTACGAGGCCGCCGGTGCGCTCGGCGCGCGCCGGATCGTCGCGACGACGGGGGGCAAGCTCGCCGCCGCCGCGCGCGAGGACGGCGTGCCCGTGATCCCGCTGCCGGGCGCCTTCCAGCCCCGCGCCGCGGTCGGCTACGCGCTCGTCGTCGCGCTCGAGGTCGCCGCGCTGTGCGGCGCCGGCGAGTCGCTGCGCTCCGAGATCGACGTGGTCGCCGCCCACAGCGAGGCGCTCGTCGCCGAGTGGGGTCCCGACGGCGCCGAGGACTCGCTCGCGAAGCAGGTCGCGCGCGGCATCCACGGCACGATTCCGGTGATCGCGGGCGCCGACCTGACGACGCCGGTCGCCTACCGCTGGAAGACCCAGCTGAACGAGAACGCCAAGGTCCCGGCCTTCTGGAACGAGCTGCCGGAGCTCGACCACAACGAGATCGTCGGCTGGTCCGGCGCCGCCGAGCTCGGCCGCTTCAGCGCGATCTTCCTCGACGACTCCGACCTCCATCCGCGCGTGCGCCAGCGGATCGAGCTGACCCGCGGCCTGATCAGCGGCAGCGCGGCGAGCACGTTCCGGATCGAGTCGCGCGGCGAGACGGCGCTCGAGCGACTCGTCTCGCTCGTGCTGCTGGGCGACCTCGTCTCGCTCTACGTCGCGATCCTGCGCGGGATCGACCCCTCGCCGGTCGAGACGATCGAGCGGCTCAAGACGACGCTCGCCGGCGGCTGAGCGGCGAACTGCCTGCTGCGGGCTCGTCCGCTTGGTGTTCGGCCAGGGGCCGAAACCCGCGGTTCGCGGGCCGGGCTCACGCACCCGTCGCGTAGCCGGCGCGGTGGCAGGCGCGCACGAGCCCGCCATCGTGGGCTTGGGCCGCCGCGCAGCGCCGCCGCGCATCGCGGCCGCAGGCACGGAAGGTCGCGCCTCCCGTCGCGCTGGCCGCCGTCACGTCGATGCAGCCCGCGCGCGGGCGAGGCCCAGAGGAGGTCAGCGCCGCGACCAGGACGACGACGGTCGCGAGCGCGATCACGGCGCCTGCGAGCAGCAGCACGCGGCGCTCGCGGGCTGGTGCGCGGCGGGGCGGCGTGTGCTGGCGCTGCCAGTGTCCTTCGAGTGGCATGAGGAACGCTCACCGGCAGACTACATCGCTCAATAGTTCAGACCGGTTTCCGGCCTGATGGCCAAGTGAGCCGGGCGATCGATTGGCCGCGTGTCGATATCGGCGACCCCCGTTCGAGGAGGAAGCTGTGGTGGAGTCAGGGGTCGCGCCGGTTTTGGCGTCCCGCTCCGCGCGACCCAGGGAACGAGTGAAGGGCTTCCACCCCCCATGTGGTCAGCGTATCCGCAGTGGCTGAACCCGGGCGACAACGCCTGGCAGCTCACCGCCGCCACGCTCGTGGGCTTGATGAGCGTGCCGGGCCTCGTCGTCCTCTACGGCGGCGTCATGCAGAAGCGATGGTCGGTCAACTCGATGATGATGGCCTTCGTAGCGTTCGCGGTCGTGCTCATCATCTGGGTGCTCTACGCCTACAACATGGCGTTCGGGCATCCGATCCACTTCTTCGGATCGCGCGGCTTCTTCGGCAACATCCTCGGCAAGCCGGCCGACGTCCTCGGTCATGTCGGAGAGCAGGGGCAGGCCAGCATTCCGCTGGTCACGACCGGGCCGCCGTTCCACTTCCCGCAGGCGACCCTGACGTACTTCCAGTTCGTCTTCGCGGGGATCACGCCGATCCTGATGCTCGGCTCGGTCCTCGGCCGCTTCAACTTCAAGGCCTGGATCCCGTTCGTGCTGCTGTGGTCGAGCATCGTCTACACGATCAACGCGTTCATGATCTGGGGCGGCGGCTGGTGGGCGCAGCACGGCGCCGTCGACTACTCCGGCGGCTACGTGATCCACCTCGCGGCCGGCGTCTCGGGTTTCGTCGCGGCCGCCGTCGTCGGACCGCGACTGCAGCGCGACCGCGAGGTCGACGCGCCGAACAACCTGCTGATGGTGGCGGTCGGCGCGGGGCTGCTGTGGCTCGGCTGGAACGGCTTCAACGGCGGCGACCCGTACTTCGCGGGCGCCGACGCCGCGGCCGCCGTGCTGAACACGAACCTCGCGTGCGCGCTCGCGTTCCTCGGCTGGGTCGCGCTCGACTACCTGACCGGTCGCAAGCCGAGCCTGATCGGCAGCGTCAACGGCATGATCGTCGGGCTCGTCGCGATCACCCCGGCGGCCGGCTACGTGAACGGCTGGGGCGCGGGGGCGATCGGCCTGATCGGCTGCGGGGTCGTGTACTTCGCGCTCAACTACCTCAGCCGCCTGGCGCCGTTCCGCAAGGTCGACGACACGCTCGGCGTCGTCTACACGCACGGCTTCGCCGGCCTCACCGGCGGCCTCCTGACGGGCGTCTTCGCGGACCCGCGGATGATCGTCTACCTGGGGCTCGGGAGAACGCCGAACATCTCGGTCGCGGGTTTGATCCACGGCAACGGGACGCTGCTGAAGTGGCAGCTGATCGCCGCGGTCTCGGTGATCGTCGTCTCGAGCGTCGGCACGTTCGTGATCCTCAGAGTCGTCGGCCTGTTCGTGCCGCTGCGGATGCCGGACCGGGACCTGGAGGAGGGCGATCTGGCCGTCCACGGGCACGAGGTCTACCCGTCCGACGTGCCGTCGCTCGGCTTCCCCTCGGGGACGGGCGCCGCCTGGACGCCGCCGCCCGCCGCGCCGACGCGCGGAGGGGCCACGACCGGCTGAGCGTGGGCGTCGAAGCGACGCCTCCGACGGGCGGGGGGTGACTGTGGGCTTTCCCTCCTGGGTCGCCTCCCGCCGCTGTCGGCGTCGGCGGCGCTCCGCGCGGCGGCTCAGCGGGGTCGCGCCCAGCGGGGCGCGGGGGAGCGGCCGTCCGCGTGCTCCGCGCGGGCGACGCCGACGAGGATCCGCACCATCGTCGTGGCCGGCGGAGCGATCGCCGCTCCGCGTTCGGTGGCGACGACGACGCGCCGGGCGGGTCCGGGTGGCGAGAGCGCGCGCACGACCGTTCCGTCGCGGGCGCCTGCGAGCGCGAGCCGCGGCACGAGCGCGACGCCGACGCCGGCCGCGACGAGTCCCTGCACGGTCGCGAAGTCGTCGCTCTCGAACGAGACGGCCGGCTCGAAGCCGGCGGCGTTGCAGAGCCGGACGACGTGGCGGGCGTACGGGCTCGTCGCCGACGTCTGCACCCAGGCGTCGTCGCGCAGCTGCTCGAGCCGCAGTTGGGGCTCGCCGGCGAGCGGATGCCCGCCGGGCAGGACGACGTACAGATCGTCCTCGAGCAGCGGCGTGCGCTCCAGCTCCGCGCCCAGCGCCTCGTCGAAGCCCGGCAGCTCGAACAGCAGCGCGAGGTCGAGCTCGCCGTCGCGCACGCGCGGCGCGATCGCGTCCGGCTCGCCCTCCGCGAGGCTCAGCTGGACGGCGGGGTGGGCGGCGCGGAACGCGGCGATCGCGCGCGGCATCAGCGTCGCGCCGGCAGTCGGGAACGACGCCATCCGCAGGCGTCCGCCGTGCAGCCCGAGCACCGCGGCGAGATCGCTCTCGGCCGCGTCGAGGCCGGCCAGGAGGCCGTCGGCATGGGTGACGAGCACCTCGCCCGCCGCCGTCGGACGGACGCCGCGACGGTCGCGCACGAGCAGCGTCGCACCGGTCTCCGCCTCGAGCGTCGCGATCGCCTGCGAGATCGCCGACTGCGTGTAGGCGAGCGCGTCGGCAGCGGCCGAGAAGGAGCCGCGTCGGGCGACCTCGCGGAGCACGCGCAGACGCTGGACGCTCAGCATCAGCGCCGCTTATTCCCAGGATCAAGAGGTTCGATGGTCCTGATCTTCGATCGGTGGCACAGTGACGGGAAAGCGAGATGAAGGAACGTCACCATGGCACCGAAGATCATCGTCTCCTACGACGACACGGACAACGACCGTGACGCGTTGGCGCTCGGTCGCGCGCTGGCCGACGCCGGTGCGACCGTCTCGCTCGCCTACGTCGAGCACCACCGCGAGGACGACCCGCGCACATCCGGCGCACGCGCGCTGCTCGACCGCGGCGCCGCCGCCATCGGTCTGCCCGCCGCGCCGCGCCACGTCGTCCTGAGCGGCTCGACCGGCGACGGTCTGCGCGCACTCGTCGAGCGCGAGCAGGCCGACGTCGTCGTGTTCGGCTCCGACTACCGCACCCCGGCGGGGGCCGTGCGGCCCGGCACGTCGGCCGAGCGGCTGCTCGACGGCGGTCCCGCCGCGATCGCGCTCGCCCCGGCCGGCCTGCGCGAGCAGGGCGCGGAGATCCGCACGGTCGGCCTGCTGGCCGACGACGGCGGCGCCGCCTACGCGACCGCGCACGCGTTGGCGCGGGCGGTCGGCGGAGAGGTGCTCGCGCCGCCCGATGGTCCCGTCGACCTGCTCGTCGTCGCCTCGCGTCCCGAGGCGCCGAGCGGCCGCGTCGCCATCAGCGCCGCGACTGCCTACGCGATCGAGACCGCTCGCAGCCCCGTCTTGATCGTCCGCGGCGACGTCGCCGTGCCGTTCGGGGCGCGGACCGCCACGCCTGCCTGATCAGGGCCTGTCCCGGTCGACCGTCACACGGGTCACACGGAGATCCCGGCCGCGCGCAGGCGCACGCCGAGCGCAGCCGCGTGGGCGGGGTCGAGCGTCACGGCACCGGCGTCGCGCACGGCTGTCGGCGCGGCGCGGCCCGGCGCCAGCGCGACGACCGCGCGCGGTCCGAAGGCGCCGAGCGCGAGGCCGACGTCGAGCCACCAGCCGGCGTCGTCGCCACCGTCCTGCGGCTGCGCGTCGAGCGCGATCAGGACGGCGGCCGGAAGCGGACCGCCGTCGGGCGCGCGCGTGAGGATCGCGGCGCGCAGCGGCGCCCAGGCGGCGCCCTCCAGCCGCAGCGCGGCGAGCAGGGCGCACGCGCTGCGTTCGGCCGCCGGGCTCTCGGCCAGCAGCGCGACGGCGCGCGATCTCGCGGCGGCCGAACCGCCGCCGCTCGCTCCGAGCGCACCGGCCGCGGACGCGAGCAGCTCGCGCGTGACTCCTCGCGCAGAGCGCTCGGCGTTGCTCCAGCCCTGCCCGAGCGCCATCTCGGCCGGCTCCAGCCGTGGTCCCTCGAGCACCGTCAGGCTGCTGTCGGCGGGGACCCAGTGCTTGTCGCCCAGCTCGATCCGCGCGCCGGCGAGCCACGGCGCGAGGATGTCGCGACGCAGCTCGTCGGCCTCGAGGTTGAAGGCGCGGGCGACGTGGAACGATCGCCGGATCTGGACGTGGTACGGCACACGTCGATCCTACGCCCGCAAAACCTTGACACAGCTCTGGTAAGGTTGGAGCGCTGATGGATGCGCTCACGATTCACGAGGCAGCCGAGACGACCGGCTGGTCGCCTCGCATGCTCCGCTACATCGAGCGCAGCGGGCTCGTCGTGCCGGCGCGCTCCGCGTCCGGCTATCGACTCTACGGCGCGGCCGAGCTGCAGCGCCTGCGGACGCTGCGGGAGCTGCTGCAGCGCCACGAGCTCAACCTGTCGGACCTCGGCTTCGCGCTGCGCCTGGGGCGCGAGGCGGAGCTGCGCGAGGCGATCGACGACTGGTTCGCCTCCGAGCCCCACCGGCCCGACGGCGTCGCCGCCGCCGACTGGCTCTCGTGGGAGCAGGACAAGCACGAGAAGCTCCTCGCCGCCGCCGGGGGTTCGGCGCCAGCCGAACCGCCAATGGAATCGGCGCCAGCCGCCGTTGCCGCCGTCGGGGGTTCGGCGCCAGCCGAACCCCCAATGGAATCGGCGCCAGCCGATTCCACCACCACCAACCACGTCACGGAGATGTCCCAAGCATGACCGCACTTTCGAGCGCCGCCGACTTCAAGGTCGCCGACCTCTCGCTGGCCGACTTCGGTCGCAAGGAGATCCAGCTGGCCGAGCACGAGATGCCCGGCCTGATGTCGATCCGCCGGGAGTTCGCCGCCCAGCAGCCGCTCAAGGGCGCGCGCATCATGGGCTCGCTGCACATGACGATCCAGACGGCGGTGCTGATCGAGACGCTGACCGCCCTCGGCGCCGAGGTGCGCTGGGTCTCCTGCAACATCTTCTCGACCCAGGACCACGCGGCCGCCGCGGTCGCGGTCGGCCCGAACGGCACGCCCGAGGATCCGCAGGGCGTCCCGGTCTTCGCGTGGAAGGGCGAGACGCTCGACGAGTACTGGTGGTGCACCGAGCAGGCGCTCAACTGGCCCGGCGCGGACGGGCCGAACATGATCCTCGACGACGGCGGCGACGCGACGATGCTCGTCCACAAGGGCACCGAGTACGAGGCCGCCGGATCGGTTCCCGATCCGGCGACAGGGGAGTCGGAGGAGTTCCAGGTCTTCCTGACGCTGCTGACGCGCTCGCTGCAAGAGGACCCGCAGCGCTGGACGAAGATCGGCCAGGGCATCCTGGGCGTGACGGAGGAGACGACGACCGGCGTCCACCGCCTCTACCAGATGATGGAGAGCGGCGAGCTGCTGTTCCCGGCGATCAACGTCAACGACTCGGTCACGAAGTCGAAGTTCGACAACCTCTACGGCTGCCGCCACTCGCTGATCGACGGCATCAACCGCGCGACCGACGTGATGATCGGCGGCAAGGTCGCCGTCGTCTGCGGGTTCGGCGACGTCGGCAAGGGCTGCGCCGAGTCGCTGCGCGGCCAGGGCGCGCGCGTGATCGTCACCGAGATCGACCCGATCTGCGCGCTGCAGGCCGCGATGCAGGGCTACGAGGTCAACACGCTCGAGAACGTCGTCTCCTACGGCGACATCTTCATCACGACGACGGGCAACAAGGACATCATCACCGCCGCCGACATGGCGAAGATGAAGCACCAGGCGATCGTCGGCAACATCGGCCACTTCGACAACGAGATCGACATCGCCGGGCTCGCGAAGCTCGACGGGATCGAGCGGATCAACATCAAGCCGCAGGTCGACGAGTGGCGCTTCTCCGACGGTCACACGATCATCCTGCTGTCCGAGGGCCGCCTGCTGAACCTCGGCAACGCGACCGGCCATCCGAGCTTCGTGATGTCGAACTCGTTCGCGAACCAGACGATCGCGCAGATCGAGCTGTTCACGAAGACCGACGAGTACGAGAAGAAGGTCTACGTGCTGCCGAAGCACCTCGACGAGAAGGTCGCGCGGCTCCACCTCGACGCGCTCGGCGTCAAGCTGACGACGCTCAGCGAGGAGCAGGCTGCGTACATCGGCGTGCCGGTCGAGGGCCCCTACAAGAGCGACCACTATCGCTACTAGGCCACCGAGCCGGAAGGAAGAGCCGCAGGGCGTGAGTTCCCCGGGCGATCCGCGACACGGGCGCTCCCGTGGAACTCCCAATGCGGAGCACGAGGGCGCGAGTTCCCCGGGCGATCCGCAACACGGGCGCTCCCGTGGAACTCGCAATGCGAAGCACGACATCGCCGACCTCGGGCTCGCCGAGGTCGGTCAGGCGCGGATCGAATGGGCGGACGCGCAGATGCCGGTCCTGCGCGCGATCCGCGACCGCTTCGCCGTCGAGCGTCCGCTCGACGGCATGCGCGTCGGCCTCTGCCTGCACGTCACGAGCGAGACGGCGAACCTCGTCCGCACGCTGATCGCGGGCGGAGCGCAGGTGGCGCTGTGCGCCGCCAACCCGCTCGACACGCAGAACGACGTCGCGGCCGCGCTCGTCGACCGCTACGGCGCCGCCGTCCACGCGATCCAGGGCGAGGACATGGCGACCTACTACGACCACATCGAGGCGGTGCTCGACACGCGGCCGCGGATCACGATGGACGACGGCGCCGACCTCATCTCCGTCGTTCACGGCCGCCGCACCGAGTTGCTCGACGAGATCCTCGGCGGCACCGAGGAGACGACGAGCGGCGTCATCCGCCTGCGGGCGCTGGAGGCCGAGGGGCGCCTCGGCGTTCCCGTCGTGGCCGTCAACGAGGCGCAGACCAAGCACCTCTTCGACAACCGCTACGGCACCGGCCAGTCGACGCTCGACGGGATCATGCGCGCGACGAACATGCTGATCGCCGGCTGCGTCGTCGCCGTCTTCGGCTACGGCTGGTGCGGCAAGGGGATCGCCATGCGGGCCCAGGGGGCGGGGGCGCAGGTGATCGTCTGCGAGGTCGAGCCGGTGCGCGCGCTCGAGGCGAAGCTCGACGGCTACGCCGTGATGCCCGGCGTCGCCGCCGCCGCGCAGGCCGACGTGCTGATCACCGCGACCGGCGGCCGCGACGTCGTCGGGGCCGCGCACTACGCGGTCATGCGCGACGGCGCCGTGCTCGCCAACGCCGGCCACTTCGACGTCGAGTGCAACCTCGAGGAGCTGCGCGCGATCGCGCCCGAGCAGCGGAACGTGCGACCGCACCTCGACCAGTACGTGACCGCCGACGGCCGCCGCATCAACCTGCTCGCCCAAGGCCGCGTCGTGAACCTGGCGGCGGCCGAGGGCAATCCGGCGGCCGTGATGGACATGTCGTTCGCGAACCAGGCGCTCGCCGCCGAGCACCTCGTGCGCAACGCGGCCTCGCTGGAGGCGCGCGTCTACGACGTGCCGCGCGAGCTCGACCGCGAGATCGCGAACCTCAAGCTCGCCTCGCTCGGCGTCGAGATCGACGCGCTCAGCGCCACGCAGCAGGCCTACCTGCACGCGTGGGAGCAGGGCACGTAGGCGACCGAGACGCGCGCCGTCGCCCGCGTACGGGATGATCCGCACGTGCGCATCTCCGCAAAGACCGACTACGCCGTCCGCGCGGTCGCCGAGCTGGCCGCCGCCTACGCGGACGAGAGACCGCTCAAGAGCGAGCGGATCGCGAACGCGCAGCAGATCCCGCTGCGCTTCCTCGAGAACATCCTGGTGCAGCTGCGGCAGGGCGGCATCATCACCTCGCGCCGCGGGGCGGAGGGCGGCTACCGGCTCGCCGAGCCGCCCGCGGAGATCACCGTCGCGGACGTGATCCGCGCGATCGACGGGCCGCTCGCGGGCGTCAGCGGCGAACGCCCCGAGAAGCTCGAGTTCTCCGGTGCGGCGGCACCGCTGCGCGACGTCTGGGTGGCCGTCCGCGCCAGCCTCCGCGACGTGCTCGAGCACGTCACGCTGGCCGATCTCGCGAACGGCGAGCTGCCGGAGGTCGTGCGCGCGCACACGGCCGACCCGGACGCGTGGACGACGCACTGAGGCGCCTCGTCGGATCCGGTCGACGAGCCGGCGCCGACCGCAACTTCGCCGCCTGCGGCCAGTTGGTGGGTGCACTGCTGTCGATCCTCCAGGGAGCTCCGATGCCGTCCCACCGCCTCCAGCACCGCCGTCGCACGATCGCCATCCCGCTCGCCGGGCTGCTCGCCCTCGGCGTCGCCGCCGCGCCCGCGAGCGCCGCATACCCCGGCAGGAACGGCGTGATCGCGTTCGCGAAGGTCGCGAGCGACGAGTACGGCAACCCGCTCACGTCCGGGATCGAGACGGTCGTGCCCGACGGCAGCGGCCGCGGGCTGCTCAAGACCTGCCCGACCGGCGCCAGATGCCTCGACGGCGAGCCGGCCTTCGCGCCCGGCGGCAGGCTGCTCGCCTTCAGCTCGAACGCGCAGACCGGCAGCAGCCTCGGCGTGGTGCGCGGAACGACGTTCCTCTACGCGGCCGGCACCGCCGCGCCGAACCGCTTCAAGAAGCTCACGCGGAGCGACACGAGCCCGTCGTGGGGGCCCTCCGGTCAGCGGATCGCGTTCACCGGCACGGCGCCCAACGGCGTGCGCGACGTCTACACGATCGGCTGCTTCGTCTGCGGCGTGAAGCGCCTCACCTTCTTGGGCGGCACGCAGCCGGCCTGGGGCTCGAACGGCCTGATCGCCTTCACCCGCAGCGGCAACGTCTACACGATGGACGAGGGCGGCAAGCGCCTGAAGCGCGTCACGGGCATGGGCGGCTCGCAGCCGAACTGGTCGCCGCACGCGTCGAAGCTCGCGTTCACGCGCAAGGGCAACGTCTACCTCGTCGGCAGCGACAGCAAGGGCCTGAAGAAGCTGACCGGCAGGGGCGGCAGCCAGCCGGCCTGGTCGCCGGACGGCAAGAAGATCGTGTTCGTCCGCGGCGCCGACGTCTACAGCGTCGCGACCAACGGCTCGGGACTCGTCAAGGTCGCGACCGCGGGCACCGGCACGACCCTCTTGCACCCCGACTGGCAGCCGACGCGGTAGGCGCTCGCCTGCGGCGGGTGCCCGCCTGGCGGCGGGCGCTTGAGAGTTCGCCTGGCGGCGGGCGCTCGCCTGCGGCGAGCACTTGGGAGTTCGCCTGGCGGCGGGCGCTCGCCTGCGGCGAGCACTTGGGAGTTCGCCTGGCGGCGAACTCCCGGCGCTGCGCCGTCTGCGCTTCAGACCGTGCCGTAGCGCTCGGCGCGCTCCTCGCGGCGCTCGGACTCCGCCAGCATCGCCGTGAAGAGGATCACGAGCGCGACGCCCATCACGATCGACTGCTCCAGCGCCATGATCAGGCCGGCGACCGCTTGGTCGCTCTGCGCCGTGAGACCCCAGTACTGCGGCGCGTTCTCGTAGAAGCCGTAGAGCGCGTTCGGCGCGAAGGTGAGCGCGATCCCGAGGAAGCCGACGCTGACCTTGGTCGAGAGCATGTACGCGATCGGGCTCATGCCCGCGAGGCGCATGCGACTGCGGATCGGCGACAGCAGGTGCCACCAGTAGAGGAAGCCGACGAAGCTGAAGGTGAGGTGCTCGAGCACGTGGATGCCGGAGTGCGCGGCGGCGGCGTCGTAGAACACCGGCACGTGCCACAGCAGCATCCCGCCGGCGTAGAGCACGGCCGCGAAGACCGGGTGGGCGAGGATGCCGGCGCGCCGCTCGAGCCAGTGGACGCGTCTCGTGATCGGACGCAGCAGCACCTTCGTGAAGCCGACGATCAGCAGGATCGGCGCGACGTCGAGCAGCAGCACGTGCTGGACCATGTGCATCGCGAGGACCTGCTCGCCGAGCTTGTCGACCGGTGAGAGCAGCGCGATCGCGATCACGAGGATCCCGGCGCTGAACGAGAGCAGGCGCCAGACGCTCGGCGGATGCGGCTCGTCCTCGACGCGGCACTGGCGCCAGCGCGCGACGTAGACGCCGAGGTAGCAGACGAGGGCGATGATCACGCCCGGGGAGAACGTCCACGATGCGTCCGGCGAAGGATGCGGCGTCATGTGCGTCGATTGTGGCACTCCGATGGCGTTCGCGATCAGGCGCTCGCGGGAGGCTTGCGGTCCATGCCGCCGCCCGGTCAGCTTCCGAACCTCCTCGCCGACGCGTGGCTGCGTCTGCGCGCCGAGCTGGTCGCGCTCGTCGTTCCGCCCGCCTGCGTCGCCTGCCGGGCGCCGCTGCCGGCGGCGGCCGGGCTGCTGTGCGTGCCCTGCCGCCGTGCGCTGCCGTGGCTCACCGGACCGTGCTGCCCCCGCTGCGCGCTGCCGGCGCCCTGCGGCCGCTGCCCCGCCCGCGACGCCGCCTTCGCGGCCGCCTGGGCGCCGCTCGCACACGACGGGCCGGCGCGCGCGCTGGTGGCGGCGTTGAAGTTCCGTGGCGCGCTCCCGGTCGCCGAGCTGATGGCCGCGCAGCTGGCGGCCGGCGTCCCGCGCGCGCTGCTGCGCGAGGCCGCGCTCGTGCCGGTCCCGCTGCATCCCGCGCGCCGACGGGCGCGCGGCTTCGACCAGACGCGGCGGATCGCGGTCGCGCTGGCGCGCCGCAGCGCCGCGCCGCTGGCCGACTGCCTGCGCCGCGGGGGCGCCCCGACACGGCAGCTCGGCG
>JAOPZA010000145.1 GCA_025964325.1 Conexibacter sp.
ACGATCACGAAGCTCGTCCACGGGTGCAGGAGGTACTGCAGCCGCTCGTTCGGCGAGATCGCGGAGGTCAGGCTGCGCTGCGCCGAGTACGCCAGCTCGGGCGTCGGCTGCTCGCGGAACGAGCGCGTCAGCTCGGTCGCCCGCTCGAGGTCCCCGCGCGCCGGCGGGTAGGCGCTCGTGACGAGGCCGATCGCGAGGCCGGCGATGACAGGATCGATCCCGGACTCGAACATCGCCAGCCAGATGCCGACGCCGACGAGCGCGGCCGCCGGCCCCCGCCAATGGCCGGGCACCCAGCGCAGCGAGATCAGCACGGCGAAGAGCGCGAGCGCGACGATCAGCGCGACGACCGAGATGTGGTGGGTGTAGGCGACGGCGATCACGAGCAGCGCGCCGAGGTCGTCGATCACGACGAGTGTCAGCAGGAAGACCCGCAATCGCGTCGACCCGTTCCGCGTCACCAGCGCGAGCGTGCCGAGCGCGAGCGCGGTGTCGGTCGACATCGCCGTGCCCCAGCCGCCCTGGCCGGGACCGCCCGCGTTGAAGGCGAGGTAGATCCCGACGGCCAGCGCCATCCCGCCGAGCGCGGCCATCACGGGGATCCCGAGGCGCGTGCGCTCGCGCAGCTCGCCGAGGTCGAGCTCGCGCTTGGCCTCGAGCCCGACGACCAGGAAGAAGAGCGTCATCAGCCCCTCGTTGACCCAGCCGCGCAGGTCGGTCGTGAGCGAATCGCCGCCGAGCGTGATCGCCAGCTTCGTCGTCCAGACCGACTCGTAGGAGTCCGGCCACGGCGAGTTCGCCCAGACCAGCGCGGCCACTGCGGCGCCGATCAGGACGAGCGCGCCGCCCGTCTCCGTGCTGAGGAAGGTGCGCACCGGCGCGCCGAGGTTGCGGGCCCAAGCGGTGCGACCGGCGGGGGGCGGGGCGGCGGTGGTGGCGGCGGAGGACTCCACGTCGTCAGTATTGCGACGCGCGCGCGGCGTCGCCCGTCGAGCGATCGGATCGCCGCGAGGCGGCGCGCCGGCGTGCGCCGCCGCCCGCGCTACGGGGCGGCGTCGGTGAGCAGGTGCGCGCGCTCGCCCCCGAGCCGGTAGCCGTCGCGGAAGGCGAGGCCGGTGAGGCCCTCGAGGCGGTGGTCGCCGTCGTAGACCGGCTGTCTCGTGACGCCGTCGTGGAAGCCCTCCCAGCGCGCCGTCGCTTCCGGGGCGACGAGCACGACATGCGCGCTCGTGAGCACGTCCTCGGCCTCGAGCGAGCCCTCGAAGCGGTAGTAGACCTGCGGCGGCTCGCCGCGCGAGAGGGCCGCGACCTGCTCGCGGACCTCGCCGGCGCGCGTCGCCTGGGCCGGGTCCAGGTCGAGCTCCTCGGCGATCTCGCGGAGGTGCAGCTCGACGGCGGCGACGAGCTGCTGCTGGTCCTCGCAGAGCGTCTGGCGCCCGGAGCGCGTCGACTGCACGATCACCGGCAGGTCGTCGGTCTCGCCGAGCTGCTGGTCGGCCGGCAGGCCGACGATCCAGCCGCCCGAGCGCCAGCTGCGGTCGTTGCGGTGCCAGTGGATCACGCTGCCGAAGGGCAGCTGGGGTGCCACCTGCGCGAGCTGCGCGAAGGAGGCGAGGTCGCGTTCGAGCCCGACGCCGTCGACCCCGAGCGAGAAGGCGAGGCCGACTTCGCCGGCCGTGCGCCAGCCCTCCGCGTACAGGCGCTCGACCGTCGTCGCCAGCTCCTCGAGCGCGGCGGCTCTCGCCCGCAGGACGTCGACGACGTCCCCGGCGTCGCGCCAGTCGCGCGTCGAGCGGCTGCCGGAGATGTGCGCGATCGCCCGTCCGGGCGAGGCCGGCGAAGGGGAACCGGGGTGCTGCTCGAGTTCGCTCATCGGCTGCTCACCGCCTCAAACGGTATCGAGCACGCCCGCGTCCTCGGCGATCGCGCTCCGCCGGCGTCGACGGGCCCGCCGGATCGGTCAGTCGCCGGCGATCGCCGCGCGCAGGTCGGCGACGAGGTCGGCGGCCGCCTCGATCCCGCAGGAGAGGCGCACGAGGTCGGCGGGAACGGCGGCGGCCGAGCCCTCGACCGACTGGTGCGTCATCGCCTGCGGCACCTCGATCAGCGACTCGACGCCGCCGAGCGACTCGGCCAGCGTGAACAGCCGGACCCGCTCCGCGATCCCTACGGCGTCGGGGTGGCCGAAGCTGACCATCCCGCTGAAGCCCGGCCAGCGGACGTCGCGGACGCCGGGCAGCTCGCGCAGCGCGGCGACGACCGCGGCGGCGTTCTCGGCGTGCGCCGCCATCCGCAGGTGCAGCGTCCGCAGCCCACGGTGGACGAGGAAGCAGTCGAACGGCCCGGGGACGGCGCCGACCGCGTTCTGGACGAACTTGAAGCCCTCGTAGAGCGCGTCGTCACGCGCGATCGCGGCGCCCCCGACGACGTCCGAGTGGCCGCCGAGGTACTTCGTCGTCGAGTGGACGACGACGTCCGCGCCGTCCTCGAGCGGTCGCTGGTTGAACGGGGTCGCGAAGGTGTTGTCGACGACGACCAGCGCGTTGCGCTTGCGCGCGATCACCGCCGCGACGTCGACCACGTTCAGCAGCGGGTTGGTCGGCGTCTCGACCCAGATCAGCCGCGTCTCGTCGGTGACGGCCGCCGCCAGCGCCTCGAGGTCGGTCTGGTCGACGAGCTCGTAGCGCAGCCCCCAGCCCGCCAGCACGTTGTGGACGAGCCGGTAGGTCCCGCCGTAGAGGTCGGCCGGCAGCACGACATGGTCGCCGGTGCGGCAGACGTGCGTCAGGACCGCGTGCGCGGCCGCGAGCCCGCTCGAGAAGGCGACGGCGCGCCCGCCCTCCAGTTCGCCGAGCGCCGACTCGAGCGCGGCGCGCGTCGGGTTGGCGGAGCGGGCGTAGTCGAACTCGCCGACGTACTGGCCGACGCCGCGCTGGCGGAACGTCGAGGTCTGGTGGATCGCCGGGATCACCGAGCCGAACGCGGGGTCGGGCTCGAGCCCCGCGTGGACCGCTCTGGTCGCGAACTCCATTACCTGGCCAGCGCTTCGAGCAGGTCGGCGCGGGTCACGATCCCGGCGGGCGCGCTGCCGTCGGTCACCAGCAGCGCCTGGCGCTCGCCGGTCAGCAGGGCGACCGCCTCGCGCACCGGGTCGGTCGAGCTGACGGCCGGCAGCGGCGGCTCCATCACGTCGACGATCGCGGCGTCGAGCAGCGCCGCGTCGGTGACGGCGTGGGCCAGCAGGCCGCGCTCGCCGATCGAGCCGACGACCGACGCGCGGTCGTTGGCGGAGACGACGGGCAGTTGCGAGACGCCGTGCTCGTGCAGCAGGCTGACGGCGTCGCGGACGCGCTGGTGGGTGTGCACGACGACGAGCGGCGGGCGCGTGCTCGCGTCCGTGCCGGCGTGCTTGCGCGCGAGGACGTCGCCGACGCGGGCGTCGCCGGAGCGCTCGAGGAAGCCGTGCTCGGTCATCCAGGCGTCGTTGTAGACCTTCGAGAGATAGGAGCGACCGCCGTCGGGCAGGATCACGGCGATCAGCGCCTGCGGATCGGTCAGCTCGGCCGCGACCTGCAGCGCGGCGTGGATCGCGGTGCCGCCGGAGCCGCCGGCGAGGATCCCCTCGACCATCGCGAGGCGCCGCGCGGCGAGGAACGAGTCCTTGTCGGAGACCGTCACGTAGCGGTCGACGACCGAGGGGTCGAAGGTCTCGGGCCAGAAGTCCTCGCCGACGCCCTCGACGAGGTAGGGCCGCACGCCGTCCGGGCCGCCGGAGTAGATCGACCCCTCGGGGTCGGCGCCGACGATCACGATCTCGGGGTTCCGCGCCTTCAGGTACCGCCCCACGCCGCTGATCGTCCCGCCCGTGCCGACGCCGGCGACGAGGTGCGTGATGCGGCCGCCGCTCTACTCCCACAGCTCCGGTCCCGTGGAGGCCTCGTGCGTCGCGGGGTTGGCGGGGTTGCGGTACTGGTTCGGCTGGAAGGCGCCGGGGATCTCCTCGACGAGGCGGTCGGCGACGCGGTAGTAGGAGCGCGGGTCCTCGGGCGCGACGTCGGTCGGGGCGACGACGACCTCGGCGCCGTAGGCGCGCAGCAGGTCGATCTTCTCGCGCGACATCTTGTCCGGCATCACCGCGATCGTGCGGTAGCCCTTCAGGCGAGCGGCGATCGCGAGACCCGTGCCGGTGTTGCCGGAGGTCGGCTCGACGATCGTCCCGCCGGGCTGCAGGAGGCCGTCGCGCTCGGCCGCCTCGACGAGGTTGATCGCGACGCGGTCCTTGATCGAGCCGCCGGGATTGAGCGACTCCACCTTCGCGACGAGTTGCGGCGTGAGGCCGGCGCCGAGGCGCGAGAGCCGGACCAGCGGCGTGTCGCCGACGGCGTCGAGGATCGAGTCGACGATGCCGGTGCGATGGGACTGGCGGGCGATGGACATGGGACGACGTTCGCAGATCTGCCGAAATCTTTCAGGCCGTCCGCAGGATCGTTGGAATTCTACGGGATTGACCGCTGAATCTTCGGTTCGACCTGCAAAGATGGGCGCCATGCCGAACACCGAGCTGGATCCGATCGACCGCCGTCTCGTGGCGCTGCTCGCCGCCGATGCGCGCCTGCCCAACGCGCGCCTCGCCGAGGCGTCCGGGATCGCGCCCTCGACCTGCGTCGCACGCGTGCGGGCGCTGCGCGAGCGGGGC
This sequence comes from Conexibacter sp., assembly GCA_025964325.1. GTDB lineage: Bacteria > Actinomycetota > Thermoleophilia > Solirubrobacterales > Solirubrobacteraceae > Conexibacter. The sequence goes on from JAOPZA010000145.1 coordinate 4,697, forward strand.
GTGATCCGCGGCTTCCATGCCGACATCGACATCGCCGCGCTGGGCCGCCCGCTGCAGGCGCTGATCGCGATCCGCCTGTCGGTCCACTCCCGCGAGCAGATCGAGTCGTTCACCGCGCACGTGCGCGCACTGCCGGGCGTGCTGTCGATCTTCCACATGACCGGCGCGACCGACTACCTCCTGTGGGTGGCGGCGACCGACGCCCACGACCTGCGCGAGTTCGTCGTCGAGCACCTCGCCTCCGAGCCGGCCGTCGCGCACGCCGAGACGAGCCTGATCTACGAGCATGTCCGCGGCCCCGGGGTGTACGGGGCCGCGACGTAGGAGCGGG
>JAOPZA010000021.1 GCA_025964325.1 Conexibacter sp.
CGAGCGTCAGCAGGACGATGCCGTCCTCGCCCTTCTCCCAGCGGATCATGTTCTCCGTCATCGTTTCGCCGCTCCTCAGACGCGCTCGATCAGGGTGGCCAGGCCCATGCCGCCACCGATGCACAGGGTGACCACGGCCCGCCGGGCCTCACGACGCTCCAGCTCGTCCACCATCGTGCCGGTGATCATCGCGCCGGTCGCACCCAGCGGGTGGCCCATCGCGATCGCGCCGCCGTTGACGTTGACCTTGTCGAGGTCGAGGTCGAGGTCCTTGACGAACCGCAGCACGACCGCGGCGAACGCCTCGTTGATCTCGACGAGGTCGAGGTCCTCGGGCGTGAGGCCGGCCTTCGCCAGCGCCTTGCGGCTGGCGGGCGCCGGGCCCGTCAGCATGATCGTCGGATCGGCGCCGGAGACGGCGGTCGCGAGGATGCGGGCGCGCGGGGTCAGGCCGAGCTGCTCGCCCGTCTGCGCGTTCCCGATCGCGACGAGCGACGCGCCGTCGACGATCCCGGAGGAGTTGCCCGGCGTGTGGACGTGGTCGATCTGCTCGATCCAGTGGTACTTCTGCAACGCGACCGCGTCGAAGCCGCCCATCTCGCCCATCGCGGCGAACGACGGCTTCAGCCTGCCGAGCGTCTCGACCGTCGTGCCCGGACGGATGAACTCGTCGTTGTCGAGCAGCACGTGCTCGTTGAGATCGACGACGGGGATGACCGACTCCTTGAAGCGGCCCTCCGCCCGCGCGGTCGCCGCGCGCTCCTGCGAGCGCGCGGCGTAGGCGTCGACGTCCTCGCGGCTGAACTGCTCGACCGTCGCGATCAGGTCGGCGCCGACGCCCTGCGGGATGAAGGAGGTGTCGTAGTTCGTCTCGGGGTCCATCGCCCAGGCGCCGCCGTCGGTGCCCATCGGGACGCGCGACATCGACTCGACGCCGCCCGCGAGGACGAGGTCCTCCCAGCCGGAGGCGACCTTCTGCGCGGCGATGTTGACGGCCTCGAGCCCCGAGGCGCAGAAGCGGTTGAGCTGCACGCCCGCGACGGTGTCCGGCAGGCCCGCCTTGACCGCCGCGGTCTTCGCGATGTCGGCGCCCTGGTCGCCGACCGGCGTGACGCAGCCGAGCACGACGTCGTCGATCCGCCTCGGGTCGAGCGAGACGTTGCGCGAGAGGATCTCGTGCATCAGGCCGACCACCAGGTCGACGGGCTTCGTCGTGTGGAGCGAGCCGTTGATCTTGCCCTTTCCACGCGGTGTTCGGATCGCGTCGAAGACGAGCGCTTCGGGACTGGGCATTTCGTCACTCCTTGAGGATCGAGCAGTCGTAGGTCTCACGCTGGCTACCTGGCCAGGAGTCTAGATCGAACGTGGGAGCTCGCGTTCCAGTCTGCTCGCCGCCGTCCGCGCGGTCCTCGGCGGGTCGGCCTCACCCGCAGGTACGTGCCCGCGCCGCGTCGCGCGTCACTCGTCGGCTGCGGCGTCGTCGCGTCGCGTGCCGTTGCGGCTCGTTCCGCGAACGGTCTCGCCGGGCGACGCCTGGTCGTCCTCCGGCGGGAAGCGGGCCTCCGCGTCGGCGGCGATGCCGCTGAGCGCCTCTGCCAGCCCCTTGGTCGCCTCGATCAGGCGCTGGCGCTCCTGCCATAGGCGCTCGATGTCGTCGTCGATGCCTCTGGCGCGGGCGTGCGCCGTCGTCCAGATGGCCGCAGCCTCCTGCTCGGCACGTTGGAGACGGTCGTCGGCCTGCGTGCGGGAGGTCGCGGTCGTCTCCTCGGCCGAGCGCTCGGCCTCCTGGAGGATCGTCGCCGTCTGCTCGCCGACGCGGTCGAGCGCTCTGCGCACGGCGTCGGTCGGCAAGTGGCTCTCCTGGAAGCGGTCGATGCAGCGCTCGACGCTCGCCACGTACGCGTCCACGACGCGCGTGTCGTAGCCCCGGAACACGACCGGGAAGCTGGTGTCGAGCAGCGCCTCGACGTCCTCGTCGGCCGCCGGGCTGCGGCTCTCGGCGCGCTCCGCCGCGGCGCCGGCCGCGGCGAGGCCGTCATTGGCGGCCAACTGGTCGATCTCGGTTGCGGGAGCGACCTCCGCCGGCGGCGTGCCGGCGAGCTCGCGTGTCTCTTCGGTTGGATCGGGCGTCATTCCTGGACGGGTGCCCACCGCGCGCCCGCGTGTAACCCGTGCAAGCCGTCTGTCGCGACGGCGGTCGTGGCGCTCAGTCGATCATGGCGAGCACGATCTGGAAGCCGTCGGGGTCGGCGAACGTGACGCCGTTCGCCTCCCAGTAGGGATTCGCTGGGACGAGCGGCGGCTGGTCGATGCGCGCCGCGATCGCGTCGATCTCCTCGCGCGTCTCGAGATAGAGCACGAGCAGCGAATCCGGGTGCGGCGCCGGAGCGGGATGCGAGCCGCCGCTGGTCAGCTCGAGCTCAGCCGCGCTGCCCGGGACGTCGAGGAAGACGCCGTCGTAGCCGTCGTGGTCGGCGAAGCGCCCGCGCTCCGGCAGGCCGACGCGGTCGCGGTAGAAGGCGACGACCTGCTCGAGACGGTCGGTGTGGCGCGCGACGCGAAGTCGCGCGGGGTGGGCGCGGTGCGGCTCGTCGCTACCAGCGCCCACGGTGCACGACCTCGTCGAAGGGCCGCCGGTCTGGCTTCTGGATCGGCTTCAACGGGCGGTCGGCCGGATAGCCGAGGTCGATCAGGAAGGCGGCGTAGCGATCCTCGGGGAAGCCGAGGAGGCTGCGCGCCCGGGCCTGGTCGCCGACCGCGGAGTGGCCCGAGCCGATGCCGAGATCGGCGGCCGCGATCAGCATCGCCATCGTCGCCTGCCCGAGGTCGTAGTGGGCGAGCTCGCGCTCGCGCGCGCTGTCGGAGTCGGGGAGGATCAGGGCGATCGTCGCGGCCGACCCCGCGACGTGGCCGCCGCCTCTCCAGACCTTCGCCAGCTCCGTCAGCTGGTCGCGCTCGGTGACGACGACGAAGTCCCACGGCTGCCAGTTGCGCGAGGAGGGCGCCCGGCGGCCCGCCTCGAGGATGCGGTCGAGCTGATCGCTCGGCAGCGGCCGCTCCTCGAAGCTCCGCACATCCCGTCGCGAGGTGATCGCATCCCAGGTCTCCATCGGGTCCTGCCTTTCGGTGGGGTCCTGGGGACTCTAGGAAGTCCTGGTCGGAGAGCGTGCCACGACCGACGGTTGGCGCCGAACTCATCGGTGCGCCGACGGTGAGGGCGAGCAGGGTTCGGAGCGGCGGCGGCGGGCTCCCAACTGGTACTCCCGGCTGCGGCTGAGGTCCCGACGATCTGGCCTTGAACGCCGAAAGCCCCGCCGGAGCGGGGCTTTCGGGTGAAGCGGATGAAGGGACTCGAACCCTCGACCTTCTGCATGGCAAGCAGACGCTCTAGCCAACTGAGCTACATCCGCGAGGCGGTGAAGTATACCTAGATGCCGGCAGGACGGCTCCCGGGTTCAGCAGCCCGTCGGGGTCGAGCGCCCGCTTGATCGCGCGCATCGCCGCGACCTCGTCGGCGCCGCGCGCCCGCTCGAGCCAGCGGGCCTTCGCGACGCCCACGCCGTGCTCGGCGCTGATCGTCCCGCCGCAGGCGAGCGCGAGTTCGAGCACGGCGTCGTCGGCGCGCTCGTCATCGGCATCGGGGCCCAGGACATTGACGTGCACGTTGCCGTCGCCGAGGTGGCCGAACAGGATCGCGCGCGCCCCCGGCACTGCGGCCTCGACGACGCGCGGCACCTCGTCGAGGAAGCGCCCCAGCGCCGCCAGTGGCACGCCGACGTCGAGCTTGTGCGGCACGCCGGCGGCGCTGATCGCCTCGGTGTGACCCTCGCGCAGACTCCACAAGCGCTCGCGGCTCACGGTGTCGTCTGCGATCAGCGCATCCTCGATCCCCGCCCGCTCGAGCGCCGCCGCCAGCTCGTCGGTCGGATCGCTGCGGGCCGCGCACTCCGCCAGCACGTACACGGGACTGCGCGGCTGCAGCGGCGAGCCCCGGCGCTGGTGCGCGAGCACGAGCGACAGCCCCTCGTCGAGGAAGAAGTCGCAGCTCTCGAGCGACGGCGCCCTCGCGCGCAGCGCCGCCAGCAGCCCCGCCGCATCCTCGACGGAGGCGAGCGGGACGAGCGCGGCGACCCGCGCGTCGAGGCGCGGCACGAGTCGCCACAGCACGCGCGTGAGGATCCCCAGCGTCCCCTCGGACCCGACCAGCAGCGACGGCAGGTCGTAGCCGGCGTTGTCCTTCGTCAGGCCGCTCATGCGCGAGAGGACCGTCCCGTCGGCCAGCACGGCCTCGAGGCCGGCGACGTGTGCCCGCGCGGTGCCGTGGCGCAGCGCCCGCGCGCCGCCGGCGTCGCAGGCGACCACGCCGCCGAGCGTGCACGAGTCACGTGCGGCGAAGTCGAGGCCGGCGTCGAGGCCGGCCGCCTTCGCGACCGCCTGCACCGCGCCCAGCGTCGCGCCGGCGCCGGCCGCGACGTGGCCGAGCGCCGCGTCGACCTCGCCGATCGCGTTCAGCCGGCGCAGCGACAGCAGCACCTCGTCACCGGCCCGCGGCACGCTCGCGCCGACCAGCCCGGTGTTGCCGCCCTGCGGGATCAGGGCCGCGCCCGACGCCGCGCAGCGGCGCACGACCTCGGCGACCTGCGCGGTGTCGGCAGGACGCGCGACGAGCCGCGCCCGCCCGCCGAAGCGGCCGGTCCAGTCACGCTCGTAGGGACCCGTGAGCTCCGGATCGACGAGCACGTGCGTGGCTCCGACGACCTCACGCAGGGCTTGAGCGAGCTCCATTGCATGTGACATGCTACTCGTCGTCCGCGCGGAGAGACCGAAGGAGGAGACGATGGCCGCAGCCGGCCGCGAGACCGTGTTCACGCTCGAGGCGACCCCGGTGAAGTTCGGCCCCGGCGCCTCGGCTGACGCCGGCTGGGAGCTGAAGCGCCTCGGCGTGCGCCGCGCGATGCTCGTGACCGATCCCGGCGTCGCCGCCCTCGGCCATCCCGAGCGCGTCAAGCGCCTGATCGAGGCCGAGGGGATCGAGGTCGTGCTGTACGACCGCAGCCGCGTCGAGCCGACGCTCGAGTCGTTCCAGGACGCCGCCGACTTCGCGATCGAGCACGAGGTCGACGGCTTCGTCTCGGTCGGCGGTGGCTCGAGCATCGACACCGCGAAGGTCGCGAACCTCGTCACGACCCATCCCGCGCCCGTGATGGACTACGTCAATCCGCCGGTCGGCGCGGGCAGGAAGCCGCCTTCGCCGCTGCGGCCGCACCTCGCGATCCCGACGACCTCGGGGACCGGGTCGGAGGCGACGACCGTCGCCGTCCTCGACATCCCCGACCTGAAGCTGAAGTCCGGCATCTCGCACCGCTACCTGCGGCCGACGCAGGCGATCGTCGACCCCGAGCTGACGCGCACGCTGGCGCCCGAGGTGACCTCCTCGGCCGGCCTCGACGTCGTCTGCCACGCGGCCGAGTCGTTCCTCTCGAAGCCGTTCGACACGCGCCCGCGACCCGCCTCGCCGGACGACCGCCCGCCGTACCAGGGCGCCAACCCCGTCGCCGACGTCTGGTCGGCGAAGGCGCTCGAGTACGGCGGCAGATACCTGCGGCGCGCCGTCGCGGACGCCGACGACGTCGAGGCGCGCGGCTACATGATGCTGGCCGCGACGATGGCGGGCGTCGGCTTCGGCTCGGCCGGCGTCCACATCCCGCACGCCTGCGCGTACCCGATCGCCGGACTCAAGCACGTCTACCAGCCGCCCGGCTATCCGGCCGATCATCCGTTCGTCCCGCACGGCCACTCGGTGATCGTGACCGGTCCGGCGGCCTTCCGCTTCACCTACGAGGCGGCGCCCGAACGCCACCACCAGGTCGCCGAGCTGCTCGCGGGCGAGCAGCTCCCGGACGCGGGTCCGGACACGCTGCCGGACGTGCTGCGCCGGCTGATGCGCGACGTCGACGCGCCCAGCGGGATCGCCGAGCTCGGCTACACGGAGGACGACGTGCCGGCGCTCGTCGAGGGGGCACGCAAGCAGCAGCGGCTGCTCGTGATCGCGCCGCGCGAGCCGAGCGCCGACGACTTGCGCCAGATCCTCATGGCGTCGATGACGAACTGGTGAGCGGGCGGGCGAGGACGATGGCTCCAGTCGCGGACGGCGACGGCGAGCGCGAGCTCGCGCTCGACGCGCTCGGAGGGGACCGGGAGACGCTGACGGACCGGGCGATCGCGGCGCTGCGCGCGGCGATCGTCGACGGCCGCCTGCCGAGCGGCGAGCTGTACTCGGTCGCGCGCCTGGCCGATCGCCTCGGCGTCTCGCGCACGCCCGTGCGCGAGGCGCTGCTGCTCCTGGAACGGCAGGGGATGGTGCGCTTCGAGCGCAATCGCGGCGTGCGCGTGCTGGAGTCCTCGGCCCGCGACCTCGACGAGGTCTTCACGCTGCGGCTGCTGCTGGAGGTGCCGGCAGCGCGGCGCGCCGCGGAGCTGGTGGGGGAGGACGAGCTGGCCGCGCTGAGCGCCGAGCTGGCCGCGATGGGCCGCCTGCTGCGCGCCGAGGACGAGACCGCGTTCATGACGCACGACCAGCGCTTCCACGAGCTGCTGCTCGCGGCGGCCGGCAACCGGAGGCTGGTGGGGATGGTCGGCGGGCTGCGCGATCACGTCCGCTTCCGCGGCGCCTCGACGGTCGGTCGCGGTCGCGACCTGCGCGCGATCTACGACGAGCATGTGCGGATCTTCGACGCGCTGCGCGCCGGCGACCCCGACGCGGTCGCGGCTGCGATGCGCGATCACCTCGTGCAGACGCGGCGCCTGCTGCTGGCGGCCGACCCGGCGACTCCGCCGCCGCTCCAGGACCCGCCGTGGCCGGCGCGCTGAACGCCGCCCCGTCGGCGCGCCCATCCCGGCAGGCGGGCCGCTAGGCTACGCGGTCCCTGGCGACGTGGCGGAGTGGTTACGCAGCGGCCTGCAAAGCCGTGTACACCGGTTCGATTCCGGTCGTCGCCTTGCGATGGGTTTCCCGTCACGCGGACGCGTCCATTGCTAGGCTTCCCGATCCCAGGGCGATTAGCTCAGCTGGGAGAGCGCCGCCTCGACAAGGCGGAGGTCACTGGTTCGAGCCCAGTATCGCCCACTGTGCGAAAGCCCCGCATATGCGGGGCTTTCGCGTTGTAGCGGCGGATCCCCTCGCTAGTGCAGCCAGTACCAGCCCGGCCGCGTGTCGACCGCGCCGGTCAGCAGCGAGTAGTGCGCCTCGGCCTTCGCGCGGCTCGCCGTCGCGCCGGACGACTGGTTGACCGTCGTCGCGTTGTTGCCGCTCACCGCCGAGGTCCAGACCTCGCCCGTGATCGCCGCGGGGAAGCCGCCGGTCGCGTGCAGCCAGCCCGGGACCGCGGCGCCGCTCGCGCCCGAGTCGAGCTTCTGCAGCTCGGAGATGGTCGGCCGCGCCCAGCCGGAGCCCGGGCTGCCGTTCGTCGCGTCGACGTTGCCGGTCGAGTAGGTCGTCAGGCTCCACGGACCCTTGCTCGCGTGCGCGCCGCGGGCGTAGATGCAGGTGTTGTAGGTCCTCGCGGTCGTGTGGTCCGCGCACGGCGTCCCGTCGACCCGCCAGCTCCACATCTGGCTCGTGCGGACGTCGATCACCGTGTTCGGGAAGACGCTCATCGGCGGGATCGTCGCCCACTCGCGGTCGATCTCCGCCTTCGTCACCGCGATCGCCGCGACGATCCGCGCCTCCGAGGCGCGCTCGTAGGCGAGCACGTTCAGCGTCTCCTGGAGCCAGACGGCCTGGATCAGCGTGTACTCCTGCCAGACCTGACGCGGGAACTCGCTCATCGTGGCCGTGAAGAACGGCTGCGCGGCGCTGCGGGAGCGCTTGCTCGCGAGCTGGAAGATGCCGTCCGCGCCGGCGACGCCGCCGCCGGTCAGATAGTGCTCGAACTCCTTCTGGTTGTCGGCGAGGTTGTGGTTGTAGAACTTGACGAAGGCCGCCGCCAGCTCCGGGCGGTCGGCGATCGGAGCCGCCGCGATCTGGCGCAGCTTCTCCTCGCCCGTGAGGACCGCGCTGCGCAGCTTGGTCGCGTGCGCGACGTGGTTCGAGTACGCGTTGTTCGCCTGGCTGGCCGCAAGCTGGTCGATCTTCGAGCCGAGCTCGCCGACGCTCTGCTGGAGCGTGTCGAGGCGCGCGTTGACGGCCTTGAACTCGGCGAGCACCGCTGCGTTCGGGTCGCCGAGCCCGGCGCTGGAGAGGAAGTCACCGATCGACTTGCCCGTGCCGCCGAGCGCGCCGCCCTGGAGTTGGCCGATCAGATAGCTGGCGCCGCTCGTCGCGAGCTTCGCGGCGAACGCGCCCGCGATGTCCGTGCCGATCGCGGTCGTGTGCGCCGCCGGCGCCGCGGCCACGCTCCGCGAGGGGGTGGCGGCCTGCGCCACGCCGCCGAGCGACAGGGCACCCGCGCACGCGAGCGAGACGATCCACGATGAGGTCTTCATGAGCACGGTCTTTCTGGCCGTAGGGACGAAGCGTCGCCTCACTATCGGCGGCTGGCGAGCGCTTCTCGATACGACATCCGTGCACGCCGCCGCGGCCGCGATCGGCCGGCCCAGGCTCGTCCTGGTCCGCGCCTCCTAGGCGAGGTCGCCGCGGACGAGCGCGAGCCGGTGCGCGCCGCCGAGCTTCGCGGCGAGCACCTGGTAGATCGTGATGTCGCCGTCCTCGAACGCGAGCGCCGAGCCGGTCATGTAGAGCTGCCAGACGCGCTCGCGCTCGACGCCGATCTCGGCCCGTACGGCGTCCCGCGCGGCGTCGAGGTTCGCGAGCCAGCGCCGCAGCGTCAGCGCGTAGTGCTCGCGCATCGACTCGAGGTCGCGCGTCTCGAGCCCGGCACGCTGCAGCGCGCCGATCACGTCGGCGACCGGCTGCACCTCCCCGTCGGGGAAGACGTAGCGCTGGATCAGCGACTTCGGCCCGGCCGGCGTCGAGGCGAGCCGTGAGATGCCGTGGTTGAGCGCGAGGCCGCCCGGCCGCAGCAGCCGCCCGATCGTCGCGGCGTAGGCGTCGAGCTGCGAGGCGCCGACGTGCTCGTACATGCCGATGCTGGCGATCTTGTCGAACGGCTCGTCGCCCAGCTCGCGGTAGTCGGCGATGCGGATCTCGACGCGGTCCGACAGGCCGGCCTCCCGCACCCGCTCGCGCGCGAGCGCGGCCTGCTCGGGCGACAGCGTGATCCCGATCGCCTGCACGCCGTGGCGCGCCGCCGCGTGCAGCACGAGCGACCCCCAGCCGCAGCCGATGTCGAGCAGCCGCTCACCACGGCTCAGGCGCAGCTTGCGGCAGATCCGCTCGAGCTTGCGCTCCTGCGCCGCTTCGAGCGACTCGTCCGGCGAGGCGAAGTAGGCGCACGAGTAGACGAGCGTCGGTCCGAGCACGTCGCGGTAGAAGGCGTTCGAGACGTCGTAGTGGTGGCGCACGGCGGCGCGGTCGCGCAGGAGGGAGTGCAGGCGGCCGCGTTGGCGCACCTCGCTGTCGGGGATCCGCGGCGGTCGCAGGGCGTCGATCCCGCCGAGCCGGACGGCGAGCACGGCCGCGCTCGCCAGCTCGGCCGGCGAGAGCTTGAGGCCGTCGAAGCGGCCGCGCAGCGCGAGCAGCGCCTCGATCGAGCCGTCGAGCTCCAGCGCGCCGCTGACGAACGCGCGCGTCAGGCCGAGCTGGTTCGGCTCGTGCAGCACGTGACCGAGTGCGGCGCGATGCACGCGGATCGTCGGTGGCTCCGCGGCGGGGACGGCTGCGCTCGCCGGCATCGAGCTGCCGTCCCAGAACGCGAGCGCGAACGGCAGCTCGGCGAGGGCGCCGCCGGCGACGTGCGCTGCCCATCTGCGCACGGCGTCCGCGGCTCCGCCGGCGTCGTCGCCGTCGTGCGGCCCGCCGGACGGACGGCGGTCGGGGCGGTGTGATGTGAGGCTCGCGAGCATCGGTTCGACACCTCACGTACCCGCGATCTCCCGGTCTACTAACCGCGTCTCGGTGCGTCGTTCGAGAGCCGCCGGCGTTCTCGATTCGAAGGTTCACGAACCGGGCGGGATGGGAAGGGAGAGGGGATGCGTCTCATCAACAGATCCCTCCTCACAGCGGCCGCGGGCATGATGCTCGTCGCCGCTCCCGCCGCGCACGCGGCCACACCGAAGACCCTCGAGCTGCCGGCCGGCTTCTCGGCCGAGGCGATGACGGCTCACGCCGGAGCGCTCTACGTCGGCTCGCAGATCGACGGCACCGTGCTGCGCCTCGATGTCAAGACCGGCGAGCAGACGACTGCCGTCCGCGGGCGCCCGGGCGTCCACTCGAACGGCATCCGCTTCGCCGACGGACGCATCATCGTCGCCGGCGGCACGACGGGCAAGATCTTCGTCTACTCCGCCCACGACGGCACGCCGATCCGCACCTACGACGTCAGGGGCGGCTTCGTCAACGGCGTCGGCATCCTCGGCCACACGGCCTACGCGACCGACACGCTCAAGCACGTGATCTACGCGCTCCCGACGAGCGGCAAGGGCGCGGTCCGCACGATCGCGCCGACCGGCGACTTCAAGCCCAACGCCTTCGACCTCGACGGGATCATCCCCGCGGGTGGGGAGCTTCTGAGCGGCCAGTACGGCACGGGCATCCTCTACAAGATCAACCCGAAGACGGGCGTCGCGAGAACGGTCGACCTCGGCGGCGCGACGCTGCCGACGAACGACGGCCTGATGCTGAACGGCCGCCGCCTCTACGTCGCCGAGAACCGCGGCAAGGTGCAGGAGGTCCAGCTGAACGGCTCGCTGACCGCCGGCAGGATCGTCAAGACGATCCCGCGGAGGAGACTGCGCAACCCGGTCGACGTGGCGCGGATCGACGGCCACCTCTGGGTGCTCAACGCCCACAACCCGCAGAGACCGAAGCCGACCGACGTCGACGACATCATCGACCTCGGAACGGTCTGAGGCCGGCGGGACCACATGCCGGGCGGTCGCGCATGCGGCTGCCCGGCGCTCGGTCGTCGCGCGAGGTTTGACCGCCGCCCCCAGGAGGAAGGAGGGTCGGAGGAGGTCGACGTGAGCCGCAGGGTTCGGAGGCGCGACGGCGCGCTCGCCACACGCATCGCACCCGCACTGGAGCGGATCGCAGACGGCGCCTTCGCGCAGCGGGCTTTCACCTGCAGGCTCTGGGACGGCAGCGAGCTGCCCGCGACCGTCGGTGCGACCGGGCCTCCGCTGCGCCTCCACGTCCGCAGCCCGCGCGCGCTCGCCCACGTCCTGCAGGAGCCCAACCAGCTCGGGCTCAGCCGCGCGTGGGTCAGCGGCGACCTCGATCTCGACGGCGACCTCGCGCAGCTGCTGGCGGCCTGCTCGGGCTACGCGGAGGTCCGCATCGGCGCGCGGGACCGCGCTCGCATCGCGCTGTTGGCCCGCTCGCTCGACGCGCTCCCGCGGCACGCGCCCGCGCCGCCCCCGGCGGAGGCGCGGCTCGAGCGGGGTCCGAGCTCGCCGCGCTGGGCCCATGACGCGATCCGCCGCCACCACGAGCCGCCGGCGAGCTTCCAGCGGCTGCTGCTCGGCCCCTCGCTGGTCGACTCGTGCGCGTACTACGCCAGCGAGCGCGACACGCTCGAGGAGGCGCAGGAGCGCAAGCTCGACCTGATCTGCCGCAAGCTGGTCCTGGCGCCGGGCGAGCGCTTCCTCGACGTCGGCTGCGGCTGGGGGACGCTGCTGCTCCACGCCGCGCGGCGCTTCGGGGTGCAGGCGGTCGGGATCACGCTGTCGGAGTCGCAGGCGCAGGAGGTGCGCCGGCGGGTGCGCGACGCCGGGCTCGAGTACGAGGTCGAGGTGCGCGTCGCCGACTATCGCGACGTCGGCGACGGCCCGTTCGACAAGATCGCCAGCACCGGCATGTGCGAGCAGATCGCCCGCGACCAGCTCCCGACCTACGCGCGCACGCTGCGGTCGCTGCTGTGCCCAGGCGGCCTTGTGCTGAACGACGGCGTCACGCGGCTGCGGCCGGGCGAGCGCGCGGAGACGTCGTTCCTCTCCCGCTACGTCGTGCCCGACGGCGAGCTGCACGCGATCTCGTCGGTGCTCGCGGCGTTCGAGCAGGCCGGCCTCGAGATCCGCGACGTGGAGGCGCTGCGCGAGCACGGTCCGCTCACGCTGCGGGCCTGGACGCGCAACCTCGCGCGCCACCGCGCGGCCGCGATCGCGGCCGCCGGCGCGGAGCGCGAGCGGGTCTGGCGGCTCTACCTGGCCGCTGCGAAGCTCGCCTTCGAACGAGGCGAGATCGGGGTCTTCCAGACGGTCGCGACGCGCGTCGGCGCCCCGCACGCGCTGCCGCTCACGCGCTTCGCCCCGCGCCGCGCACCGGCGCCCCGCCGCCGCGGGCCGGCCGTGCAGGACTCCACGCGTCGCCGCTGATCCTCGGCGCGAGCGCCGACGCGCCGCCGGTCCGCGGAGGTCGCGTAGCATGAGCGCCGATGCACGTCCTGCTGCCAGACGACACCCGCCTCGAGCTCGCCGACGGCGCCACCGGCGCCGACGCCGCGGCCGCGGTCGGCGCCGGCCTCGCCCGCGCCGCGCTCGCCGTGAGGGTC
>JAOPZA010000172.1 GCA_025964325.1 Conexibacter sp.
CGCCGACGCGCTCGCGACCGCGCTCGAGGGCGCGGAGGCCGCCTTCGTCGCCGCCCCCGTCGGCGCGCTGCCGGCGACGATCGCGGCGGTGCTGGCGGCGGCGCCCGCGGACTGCGTCGTCAGCGACGTCGGCTCGACCAAGCGCGCCGTCGTCGCCGCGACCGACGATCCCCGCTTCGTCGGCGGCCACCCGCTCGCGGGGGCGGAGACGGCCGGCGTCGAGCACGCGCGCGCCGATCTCTTCCAGGACGCGACGTGGTACCTGACGCCGGCGCCGCAGACGACGGGCACGCTCTACGAGCGGCTGCACCGCTTCGTGCGCGGGCTCGGCGCCCACCCGACCGCGATCGACGCCGACACGCACGACACGCTGCTCGCCGCGGTCTCGCACCTCCCGCACGTCTTCGCCAACGTGCTCGTCGCGCAGGCCGCGCAGGCGCTCGCCGACGAGTCCGAGCGGCTGCCCGCGACGGGCCCGAGCTTCCGCGACGCGACCCGCGTCGCCGGCGCCAGCTCGGCGATCTGGACCGACATCTACCTCTCCAACCGCGACACCCTGATCGTGCAGCTCGACGCCGCGATCGGCCGCCTCGGCAGCGTCCGCGACGCGCTCGCGGCCGGCGACGCCGACGCGGTCACGAGCTGGAACGACGGCGCGCGCGAGGACCGCCGGCGGCTGCTCGAGGCGCAGCTGGCGGGCGGCCCGGTGCACGAGCTGCGCGTCTCGCTGCCGAACGCGCCGGGCGTGATCGCGCGGCTCGCGCTCGAGCTCGGCCGCGCCGGCGTCAACATCGCCGACCTGGCGCTCTATCCGGCCGCCGACGGCTCGAGCGGCGTCGTCGCGCTCTGGGTCGCCGGCGACGAGCCGGCCGAGCGCGCGCTCGCCCTCGTCGGCGAGCAGGGGTATCCGGTGGCACGCGCATGACGGAGGCCGCGGACATCAGGACCCAGAGGAGAACGCCGTGACGACGTCGAGCCCCACGATCGCCCGCTTCGACCCGCACCCCGGGCTGCGCGGCACGCTGCGCGTCCCGGCGGACAAGTCGATCTCGCACCGCGCCGCGCTGTTCGCGGCGATGACGCCCGAGCCGGTGCGGGTCCGCAACTACCTGCACGCGGCCGACACGAACTCGACGCTGGCGGCGATCGAGGCGGTCGGCGCACGCGTCGAGCGGCGCGCCGACGAGCTCGTGATCCGCGGAGCCGGCCTGCGCAACGCGCACGAGACGGCGCAGCCGATCGACGTCGGCAACGCCGGCACGCTGATGCGGCTGCTGCCGGGCTGGCTCGCGTCGCATCCGGGCCAGTCGTGGACGCTCGACGGCGACAGCTCGATCCGCCGCCGCCCGGTCGACCGGATCGCCGAGCCGCTGCGGCGGATGGGCGCGCGGATCGAGGCGACGGACGAGCGCTTCCCGCCGTTCCGCCTGCACGGAGCGGACCTGCAGGGGATCGAGTACGTGCTGCCGGTCGCGAGCGCGCAGGTCAAGTCGTGCGTGTTGATCGCCGGGATGACGACGGCCGCCGGCACGACCGTGATCGAGCCGGCACCGAGCCGCGACCACACCGAGCGGATGCTGGCGCGTGCCGGCGCTCCGGTCGAGCGCGAGGCCGACCGCGTGACGGTGCGCCACGTCGACGAGCTCGGGCTCGACGCGATCGACGTGCCTGGCGACCTCTCCTCGGCCGCCTTCTTCGTCGCCGCGGCCGTGCTCGTGCCCGGCTCGCGGATCGTCCTGCAGGACGTCAACGTCAACTGGACGCGGACCGGCTTCCTGCGGATCGCCGAGCGGATGGGGGCGATCGTGGTCGGTGAGCTGGAGCCGCACGGCAGCTTCAGCCCGGTCGAGCCGGTGACCGAGCTCGACGTCGCCCACGGCCCGCTCCGGGGTACGACCGTCGCGGCGGCGGAGGTGCCGCTCGCGATCGACGAGCTGCCGCTCGTCGCGCTGCTCGGCTGCTTCGCCGAGGGGGAGACGGTGGTGCGGGGCGCCGGGGAGCTGCGGCTGAAGGAGTCCGACCGGATCGCGACCGTCGTCGACGGCCTGAACGCCCTCGGCGGCTCGCTGGAGGCGACCGACGACGGCTTCGTCGTGCACGGGACCGGCGGGCTGTGCGGGGGGCGGATCTCCTCCCACGGCGACCATCGCCTCGCGATGCTCGGCGCCGTCGCCGGCCTCGCCTCGCGCGAGGGCGTCGAGGTCGAGGGGATGGACGCCGCCGCGGTCTCCTACCCCGGCTTCGAGCGCGACATCGCCGCGCTCTCGCGCCGGTAGTCTGGGGCTCATGGTCGTCGCGATCGACGGTCCCGCCGGGGCTGGCAAGTCGAGCGTCGCACGCGCCGTCGCGAACGCGCTCGGCTTCACCTACCTCGACTCGGGCGCGATGTACCGCGCCGTCGGCTTGGCCGCGCTCGAGCGCGAGCTGCCGCCGTCGGTCGTGGCGCCGGCGCTGCGGATCGAGCTCGGCGACCGCGTCCGGATCGACGGCCACGACGTGACCGAGGCGATCCGCACGCCGGCGGCCGCCGAGGCCGCGTCGCGCGCGGCCGCCGATCCGGCGGTGCGGGCCGCGCTGGTGGTCCAGCAGCGCCAGATCGTCGGCGCGGGCGACTGGGTCGCCGAGGGTCGCGACATCGGCACCGTCGTCGCGCCCGAGGCGGCCGTCAAGGTCTTCCTGACCGCGAGCCCGGAGGAGCGCGCGCGCCGCCGGGCGCAGCAGATCGGCGCCGACCTGCAGACGGTCCTGGCCGAGCAGGCGATCCGCGACGAGCGCGACCAGACGCGCGAGCACTCGCCGCTCGAGGCGGCGCCGGACGCGACGCTGCTCGACACGACCGGGCTGCCGCTCGAGCAGGTCGTCGAGCGGATCGTCGCGCTCGTCCGGCGGGCGAGAGCGGACGCGCAGGCCGGCGGCTGAGGCGCCTGCAGGGTCTCAGCGCTCCTGTCGCGGCCGAGTCTCCTATGCTGATGAGTTCTGCGCCGCCACGGCGCAGCGCCACCGCGCGCCCCGTACACGGATGATCGGAGAGATCATCCGTCTCGACGATGCCACCGTCGAGATCGTCGACTTGAGGAACCAGCCATGAAGATCGCAGTCGTCGGATACCCGAACGTCGGCAAGTCGTCGCTCGTCAACCGGCTCACGCAGTCGCGAGAGGCCGTCGTGCACGAGCGGCCCGGCGTCACGCGCGATCGCAAGGAGCTGGCGACCGAATGGAACGGTCGCGCCTTCACGCTGATCGACACCGGCGGCGTCGATCTCGACGACCGCGACGAGCTGTCGCGGTCGATCCAGGAGCAGGCGCGCGCCGCGCTCGCCGACGCGCAGGTCGCGCTCTTCGTCGTCGACGCCCGCGCCGGCGTGCGCCCAGGGGACCAGGAGATGGCGGACCTCCTGCGCCGCCAGCCCGTCCCGGTGCTCGTCGCTGCCAACAAGGTCGACAGCGTCAACGAGATCCCGTACGCGGCCGAGTTCCACGCCCTCGGCTTCGGCGACCCGATCGCGGTCTCGGCCGCGCAGGGTCTCGGCACCGGCGACCTGCTCGACCGGCTCGTCGCCGCCCTGCCGCCCGAGGACGAGGCGGCCGAGGAGGAGGACGTCGTCCGGCTCGCGCTGATCGGCCGCCCGAACGTCGGCAAGTCGAGCATGGTCAACCGCTTCCTCGGCAACGACCGCGTGATCGTCTCCGAGGTCGCCGGCACGACCCGCGACGCGATCGACCTGCCGTTCGAGTACGACGGCCGCAGACTCGTGCTGGTCGACACCGCCGGCCTGCGGCGGCAGGCGAAGGTCGGCGACTCGCTCGAGTACTACACCTCGCTGCGCTCGCGTCGCGCGGCCGAGCGCGCCGACGTCGCGCTCGTGATCTGCGACGCCACCGACGGCATCACCTCGCAGGACTTCCGCATCGCCGAGCTGGCGATGCAGAGCGGCTGCGCGACCGCGATGGTGCTGAACAAGTGGGACCTGACCGGGACCGACGGCGGCACCGGCAAGGAGGTCGACCTCGACTACGAGCGCGCGCGCGTCGCACAGAAGCTGCGCCTGCGCCCGCGCGTGCTGACCGCCAGCGCGCTGACCGGCCGGCACGTGCAGCGCCTGCTGATCGAGGCGTTCGCGCTCGCCGACCGCACCTCCGGCCGCATCCCGACGCCGCAGCTGAACCGCTTCCTCTCCGACATCCAGGAGATCCGCCAGCCGCCGGCGAGACAGAACCATCGCCTCAAGCTGATCTACATGACGCAGACCGACGAGCGGCCGCCGCGCTTCTCGATCCAGGTCAACTCGCGTCAGCGCGTCACGCGCGACTACGCCTACTTCATCGAGAACCGGCTGCGCGAGCGCTACCGGCTCGAGGGGATCCCGCTGATCATCGACTTCGTCGAGCGCAACGAGCGGCGCGGCGAGGGCGGCGACCAGCGCGGGCGCGGCGGGCGGGGCGGGCGCGCCGGGCGAACCGCCGGCCCGGCCGGCAGCAGCGAAGCCGCCTGACGCCCCCGAGCCCGCGGTCCGCGCGAGACTTGACCACGATAGTCTTCTTCGACCCCAAGCCAGCTCCTCGGCCGTGGGGCCGTTTCGGCATCACGAGCGGGGAGATTCAACGACCGCGGAGCTGACCTTCGAGTCCATGAGCACCTTTTCCGACAACGAGTTCCTCTTCACGTCCGAGTCGGTGACCGAAGGTCATCCGGACAAGATCGCCGACCAGATCTCCGACGGCGTCCTCGACGCGGTCATGCGTGACGATCCCTACGGCCGCGTCGCCTGCGAGACGCTCGTCAACACCGGCCTGGTGGTCGTCTCCGGCGAGATCTCCACCGACACGTACGTCGACATCCAGGGGATCGCGCGCGAGACGATCCGCGGGATCGGCTACAACGACGCCGACCTCGGCTTCAGCGCCGACTCGGCCGCCGTCCTGAACGCGATCGACAAGCAGTCGCCGGACATCGCCCAGGGCGTCGACCAGGCGTTCGAGGCGCGCACCGACCCGACCGACGAGGACCGGCTCGATCTTGCCGGCGCCGGCGACCAGGGCATGATGTTCGGCTACGCCTCGCGCGAGACGGCCGAGCTGATGCCGCTGCCGATCTCGCTCGCGCACAAGCTCGCGAAGCGCCTCGCCGAGGTCCGCAAGGACAACACGCTCGACTACCTGCGCCCGGACGGCAAGACGCAGGTCTCGGTGCGCTACCGCGACGGCAAGCCGGTCGCGATCGAGAAGCTGCTGATCTCGACGCAGCACCGAGAGGGCGCCGAGTCGCTGATCCCGGACGACCTCTGGGAGAACGTCGTGCTGCCGGTGCTGCCGAAGGAGCTCTACGACGCCGACAACCTGCGCAAGGAGTTCCTCGTCAACCCGACGGGGCGCTTCGTGATCGGCGGCCCGGTCGGCGACTGCGGCCTGACCGGCCGCAAGATCATCGTCGACACCTACGGCGGGATGGCCCGCCACGGCGGCGGCGCCTTCTCCGGCAAGGACCCGTCGAAGGTCGACCGCTCGGCCGCCTACGCGGCCCGCTACGTCGCGAAGAACCTGGTCGCCGCCGGTCTCGCCGACCGCGCCGAGGTGCAGGTCGCCTACGCGATCGGCGTCGCGCACCCGGTCTCGGTGATGGTCGAGACGTTCGGCACCGAGAAGATCGGCCGCGCCCGGATCGAGCAGCTCGTGCGCGAGCACTTCGACCTGCGCCCGGGCGCCTTCCGCGAGTACCTCGCCCTCCACCGTCCGATCTACCAGAAGACGGCTGCCTACGGCCACTTCGGCCGCGAGGACCCGGACTTCACTTGGGAGAAGACGGACAGAGCCGACCTCCTGCGCGAAGCCGCCGGGCTCGGCGCGGAGACGACCGTCCGCTAGACGCCTGTGGTGATGCGGCGGCCGCGTTCGCGCGGTCGCCGCCTCGCCGTGCCCGGCGGACGCAGATCGCCGCCGCCCAAGCCGATGTGCGTTGACTTTCGGGTCCTCTGGACCGAAAGTCAACGCACCTGGCCGGCGGCGCGGCGGAGCGCTGGGCTGCTAGACGCCGCCGGGGGAGAGCGGCTGCTCGGACTGCTCTTCGCGCTCGCCGTGCGCGCGGTCGACCGCGCGGACGACCTGGTCCGGGTTCGCGACGCCACGGAAGGTGAAGTCGGAGTCGTCGGCGCCGGCCGTGTCGAAGTCGACCTGGCCGACGCGCAGCAGGCGCTCGAGCAGCGTCTGGTCGGTGTTGACGTTCTGCACGCGCTCGACGCGGGTCTGCTGCATGTGCTTCGAGAGGATCCCGCGCTGGATCGTCAGCCGCTGGTTCGTGATCGTGTACGTCGTCGAGAAGCGGAAGAGGAACCCGGCGAGCACGACGAGCGCGAACAGCACGACGAAGACGGCGATCACGATCGCCCACGAGATGCCGTTGCCGATCACGGTCACGAGCGCGGCGATCGCGGCGCCGCCGATCGCGCCGAGCAGCCCGCGGATGTAGAAGCCGAGCGTCCCGCGCCACGACGGGTGCCCGTCGAAGATCACGCGCTCGTTCGGATGCAGCTCGAGTGGCACGCGCGCATCGTATGCGACCGTCCGGTCGCCGACCAACCGCTCCCCGCGCGTCCGCCGATCCCGTGGGATCGACCATCTAGGGTGAGCGAGTGCCGCCGATCGCCCGCATCGAGCCGCTGACGACTGCGCGGGCGGTGCGCGGCCCGTTCGACTACCTGCTGCCGGAACGCCTCTCCGCGGCGCGCGTCGGCTCGCTCCTGGCGATCCCGTTCGCCGGCCGCGAGGTGCTGGGCGTCGTCGTCGGGCTGGCGGACAGCTCCGACGTGCCGCCGGAGAAGCTGGCCGAGCCGCGCGAGCTGATCGAGCCCGGGATCCCGGCGGAGCTGGTCGAGCTGGCGGGGTGGATCGCCGACGAGTACTGCTCGACGCCGGCGCGCGCGCTCGGGCTGGTGCTGCCGCCCGGCGCCGGGCGGGCGGTCCGCCGCCGCGTCCAGGTCCGCCGCGTCCTCGTGGCGGAGGCGACCGACGCGGCGCGCGTCGCGCTCGGCCAGTGCGACGCCCTCGCCGACGGCGACACGCCCGCAGCCGCGAACGGGCACCGGGCCGGCGCGGTCCGCCTGACCGAGCGCCAGCGCACGGTCCTCGAGCGGCTGCTGGCTGAGGGAGCGCTGCCGGCGACCAAGACGGGCGCCGATCACGGCGGGCTGCGGCGGCTGGCCGAGCGCGGCCTGCTGGTGCTCGAGCCGCGCGAGCAGCGTCGGCGCCCGCTCCACCGCTCGATCGGCGCCCGCAGCGCCGGACCGCCGCCGCTGACCGACGAGCAGCGCGCGGCGCTCGCGCCGGTGCTGGCCGCGCTCGAACGGATCGCGGCCGCTGCCGTCCCCGCTGCGACGACGCCGCCGCCTGCGCCCGCGGAGCTGCGCTTCCTGCTGCACGGCGTGACCGGCTCGGGCAAGACGGAGGTCTACCTGCAGGCCGCCGCGGCCGCGCTCGCGGCCGGCCGCGGGGTGATCGTGCTGGTGCCCGAGATCGCGCTCGCGCCGCAGACCGTCGCCCGTTTCCAGGCGCGCTTCGGGGACACCGTCGCGGTGCTCCACTCGCAGCTCGGCCAGGGCGAGCGTTACGACGAGTGGACGGCGCTCGCGCGGGGCGAGGCGCGCGTCTGCGTCGGTCCGCGCTCGGCCGTCTTCGCGCCGGTCGCGGAGCTCGGCCTCGTGATCGTCGACGAGGAGCACGAGCCGGCCTACAAGCACGAGGGCGATCCGCGCTACGACGCCCGTCGCGTCGCCGCCCGCCGGGCGCACGAGGCGGGCGCGGTCCTGCTGTCGGGCAGCGCGACGCCGCGGCCGGAGAGCGTCCACGTGCTCCGGCGCCTGCGCCTGACGCAGCGCGTCGACGGCCGGCCGCTGCCGCCGGTCGAGGTGCTCGACATGCGCGACGCGCGCCACCCGCTGCATCTCGTGACGCGCGAGGCGCTCGCCGACGTGCGCCGCGGAGGGCGCAAGGCGATCGTCCTCGTCAACCGCCGCGGCTGGTCGAACTTCCTCTCCTGCCGGGCCTGCGGACACGTCTGGACCTGCCCGCAGTGCGACGTCGCGCTCGTGCTCCACCGTGGCGAGCGCGCCGTCACCTGCCACCACTGCGGCCACCGCGAGGGCGTACCGTCCGCCTGCTCGAGCTGCGGCTCGGTCTCCGTCGCGCGCCACGGCGCGGGCACCGAGCGGATCGAGCAGGAGCTGCTCGACGCGCTCGGCGATCCCGGCTTCCCGATCACGCGGCTCGATGCCGACACGGCCGCGACCAAGGGCGGGATCGTGCGCGCGCTCGAACGCTTCGACCAGGCGCCGGCGGGGGTGCTGGTCGGGACGCAGATCGTCGCCAAGGGCCACGACTTCCCGGACGTCACGCTCGGCGTCGTGCTCGACGCCGACGGGACGCTGCGCTTCCCCGACTTCCGCGCCGAGGAGCGCACGTTCGCGCTCGTCGCCCAGCTCGGCGGACGCGCGGGGCGGGGGGAGGGCGCGGGCCGCGTGCTCGTGCAGACGCTCTCGCCCGACGCGCCCTCGATCGCCGCCGCCGCCCGTCACGACAGCGACGGCTTCCTCGCCGGCGAGCTCGCGCGGCGCGAGGCGCTCTCCTATCCGCCGTTCGCGTCGCTGATCCGGATCGTCTGCTCGGCCGAGAAGGCCGCCGACGCGGAGGCGGCCGCGCTCGCGCTGCGCGATCGGATCGCGCCGCCCGGCGCCAGCGTGCTCGGCCCGGCGCCGCTCTTCAGACTGCGCGGGCGCGAGCGCAGCCAGCTGCTCGTCAAGGCGACGCAGCGCCGTACGGCGGTCGCGGCGGTCGCGGCCGCCGTCGACGCGGTGGCGCGCTCGCCGGTCGGGCGGCGCGCGAACCTCAGCGTCGACGTCGATCCGCAGTAGGGTCGCGAACGCCCGCGTGCCAAATGCTGGGGTCGAACCCTGGGGCGAACCAGCGAGCGTGCAGGGATGATCCAGCGTAACAGCGGCCCCAGCGGGGGCAGGTGCGCCGATGACGGACCGGGGCTCGGTCCGGACGCGCGCCGCGCGACCAAACTCAGGAGCTCCGTCTTGTCGCCCTTGCGTATTCCTCGCAGCATCGCGCTGTCCGCGCTCGTCGCCGGACTCGTCGTCGCCGCACCGTCGTCGGCGGCGTTCGCCGCGCCGGTCATCTCCTCGCCGAGGGACGGGTCGACGATCAACTACCAGTTCGTCAACCTGGTCTTCAGCGATCCCGGCTTCGACCGGTTCCAGTGCACCTTCGATGGCGGCCCCGAGGGCTACTGCTTCTCCGGTGACAGCCTCCAGGGCGTTCCCAACGGCACGCACACGATCGTCGTCAAGGAGGCGAGCGCGCCGTTCGCGTCGTCCAAGACGACGTTCACGGTCTCCTCCGGCTCCTCCGCGCCGGGTGGGACGATGCCGACGATGCCGCCCGGCATGGTCATGCCACCCGGCATGACGATGCCACCCGGCATGACGATGCCCGCCATGCCGAAGGTCTTCCCGGCCGGCATGAAGGCCTCGATGCTGAGGCCCGCGATGATCCCGGGCATGAAGCCGGGCACGATGGTGCCCGCGCTGATGCCGCCCGGCATGGATCCGATGAAGACCGGCGCCGAGCCGGACATGCAGCTCATGAAGCCGAGCCCGAACGTGCTGCGCCGGGCGCAGGCCGCGGTCGGCAACACGCCCGGCCTGACCTTCCAGATGCCGGTCGCCGTCGACACCACGATGAAGGTGACCACGAAGGTCTATGTCGCTCCCGCGATCGCCCAGGCGCAGGGGCTGAAGACGCGCGTGCAACGCGACGGGGCGCTCATCGCCCAGGGGACGACGACGATGGGCGGCATGGGCGACGTCCCGGTCCAGATGAGCCAGACCGTCGTCAACAAGATCGGCGACATGAACAAGATCCCGGTCAAGATCGTCACGACGGGCAGCGCCCCCGCCGGCAACTGCCTGGACAAGACGAAGATGACGTTCCTCGGTGGGCTCGACGGACGGGGCCCGCGCTAGCCCGGCCTCGTCCGTTCGCTTAGCGGACGGCCTCGCCGCACGGAGAACCGTGAGAATCCGGCGTCATGCCGGATTCTCGCGCTGCTCCCATCGAACTCGCCGAGGACCGCGCCCTGAGCGCGCCGGCGGAGGCACGCCACGAGCCCGCGCTCCTGGAGCGCGCCGGGCAGCTCGCGGCGATCGACGCGCTCCTGGCCGGCACCGCTGCTGGCCGCGGCGGGGCGCTCCTCGTGGAGGCCGGGGCGGGGCTCGGCAAGACGCGACTCCTGCGCGCGGCCGAGGCGCGCGGGGGGCAGGTCGGCATGACGGTCCTCACCGCGGTCGGCGGCCGCTTCGAGCAGGAGCGTCCGTGGGGAGCGGCGCAGGCGCTCCTCCTGCCGGCCCTCGGCGTGCTGACGCTCGCAGATCGCCGTCGCCTCGGCGCGGAGTGGACGGCGACCGGCGCGGCAAGGTCCGACGCCGACCTGGTCCGCGTCGCGGACGCGTTCTTCCGCGCCGTGCAGGCGCTCGCGCAGCGCGGCCCGCTGCTCCTGTGCCTCGACGACGGGCACTGGATCGATCCCGCCTCGCTGCGTTTCGTCCTCTACCTGCTGCAGCGGATCGACGAGGTGCCGATCGCCCTCGTCCTCGCGGCGCGCCCCGGCGAGGGCACCCCGGCGCAGCCGCTGCTCGCCCACGTCGCCGCCCACGCGGCGGTGCGGCGCATCGAGCTGCCGCCGCTGTCGCCGGCCGCGTCGCGCGAGCTCGCGGCAGAGCTGACCGGCGCCGAGGACCCCGGCGCCGTCGTCGGCGACGTCCACGCGCTCACCGCGGGCAACCCGTTCTTCCTCGTCTCGCTGCTGGAGGCGGCCGCGGGCGAGCTGGGCGGAGATCGCCCGCTGTCACCGCAGCGCGTCAAGCAGCTCGCCGCCGCCTCGCTGCGCTCCGCTGTCGCGATCCGGCTCGCCGATCGCGGACCGGACGCCGTCGCCGTCGCGCGTGCCGTCGCGGTGCTCGGCTCGGAGGCGACGGTGCGGCGCGCGGCACTGCTCGCGCGGGTGGCCGAGCCGGCGGCGGCGGTCGCCACCGACGCGCTCGTGGACGCGGACGTCCTCGACCCCGGCGAGCCGCTGTGCTTCGTCCACCCGCTCGTCGCTGCCGCCGTGTACGACGCGCTCCGTCCGGCTGCGGCCGCCGACGGCCACGTCCGGGCCGCCCGCCTGCTGGGCGACGAGGGCTCCGGAGCCGACGTCGTCGGCGCGCACCTGCTCCACGCCCCCCGTCGCGCCGACGGGTGGGCCGTCGCACGGCTGCGCGAAGCCGCCGCCCAGGCGTCGGCCTTGGGCGCGTCACGGTCGGCGCTGCGCTTCCTCCAGCGCGCGCTCGACGAGCCGCCGCCGCCCCCGGATCGGGCCGAGGTCCTCGTCGAGCTCGCGCGCGCCCAGGCTGCGACCGGCGACGAGGCCGCCGGCCGCACCTTCGCCGCGGCGCTCGCGGCGATCGACGATCCGATCCGGCGCGCGGCCGTGCGACGCGACGAGGGGCGCTGGCTGTTCACGACCGGCCGCACCCGCGCGGCGGCGCGGACGTACGAGCTGGCCCGCGTCGACCTGGCCCAGGTCGATCCCGACCATCCGCTCGACCAGGAGCTGCGCGCCGCGTACCTCGGCGTCGCGCAGTTCGACGTCGACCTGCGACCGCTCGTCGAACGCGAGCTGCGGACGCTGATCGAAGGCGACGAGGCGGGATCGACTCCGGCCGAGCGGATGCTGCTCGCCCAGCTCGCGCTCCAGCAGACGCTCGCCGCGGTGCCGCGGGAGCGGGTGCGTCAGCTGTGCGATCGCGCGTGGGCCGCCGAGGCGCTGCTGGCCGACGAGGGAGCCGACGGCGATGCTTGGACGCTGGTCTGCGGCTCGCTGTACTGGATCGGGGACCTCGAGCGCGAGCTGGAGATCCTCGACGCCACGCGCGCCGAGGCCGAGCGCAGCCGATCGCCGCTGGCGTGTGCGACCGTCGCCTGGTGCAGCGCGCCGGCGCTCCTGCACCGGGGCGACGTGAGCGGCGCGCTCGCGCAGGCCGAGGCCGCGCTGGACGCGCGCCGGATCGGCTGGGCGCGGCACCTCGGCAGCCTCCACCGCGTGCACGCGCGCTGCCTGATCGAGCGGGGCGAGCTGGCGGCGGCGGAGGAGACGCTCGCCGTGGTGATGGACGACCCGATCCTGCGGCACTCCAGCGAGTTCACGATCCTGCTGGAGGCCCGCGGGCGGCTGAAGCTGCTGCGCCAGGACCCGAACGGCGCGCTCGCCGACTTCGAGGCGGCGGGCGTGCGCGCACGTCGCGACAGCCTCGCGGAACTGCCCAGCGCGGTGCCGTGGCGCTCCTCGGCCGCGTTCGCGCGCCACGCGCTCGGCGATCGGGAGGCCGCGCTCGAGCTGCTCGCCGAGGAGCTCGCGCTGGCGGAGCGCGCCGGCGTCGACCGCGCGATCTCGACGACGCTGCGCATCCGTGGCCTCGTGGAGGGCGGCGATGAGGGACTCGAGAGCCTGCGCGCGGCGGTCGAGGCGCTGCCCGGCGACCGGCCGCGGCTGGAGCGCACGTACGCCCTGGTCGACCTCGGCGCCGCGCTGCGCCGGGCCGGGCGCCGGCGCGACGCCGAACAGCCGCTTCGCCAGGCGCTCGCCGCCGCCCAGTCGGGTGGCGCGACGCTCCTCGCCGAGCGCGCCCGGACCGAGCTGCAGGCCCTCGGTGCGCGGGTCCGGCGCACCGACGTCGAGGACCGCGACGTGCTCACCGCCAGCGAGCGCCGGGTCGCGCTGCTCGCCGCCGAGGGACGGACCAACCGCGAGATCGCCGGCGAGCTCTACATCAGCCCCAAGACGGTCGAGTACCACCTGAGTCAGTCCTTCCGCAAGCTCAGCGTGCG
>JAOPZA010000205.1 GCA_025964325.1 Conexibacter sp.
GGGCGCTTTGCCGCCCCGTAACCGCGGACCTCGAGCGCCGCGGCGACGTCGACGGCGCGGTCGAGCGCGCCCGCCGCGACCGCCCGCACGAGCGCGACGCGCGAGGCCGGCGTGCCGGGGCGGCAGCGTTGCGCGTCGGCCATGCGGCGGCCGTCGCGCTGCAGCACCGGCACCATGCGGGTCGCGAGCGTCGCCGTCAGCGCGGAGCGGTAGGAGACGCGGCGGAAGAGTCGCAGCATCTCGTCGGGATCGACCGCCGCGGCGTAGAGCGCGAAGCAGAGGATCAGCGCGAGCGCCCGCATCCCCAGCACCCCGCCGTAGGCGGTCGCCTCGAGCGTCACGTCGAGCTGGCCGATCACCGGGAGCGTGCCGAGCCGCGCGATCACCGTCAGACCCTCGTGCGTCACGAGCGGGTTGATCAGCGCGACGATCAGCGTGAACGGCAGCGCGAACAGCGTCGCCCGCACCAGCGCGTGCCCGACGCCTGCGGCGATCCCGGCTCCCAGCACGGCCACGAGCACAGCGGCGAGCACGAGCGGGTGGTCGTAGAGCAGCGCGACGAGCGCGAGCGCGGCGCACAGCCCGCAACCGGCGGAGGCGCGGGCGGCATGCAGCGGGCTGGCGCGTCGGCGCGGGCCCATCTCATCCCACGAGCGGAACGCTCGTCGGCCGACCGCCGTCGATCGCGAGCGCGAAGTGGTCTCTCAGCTGCGGCGCGGTCAGGGCCTTGGCGGCCGACTCGACGCCGGCGACGTCGGTGCCGGTGATCGCCCACGTCGGGGCCTGGTCCTGGAATCTCGTCGCCGCGACGAGCCCCGCGCCGGCGCCGAGCGTGCGGGCGACGCGACCCTGCCCGTCGAGCAGGCTCAGCCTCGTGCCGTTCTGGTCGAAGCGCGCGTAGACGCCGCCGTAGGCGGGCCCGCGGTCGATCTGGCGCAGGACGACGTCCGAGCGCAGCCGCTGCCACGGGCCGACGAAGATGCGCATCGTGTCTCTCCCGACGCCGGTCCCGATCACCTGCTTGTTGGCGATCACGCCGACCGCGCTGAGGCGGTCGCTGACCTCGTTGCAGGCGGCGCCGTTGGGGTCGTCGCATTCGAGCAGCACGGGCCAGCGTCTGCCGCCGGAGCCGTGCACGAACGGCTCCGGGAAGGAGCCGACGACGGCCGGGACGGTCTGCGTCGCGCCCCAGTCGTGGCGGTCCCACCAGATCTGATCGCCGGCGTGGAGCTTCACCTCGGCGGCGCCCTTGTCGCTCTGGATGCCGTTGACGTAGAACAGCCAGTCGACCTTGCGGCCGTTCGCGGTCCCGCCGGCGAGCCCGTCGATCGACTCCACGAAGCCGCCGCCGTAGCGGGTCTTGACCGTGAAGTTGCGTGCCAGCAGCCGCATGACGGTGTCGGAGGACGGCGCGTCCTGGACGATTCTCGCGCCGATCACCTTCGCGCCGAAGTCCTGCGTCACGAGCAGCCGCGCCTCCGTGCTGCCGCTGCCGGCGCCGAGCCCGCAGCCGGCCACCACGACGGCCAGCAGGCCGACCGCGAGGATCGCGAGCGACGTGCGCACGAGCGTGCGGCGGCGGGCGCGCGGGCTCATCGGACGGCGACCTCCGACGGGAAGGCCGGGACGAGGCCGGGGCGCGTCGCGCTCAGCACGAAGCGGCCAGGCCGCTGCGGAGCGGTGAAGCGCGCGCTCCCGTCACTGCCCGTCGCCACCTGCGCGTCGCCGAAGTGGACGGCGACGCCGGCGACGGCGCGACCGCGGCCGTTGTCGTCGTAGGCGCGCACGTGCACGACCACGGGGGCGCCCGGCCGTGCGCTGCGGGGCGCGGTCGCCTCGAGCGAGGACTGGCAGCGGCTCGCGACGCGGCAGTAGAACCA
Source organism: Conexibacter sp. (assembly GCA_025964325.1). Classification (GTDB taxonomy): domain Bacteria; phylum Actinomycetota; class Thermoleophilia; order Solirubrobacterales; family Solirubrobacteraceae; genus Conexibacter. The sequence continues at coordinate 1,881 of JAOPZA010000205.1, forward strand.
GAGGACCCGCGACCCGCTCGCCAGCGGCCCGGCGCCGAACGGGCCGCTCGCGTCGCCGGCGCCGGCGGTGCCGCCGCGACGACCGACCTTGTAGACCCAACCGGCCTGACCGCGGTTGCGCTCGCTGCCGATGCGCGTCACGAACAGCCCGTAGGCGTCGCGCGGGTTGCGGGAGCAGGCGCCTTGGTCGACCACCGCGAGGCCGGGACCGCCGGCGCGGCGCGCCGCCAGCAGCACCGCGAGCGGCGTGCCGGCCGCGACCGCGCAGCTTCTGCGGCCGACCGTTACGCTCGCCGCGCTCGCCGTCACGGTGCGCGCCGCGAGCAGCGTGCCCGCCGTCCCGACGACCATCGTCTCGACGCGCGGCGCGGAGGCGGCGGCCGTCGCCGCGGCGCGCGGGGCCGCGACGTCGAAGCGCAGGCGCAGCGAGTCGGCGTTGCCGGCCTTGTCGGTCGCCTTCACGCCGAGCACGTAGCGCCCGGCCGGCAGCCGCTGCGGCAGCAGGTAGGACCAGTGCGAGCGGTCGCCCGCGGAGAACAGCGGGGCGCGCACGCTCCCGCAGCGCCGGAACGCCTCGCGCCTGGCGTCGAAGTAGGAGCAGCTCGAGCCGACGCTGCGCACGAGACGCAGCTGGACCGACGCGCCCGAGGGGTCGGTCGCGGTGCCGTGCAGGGTGCGCGGCGCGTCCTTCGCGGCGAACGTCTGGCCGTTGCGGATCCCCTTCACCGCGATCGCCGGGGCGGTCCGGTCGCTGCCGCCGCAGGCGCCGCTGCCGGTGGCCGCCGTACAGTGCAGAACGGCCGAGCGCACGTCGCCGGCGCGCGTCGCCTGCAGCGCCGACTGCCCGGCCGCCAGCACGACCTTCGCGACCCCGTCGGCACCGGCCGTGACCGGTGCGCCGGCGCCCCGCACGGTCGCGCCCGCGGCGGCGACGGCGCTGCCGTCGTCCTTCAGCGTGACGACCCGGACGGCGACCCGCTTGCCGGCGCGCAGCTGCTTCGACTTCGGCGCGACGAGCGCGAGCGGCCGGTTCTTGCACGCGTAGTCGGGCGCCGCGGCGTCGTGGCAGACGAACAGCAGGACGTCGTCGCCGCGCTGCAGCTGCGTGTCGCAGAGACCGGTCTGCGACGCTCTGCCGTTGAGCCACAACGTCCAGTAGTCGGTGCCCGCCGGCTTGACGCCGTCGATCGCGGCGACCGAGTAGCCGAGCCCGCTGAACCAGGTCGCCGTCCAGCTCCCGCCCGTCGCCTGCTGCAGCGCGCCGGCGGCGCTCGTGCCGCTGCAGCCGTGCTGCGCGTCGCCGTCCTTCACGACCGCCTTCGTCGTCGTCGTCAGCGTCGTCGCGACGAGCTCGCGCGTGAGCGACTCGGCCCGGACGGAGACGGTCGCCGCCGCGGCCGCGGTCGTCGCGGGCGCGCCGGTGGTCGCCGCCGAGGCGGTCGCGATCGGTGCGAGCGCGCTGGCGAGCGCGAGGACTCCAGCGAAGGAGCCGAGGATGCTGCTGCGAGACACGGGCCACCCCTTTCCGCGAGGGCGTATTCGAGCGGATGGTCGGGGCTCGGTCTCCTGGCTCTCGGGCGCTACCCGCCGCACCTTCCCGGAAGGCATCTCCAGTGGCCTGCGCGTGATCGCGCGTGCGGCGGACGTCCCCGATCACAGTGGCGGGTCCACGCCGGATTCGCACCGGACTTCCCATCACCACCGACCTTGGATTGAAGGCGAGGGATCGTAGCGCGCAGGCTGCCGCGAGGCCGCGCGCAGCAGGTCTAGACTGCTCGACGTGATGGTCAACCTGACCCGCATCTACACCCGCCTCGGCGACGCCGGCGAGACGCATCTCGGCGACATGAGCCGCGTTCCCAAGACGCATCCGCGGATCGAGGCCTACGGCACGGTCGACGAGCTGAACGCGCAGATCGGCGTGACGCTCGCGACGACGACCCTGCCGGCGGGCTACGCGGAATGGCTCGCGCACGTGCAGAACGACCTCTTCGACGTCGGCGCCGACATCGCCGTCCCGCACGGCGGCGACCGCAGCCGCCTGCGCGTCACCGGCGAGCAGACGACCTGGCTCGAGCAGCGCTGCGACGAGGTCAACGAAACGCTGGCGCCGCTGCGCTCCTTCGTGATCCCGGGCGGGACGCCGGCCGCCGCGCAGCTGCACGTGTGCCGCACCGTCTGCCGCCGCGCCGAGCGGCTCGCGATCGCCTGCGGCGACGACCTCGGCGAGGAGGTCGTGCGCTACCTCAACCGCCTCTCCGACCTGCTCTTCATCCTCAGCCGCAGCGCCAACGAGGGCGCCGAGCCGCTGTGGGAGCCGGGCCGCAACCAGGAGCCGGCCGGCGACTGAGCGCCCGGCCGCGCGGAGCCTACGGGCGGCGCGGGACGCGCAGGATCAGCGCGAGGCCGGCCGCGAGCGCGAGCGCGAGCGTCCCGATCGCGGCCGCGCCGACCACGAAGGCGGTGTGGTCGCTGACGTAGGCGACGACTTGCTCAGGCCGTGCGAGCAGCATCACGACGACGAGCGTGGCCGCCGCCAGCGCCGCGACGGCCGCGGGCGCAAGCGCCGCGCCGACGC
>JAOPZA010000011.1 GCA_025964325.1 Conexibacter sp.
CAATGACACCCGGCCGGCTTGACGACCCGCGAGCGGTGTCGGGGATCCGGCGGTCTCCGTAGATCGACGTTATCGAGCGCTCGCCACTCGACACTGGCAGGACGGCGGCCATCTCTGTGGTCGCTGACCCGGGATTGCCTCTCCCTCACGCGGGACGGACAGGAGACTCTGGACATGACGACACGTCCCGTGCGACCATCGGCGCCAACGCGGCCAAGCAGGGCTCAACAGCCGGCGCCGCCGAAGCAACGCCCGGTGCCGGTGGCGCCTTCTCGAACCACAGCCAACGCCCAGACTCGAACCGGGAACACCTTCATTTCGGGCGAATTGGGCCTTACGAGGAACAGTTTGGGGCGATTGAAAACCTCCCATCTGCAGCGAGGTTGCAATTAGGCCCTTGGCGGCGATACCCGTAGATCCGAGGGGTTCCGAGCCGGTTTGGGCCACGAAAGGGGGTTTCGTGGCCCGTTCAGAACGAAGATCGCCTCCCATCGTCCCGATGGGGTTCCTCCGTGCGAGAGACCGGCTCGCACCCGAGCAGTCTGCGCCTACGCGGACCGGAGACTGGATGGCTGCCCTGAGCCTCCACCTACAGGAGGGTCCTGATCGGTCTCTCCGAGACCACGGTTGAGCGCGCCGATGTGGAGACGCGTACTCATGACGTGTGCCGTCTCGCTGCAATGATCGTGCCGTCGCCGACGTTGGTGATAACTCCGCGCCGGAGAGCAAACTCCAACCACTCGTCAATGTCATGCGCTCCCAAGGTCCATTCTTGGTCCTCCGCAGTCCTCGCGAGCCCTTCTCGATCTGTAGCCCCACAGTCGATGATCGCCGGCAGCACCAACTCATCCCAAGAACGGAGCTGGTCACCGCGGCCGGAGCCGGGCGCCCCGAACGCAGAGTCAAGGTCGATCTGGGGCGCGTCCAAAGCCTCATAATCTAGGAGCGCGCGACCGAAGAGCGTGCGCACAGGCTCCGTTCCGTCGAGCACTCTCCACGGCACGACGAATCCCTCCGAGTTCATGTGCTTGTAGACCTTCACCACTTGTGGCGGTCCGCCAATCGTTTCGTACTCTCCGCTGACCAGCATGCGACGTATTACTTCGAGCGGCTGCATACCTAAAGCATGATGCTCAGGATATTCGCGATCCATAAGATCATACAAGTCCCGCGTCGCGGCGTTCGCGGTGTCACCGATGAAGCAGAAACGTCCAATTCGCCTGCGTCCAACTCGCTCCGCGACGAACCTCCGCTGTGGAGACTCGTACATCAGCTTCCAGATGCGAAAGTCCCCCTCCGATGCACTGAAGCCGGCGAACAAGAACTCGGCACCGCTGTCGGGCGCATCTGGTCCATGGATGGCATCCCCGTGCTGAATCATCGCGTTGATGACGCGTACCGCGTGGCCCTTCGCGTGCAGCAAGTCGTAGGAGCGCTCCAACGACGGTCTGTAGGCCGCAATATTGTTCGCCGTTTGAACGATGATCGGATAGGCCCAAAGCGTGTCGCCCGCGAATGCCATAACTGCATCGGTCCGCGGTAGACGAAACACCTTTGGGCAACTGTCCCACGCTCCGGCCCAGCGGAGGCGGCTGTCCGACGCAACGACAAGCTCCTTAGAGGCACCGTACTCTCGAATCCACGCGCATGCAATCGTCACTCATTGCGCTTTCGCCGCCTCTGTTCTCGATCCTTCTCCTGATCCCACAGCTGCCGGATCCGTTCCCGGCGCTGTCCTAGAGATCCTGCTGGGCTTCTCGCAGAAGTACCCTCTCGAATCCTCGGACGGCGCCCAGGGGCAGACCACGTAACCGATCGAGAGTTTCATCGAGGCCGTCTGCGGCGCCTTCAGGGGCGAGGCGATCCGCCAGCCGAAGCGCGACCTCCGGCGGCAAGCCGTACTCGTCTAAGGCAGCAAGAGGGGCTGGGAGGAAATATCCCTCCAGGGCGCTGGCGAACGGGGAGATATCACCCGGCGTGTACGCAGCCAAAACGTCCGCCGCGAGCGTGTTGATGACCCGCAGGTAGCGGGGCACTACGAAATTCGCGCCACTCCTCAAGAAACTAAGAACGTCGAGTACGATCTCGTCAACCGTTCTCTCCGTACCGCGCTGGCGATGATACTGCACTTGGGACTCGATAAGCGCAGCCGGGTCATATTGCTTCCGCAGCCTCCTGATAAGCAGGGTCAGCTGCTGCGGTGAACCGGCACCCCACGCTCCTCGCTTGGGAGTCCAGAATTCCCACATGAGTTCCAAAATCGGGGCGAGTTCGTCCCAGGTCGGGAAGAGCACTCTGCGCCAACGAAGCTGCGCCGCCCAATATCGAGGCTGTTCGCTTAACCGCTCTGCGAGTGCAAGTTGTTCGTCCAACGCTACGCCCGGGTTTGCCTTCAAAGTTTCGAGCTGTACGAGGTCTTGATCCAGGTAGGGCGAGAGCTTCTCGCGGCTGTTCGCGGTGAGATCCCTCTCGTCTACCTCGAGCAACAGCCCCTCGGGCGTGTCGTCCGGCTGGGTAAGGACCGGAATGTCGACATCCATGAGCTCGCCAGTAGGTTCTCTTCCAAACAGCCAAACGCGCCCAACAAAGTGCCGGAACATCCGCCCGCTTCGTCCCTGAATATTTCGGTATGTGAACAGGTCGAGTGTAGCTCTGTTACGGATGCCGTCGTACACGACCACATCCTTAGCCGAGGTATTGACGCCCTCAATCAACGTCTGCGTACACACCAAGAATCGCAGCGTGCCGTCGTTAAAGGCGCTTACCATCCAGTGGGCCAGCGCACGCGGAATTCTTCCGTGGTGAATTCCAATTCCACTGCGTAACGCCGTCGTGAGTGTCCACGATGGGTGATAAGTGTCGGCGACCCAGTCCGCGGCTGCCACTACGCTTGCGTCTTGGGTCCCGGCGGACTCTAGAGTCGACGCAATGACTTGGGCGACTCTTGTAGCCCTCGCGGGGTTCGAGCAGTAGACGAGCGTCTGCTCGCTCAGATTATCGCGTAGCAACTCGACAAGAGCCGCTTCTTTCGCGGCGTCGCCTCGCGCCGACAGCTCGACCCGATTGACATCGACAGCGACGGTGATGTCGTCACTCGGTAAGTTATAGAAACGAAACCGAGCGGGCAACTCGGCGAGGCTCCTGATGTTCGGTCCGAGAAGATAGAATTGCTTGGCTTGTCTAAGCAGTCGATATACGGCCTGATTCAGAAGTACTGACCGGTCGCCGTCTTGGTCTAGATTGAGTTTGTAAAACTCATCAACTACCAAGAGATCAAGACGTGGTACCCCTTGTAGTTCAAGCGCACGCTCTTGAGTTAGGACAAAGACATTACGCGAAGTGATCGTCTGCGACGGGTGGGTAATGATCTTGTGTACGACGCTGGCCCGTGTAAGTCGGCGTCGGACCTCATCGATAAGAGCAATAGTGGGGACGATGATCACGATATTAGTAAACCGTCCCGATGCGACCAGTGTGTCGACGATAACGCTCTTGCCGAAGCTAGTTGGCGCACTCAGGACAACGGATCCTCCGTCCATCAGCCGCGCATATACCTCCGCCTGAGCCTCATGAAAGACCATCGCGTCCCGGCCAGCAGGTGGTACTAGCGGTCGGTGGGATTCGTAGACCAGCCGGTCCGCAAATCCTAAGCTTTCAGCGTCTAGATACGGGAAGAGTCCGGCTCGCGCCACAAGCGCGTCCAGTAACTCTTTAACCTCTCTCAGATCCTCGGTGCGCTCGACGCATCGGATGACGAGTTCACGGGCCAGTAAGCGCCCGTTACGATCACCTTCATCGTCTGCCCGAGCATAATGCCCCGCGATGCGTCCCAGAAGATCAAATGGCTCCTCGATGATGCCTGCACGGAGCCGGTTTCGTAGTGCGCGGTATTCGGACTGTCTCATGTGGTGAAGTCCTCGTCATCCGCTTCGTCCTGCGTCGACCCTTGGATCTCCCGCAGGCGAGTGTCCAAATGCCGGACCAACGCCTTTTTCTGTCTCAGGGGCACGAGAATGACGTGGATCTGTACCTCTCTTGGAAGGCCGGCGCTTCTCCGTACGAACAGTGAGTAGTAATGACGAATCTCCTTCTCCAGGGCGGCTCTGTAAGCGGCAGTGACTCCATCATGGTTGCCTACCGCTCTACTGTCATAGGTCAGCAGCACTGGAATGCGAAGGGCCTCGAAGATCTCGTCGAGACTTACTTCCGGCTCCAACATTCGCCGAATGTCGTCCGCATATGGTCCGTCGACCTTACCCTGGATCAGCGCGAATTCGCGACGCAGATAGTCGGTAGTCGTATGGCGCATAAGCTCGGAGACTGCGTCGCTGATCGCAGTTGCAATATTGGAGTAGAACTTGGCCTCTCCGAACCACAGCTCGATGCCCGTCGCGGTCGGGACAATATGTACGCAATCGTAGCCCTTCACGGTCTCATTGTCCGCCGTCTTGAAGAAGATCTTACTTGCAGCGGGTTGGCTTCTAAAGTGGGATCGCAACACCGCGTGCAGAAGCAGCTCCCCAAATTCGCCACGGCTCTCGAACTTTCTGGATGCATAGACGCGTCTCGCCGCCTCGGCGATCATGTCCAGCGCGGTGCTCGAATCGAGTCTTTGGAGTTCACTCCATTTAAACGCAAACTCGTTAAGGTGATTGAAGAGGTAACGCCCGAGCGCTTTTCGCCGCCAGTGGCCGCGTTCATAGCCAGCACAAAGCGCCATAAGGGGTGGGTCGCTGGCAGCATCCACCATCCGGACGCTGAGAAAGGCCCTCGGAGCCGCGGGGAAGGTCGTCGGTTCGCCATCCATGGGAGCCTGCCGTTAAGCCTACGCTGCGGTACGCAGCGTCATGCCCTCCGGAGAACGTCTTATTCTAGTGCGGTGTCCGACGATCCCCCGGTTCCAGCGACGCGAGAAGAGGTTTTCTGGGCGAATATGCTGCGCGCCTTCGTATCTCAGCATGTTCGGCTTGTAAGAGCGGAGCGTGCAGCGGCTTACTGGGAGACGCAAGCGGTGTTGCGCGTTTCGACGGTCGCGAACGAGCTGGCGCTGAGGATCAAGGAGGCGGAAACCGAGCAGCATCGCGTGCGGACCCGGTTGCGCGCGCTTCTCGCCATCGAACATGACGACGTGACGGTGCTCAGGAGACGGCTCGCTCAAATCGCCGATCCCGATGCGAACGCATGAGCGTAGCCCGGCGTGAGAGGTCTGCTCGTATAAAGACCACCAGCCGGATCCGACAATGTTTCTAGACACGTAGGCAGCTTAACGAGTTGTCGCGCTTGTGGCCCCTATCGGGGGGGTCCCCCGGCCCTTTCGGCCTTTCTGCCGCTGCACTGCCGGTAGCGTCAAGAGAGCCGTTTGCTCTTGCGGGCTGTAGCGCGGCCCCTTGTTGAAAGTTTGCGACCCGCCGGGCGCGATCGCTTCCTAGGTCCGCTCTTCGAGCCTGCCTGAGTACAGAGTCGGCCTATTGCCTCGCGTGCCGCGATAGGCGGTCCGATCGCTTGCCGCTAGCCGGCGGCGGACCGGTGCCGCCCGGTTGCCTCGCGGAGAAGCCGGTCGAAGTTCTGCCCGTGGCTGCGGTCGATGCGCTGCTCCAGCTGAGCGTAGACGTCCATCGTCATCTGGCTGTCGGCGTGCCCGACTTGGGCTTGGACCCACTTGACGTCGAAGTTGTTCGCGACCAGCGCGATCGAGATGTACGTACGCCGCAGCGTGTGCGGCGTCGTGTGCGGGAGCGCGGAGAGGCCGCGGTCGACCCGGTGCTCGTTCGCGCGCTCGGCGGCGTGTCCGAGGATCTTGGAGGCGCGTTGGCGTGAGATCGGGCCGCCCGTGATGCTCTGGACGAGGTAGTCGTCGGGGCCGGTTGGGCGGCCGATGCGGCGGAGCTGTTGGAGATGGTCGGTGATGATGTCGGCGAGGTTGGGGCTGAGCTGAACCTCGCGCACCCCGGCCGGTGTCTTGGCGTCGGGGATGTGGAAGTAGGCGCCGAGGTGGGCTTGGAGGCGGACCTGTCCGATCCGCAGCTCGCACAGCTCGCCGATCCGCACGCCGGTGTAGCCGAGGATCGCGCAGAGCGCGTGGCAGCCGAGGTAGCCGCGCCCGACGTTCGCGTCCAGGCGCCGCAGGTGCCACGAGACCGTGCTTCTCGCGATCCCGAGCCGTCTGGCGATCTGCTCGGGCCGGTGTCCTTGGCCGAGCATGTGCGCGACGAGTCTGGTCGTCGGCCCCAGCGGCCGGTCCTCGAGCAGGCTTGGAAGGTGACGGTCTTGTTCGGCGGCGGCGTCGAGCAGCGCGGCCAGCTCGTCCATCTCCAGGAACGTGCGTCTGGGCTTGGGGACCTTGATCCGCATCCGCCGGCTGCGCGCCGGGTTCGTTGCGATCAGCCGGTCCTCGATCGCCTCGTCAAGAATCGCGGTGAGGGTGTCGATCAGCATCCGCACCGAGTGCAGCGAGAGCGGCTTGATCCGCCGCTCACGCAGGTCGCGCAGCTCGGCGCCGGCCGCGATCGCGTCGCGCAGCTCTTGGGCCTCGGTCAGCTTGTGCGCCTTGAACTGCCGACAGAGATCGGTGTCGATCTCCTCCAGCCCGTAGTGGCCGAAGAATCTGACGAGGTGCGAGATCCGCCAGCGATACGACGATCTCGTCCCCTGCGCGATCGGCCGATCGCCGATCTCGCCACTGACTCTGCGCTCAAGCCACCCCCACGCATAATCACGAAACAACGGAATGCCATCGACATCGCCGGCGATGAGCGGGTCAGGCGCCTGGGGCGGGGTCCAGACGCCGACGCGGATCCGCGCGAGGATGTTGCCCAGCTCAGTCCGGGCGGCGGGCTCGTCCCAGCCGCCGCCGCAGCCGCACGCGCAGCCGTCGATCTCGTGCAGCACGATCCGCGGCCGCTCGTCCCGATAGCGCACCCGCAGATGAAACGCGCGCGACCCATCCGCCAAGACGTGCGTGTGGACCGTCCCACTCGCCGGACGAGCCATCACACCACCCCTCTACCAACACCCGCCACTACGCCCTGCCTCCTCTGCCCAGCCGTTGAAGTCGATCGATTTCGACGCTACGTGGAGCAGCAGCCGCTCCATAGGCCAAAGGCCAGACTCCTGACGCCTCCTGGACCGAAGGCCTAGAACCCGCCACGCCTGATGGCGAGGAAGGTCCCGATGGCGATCGGCGGCGTGGGAAGGGTGCGGAACATGGGGACGAGGATCTGGGGCGGCGTCGGCGTGCTCGTGCTCGCGGTCGGCGCGGTCATGGGCTGGTTGCTCCTGTGGCCCCACGGGACCGAGGCGCACGTCGAGCACTGGCTCCACTCCGCCTGCGACTACGTCCACACGACCACGGTCAGACCAGACGGGCGATCCAAGGCGGTCAACTCAGACGCGGCGCAACGCTTCATCGACCGGGCGAACGAGGTCAAGCTCGTCGACTGCGACGAACTCAGCGGCGGGATCGGCTACTACCGCTTCGCCTCGACCGCGCAGCGCACCCGCGCCGTCGCGGACTGGCCGGGCATGCGCGCGCACAACATCTCCTGCGTCAAGAACGCCGAGGTCCTCGTCGACACGCTCCTCGGCTACGACCCGACCGTCGCCTACTGCCACCGCCTCCACTTCCAGGTCGAGAAACCACCCAAGCGCAACTGACCCACCGCCCTCGCGTGAGGACGCCCTCGACGGGGCACGTTGACCTCCGTGACCTACGGTGCCCGTAGATGAACCCGGGAAGCGTTCGCCGCCCGGTCCTTCGCGGACTGATCGTCTTGGCCGTCGTGATCGCAGCCGCCGGCATGCTCACACACCTCATAGCGCTGACGATCGTCGCTGCGGTGATCGTGCTGGTATGCGGAGCCGTGGGCCTGCGCTCGTAACACCCCGCTCCCGCGGAGTCCTGATCCCGACGCGATGAACCGCGCGGACCGGCGAGCCAGCGCGAGCCGCGTCAGCAGCGATCGGGAGGCCGTCAGCAGCATGGTTGAGGCCACCACAGCGGTAAGCGACCCCGGAGACCACCGCACCATCAGAGCGATTCAGGCTGCCGGCTTACCGGCGCTTCCAGAGAGAAGATCACTTCTATAGATAGATGTCAGCAATGCGGTGTGGCCGCGATCGCCGGTCCCGGCGGCGATTCCGCTGGTTTGTGCGGAACTCGTTGCGGCCCCACGTGCGGCCCCCTCTGCGGCCCCCCGTGCGGCCCCCTCTGCGGCCCCCTGTACGACACCCAGAACGACCCACGAACAGCCCCGCGCGACCCATGCCGTCAATCGTCCCCTGACCCGTCCTGAGGTCCGGCGAGTCGTGCGGTCGCCCGCTGTTGCGCGTGCCACGTCGCGTCGAGTCTGTGTTGGAAGTCCGGGTCGTTGCGGCAGGCGTCGGTGTAGTGGTCGAGCGCGAGTCGGATCAGGGCGGAGACGGATCTGTTCTTGATGCGTGCGATCAGCTCGACGTCGGCGACCTGCTCGTCGCTGAGCCGCAGCGTCAACGTCTTCGGCACGGGCCGCCTCCCCAGCCTGGCCGGTCGGGATGTTGGACGCTGACCAGTTCCGTCTCTCGAAGGACGCGCAGCACGTCCCCGACATGCCGATGCAGCTCCTCGAGGTCGGGGACATCATCCTGGCCGGCTGGGAACCGCTCGTACGCTTCGCTGAGCGCGGCGACCGCGTCGCGCAGGAGGTGGTCGTAGACGGCGGCGCTCAGCAGCTCACGCTCGCCGGTCACCGCGACCTCGACCACCCGGTCGTTGCCGACGACCTCGGCGACTTCGGCGTAGATGTGGTCGATCATGCCGAGCGTCTCGAACAGGTCGGGGTCCTCGGCCACGCACGCGCGGGGTGCATCGGCCCACAGGTCGTGGAGCGCTCGGGCGGTGTAGCCGTAGCGTGCCGCCAGCGCGTCCGCCAGGGGACCGAGGAGTCGGGTGGCGATGCTGATGGTGACCCGCATCACCGCCCCCGCTTCCAAGCCGCTGGCGGCCTTGGGCCGCCGGGGGTGTTCTCGTAGATGACGATGATCTCCGAGAGCCGCATCCCGAGCCCTTGGGCGAGCTGCAGGAGGATGCGGAAGGTCGGGTTGATCTCACCGCGTTCGATCGAGCCGACGTAGTTGCGGTGCAGATCGCTGTCGAACCCGAGCTGCTCCTGAGAGAGCGATCGCGCTCTGCGCAGCTCACGGATCACGTAGCCGAGCCGCTCCCAGTAGACGCCCTGCGTCGGCCGGCTCATTCGCCCGCCCCCGCGTGCTCGTCGTCGGTAGGGAGTTCGTGGGCGAGCTGGACCAGCTCATGCGCGGGGACGCCGAGGCCGTCCGCGATGCGCCAGAGGACGATGTAGGTGATCGAGAAGTCAGCGGCCTCGACCGCCTCGACATACGCCGGCGCCATCCCGACCGCGTCGGCGAGCTGCGCGACCGAGAGGCCGCGCTCGACGCGCACCTGTTCGATCGCACGACCGAGCGCGACAACACGCGCCCGCAACACCTCTCTCGGGCTGCTCATGCGACATCACGCTCGCCCCCGACCTCAGCGAGCGCGACGACCCGCTCACACAACCGTGCGCACACCCCCACAGCCGACAGCGCCGCGACCAGCGGCTCGCGATTCGACTGACGGGACACGACGAACCGCAACCGCCCACACGCACCATGGGCCACGTCAGCCGCGACCCGCGCGATCATCGCCGCTGGCGCGCTCAGCAGATACGACGACGGCTCCACGCCGCCACGCGGCCGCAGATCCTCCAGCACCCGCTCAAGCTCCTCCTTCGAGCACGCCCCACCGTGCGACAAACGCCCAACCGTCGTCTGCACGAGCTGGCGGCGCAGGACCTCCGCATCCGCCCGCGAGACCGTCGAAGCCGCACGCAGCAGGCCGGTCTCACCGAACGGTCGGCGGGCGAGGCGACGCTCAAGCTCCGGCGTGCTCACGATCGCCAACGGCGTCAGCACCCGCTCGCACGCCCCCAACACCCGCACGCTCTGCTGATCCTCGGCACCGACCCGTTCGGCGAGCAGCTTGTTCGCGCGGCGAAAGAGCTGCTGGACTCCGAGCAGGCACGCGCCGTCCAGCTCCCGCTCGTGCTCGAACAGCACGCCTCGCCACCCAAGCGCACGCAACAGCACCAGCTCCTGCCACAGACACCAGCGCAACCGGCCCGCGTCCTCGTCCGAAACGTCCTCGAACTGCCACGCCACAGCCGGCAGATCCTCCAACAGCGCGTGGCGCAGCTCCGTCGCCTCGATCCCATCGAGCGTGATCGACATCCCGCCCCTCCCTCATCTTCGCGAAGGAGCAACCCAGCGAGCGCAACCGCGACCCCCGCCTCGCCCAGCATCCGACCGCCCGCGCACCAACAGCAGCGAGTGGAGGAACAACACGCGTTCAGGGACAATCGGAACCGCATCGAAGGCTGATCCCTTCGGTGTCGGGCCCGGGGGCGCCTGCAAGCGTCGCCCGGGCCACCGCCCATCTGGAGCGGTGCCACCCACGCTAGGTGGAGCGAGGTGAAAGGCCAACAGCCGGATCGACCATCAGCGAGCGCCGACGCGCCAGCTCCGCGATCCAATGGGCCACGATTGGGCCACGAGCCTCCAAAGTGGCACCCAAACGCTCAGCAAATGAAGCGGAAATGAGGACCAAAACACCCTCATTTGCAGCGACTTCACCGCAAGCCGACGCCCGGATTCGAACCGGGGACCCCTTCATTACGAGTGAAGTGCTCTACCAGCTGAGCTACGTCGGCAGGTCCGTCCCGAGCAGGCGCGCGCGCCCGTCGGGGCGCACATCGTAGCCGACGACCGGCGACTGCGCCGCGTGCCGGTGACGTGATGTTACAGTGCGACTCTCGATGTCACTTCGTCGCACCAACCGCTCCGTTGCTGCCGCTCGGAGGCCCGCGTCGGACTCGCTCAACGGGGCGCGTCGGGCCGTCGAGCTGGACGCGCTCGCGGCGGGCGAGGAGGTCGACGTCCTCGTCGTCGGCGGCGGCATCACCGGCACCTGGGTCGCGCTCGACGCCGCCAGCCGCGGCCTCAGCGTCGCCCTCGTCGAGCGCGGGGACCTCGCCCAGGGCACGAGCCGCTGGAGCAGCAAGCTGGTCCACGGCGGCCTGCGCTACCTCGCCAGCTACGACTTCGGGCTCGCATGGGAGTCGGCCCGCGAGCGGGCGATCCTGATGGACGTCAGCGCGCCGCACCTGGTCCACGCCTTCCCGATGATGATCCCGCTCGGCGAGGAGGTCGGGCGCGCGGTCGGCGCGAAGCTCGAGCTCGGGACCCGCATCGGCGACGCGATGCGGCTGCTCGCCGGCACGAGCCGTCACCGGCTTCCGCCGACCCGGCGCATCAGCGCCGAGGAGGCGCGGCGACTCGCCCCCGCGCTCAGACCCGACGGCCTGCGCGGCGCCATCCTGCACTGGGACGGCCAGCTCGAGGACGACGCCCGGCTCGTGGTCGCCGTCGCCCGCACGGCCGCCGCTCACGGCGCCCGCATCCTCACGTACGCGAGCGCGCGCGAGCTGACGGCCACCGGCGCGACGATCGTCGACGAGCACGGCGACGGCGGCTCCTTCACCCTCCGCGCCCGCCACGTCGTCAACGCGGCCGGCGTCTGGGCCGACGAGCTCAGCCCCGGGATCAGATTGCAGCCCAGCAAGGGCGCGCACCTCCTGATCCCCGCCGCGCGCCTCGGCGATCCGCGCGCGCTCGTCAACGCGCCGCTGCCCGGCAGCGGCGGCGGGCGCTTCGTCTTCGTCGTCCCGCGTCCCGACGGCGTCGTGCTCGTCGGCGTCACCGACGAGCCGTACGACGGCGCGATCCCCGACGCGCCGCTCGTCGGCGAGGACGAGGAGCGCTTCCTGCTCGAGAGCATCAACCGCGTGCTCGAGCGCGAGCTGACGCCGGCCGACGTCGTCGGGCGCTACGCCGGCCTGCGTCCGCTGCTCGCCGGCGCCGACGAGGCGACCGCCGACCTCTCGCGCCGCCACGCGGTGCTGGAGAACGAGGGGATCCTGACGGTCGTCGGCGGCAAGCTGACGACCGCGCGGCGGATGGCGCAGGATGCCGTCGACCGCCTCGCGGCCCGTCCGACCGCGCAGGCCGGCCCGTGCGTCACGCGCCGCCTGCCGCTGGTCGGCGCGCAGCGGACGAGCGGAGCGGCCGCCAGGGGCGAGCTGCCGGCTTCCCTCGTACGCCGCTACGGCTCGGAGGCGGCCCGCGTCGCCGCGCTCGCCGCCGACGGCGAGCTCGCTCCGATCGCCCCCGGCGTGCCCGTCTGCGCCGCCGAGCTGCGCTTCGCGCTCGCGCACGAGCTGGCGCTCACGGTCGACGACCTGCTCGACCGCCGCACCCGTGTCGGTCTCGTGCCGGAGCGCCGCGCGGCGGCGCTCGAGGCCGCCTCGGAGCTGCTCGGCGCGCCGCTCGACGCACCCGGCTGAGCCTGGCCAACACGCGCGTACGCGGAAGCGCCACTAGCCTTTCGGGCGATGGGCACCGTGGCCGATGCGATCCCTCCCTTTCCGACCGTCGGCCGCGTGCATGCCGAGGAGCGGCTGGTCGGGCCCGGCGACGCGACGCCGAGCGGCCGCGCGCGGCTCGACACGATCGTCGACTGGCTGCAGGGGGTCGCCTACGGCGACGTGCTCGACGCTGGGATCGACCGCGACGCCGTCTGGGTCCTGCGGCGCACGACCCTGCGGGTGCCGCAGTTCCCCCGCTTCGGCGAGCGGCTGACGCTGCGGACGGCGGTCAGCGGCTACGGCGCGCTGTGGGCCGAGCGGCGCACGTCGATCCGCGGCGACGCCGGCGCCGGCGTCGAGGCGGTCGCGATCTGGGTCTCGCTCGACCCCGTCACGCTGAGACCGGCGCGGGTCGACCGCTTCGTCGACCTCTACGGCGAGTCGGCCGGCGACCGTCGCGTCCGCGCGCGGCTCCACCACCCCGCGCCGCCCGAGGACGCCGTCGCCCGTCCCTGGCAGCTGCGGGAAGCCGATCTCGACGTCGCCGGCCACATCAACAACGCCGCCTACTGGCAGGCGATCGAGGAGGAGCTCGTGCCGTTGCCGCTGACCTCGCTCGAAGCCGAGATCGAGCACCACGCGGCCCTCGCCGAGGCCGGCCCCGCGACGCTGCTGTCGGCCGGCGACCGCCGCTGGCTGCGCGGCTCCGACGGCGAGCTGCACGCCTCCTTCGTGCTCGGCCGGCCCCCAGAGGGCTAGTCTGCCCGGGATGGCCGACCCCCGCTTCCGCTGAGCTCGCCGACCGCACCCACCGCGCGAAGGGGGCGACCCCGTCGTCCTCTGGCCGCCGTCGTCGTCCTTCTGGCGGTCGTCGTCGTCGCCCTGGTCGCCGCCTGCGGCTCCTCCGGCACCGCCCGCCCGGCGTACACGAACCCGATCGTCGCCGGCCAGTACCCCGACCCGACCGTGATCCGCGAGGACGGCGACTACTACCTCGCCGCGACCACGCGCGCGTGGGTGCCGGCCTTCTCCCTCTTCCACTCGCGCGACCTCGTCAACTGGACGCCGATCGGCGCCGTCCTGCCGCAGGCGCCGCTGTGGACGGCGGGCCGCTTCTGGGCGCCGGAGTTCACACACTGGGGTCCTGCGACGCGCGTCTACTACACCGCGCTGAGCCGCTCCCAGGTCCACTGCATCGGGGTCGCACTCGCGAACGCGCCCGCCGGCCCCTACCAGGACCTCGGCCATCCGCTCTACTGCCCCGCCTCCGGCGCGATCGACTCGGTCACCGCCGACGACGGCCACGGCGGCCACTACCTCGTCTACCGTCGCTTCCAGAAGCCCGGCGGCATCTGGGCGATCCGGCTCAGCGGCGACGGGCTGCACGTGAGCGGGCGGCCGCATGAGCTGCTGAAGGCGACGGCGGCCGACGACGGCGTCGTCGAGGGCCCCGAGATCGTCCGGCACGAGGGGTTCAACTACCTGCTGTTCGCCGCCTCGAACTGCTGCCGGCCGCCGTGCAGCTACTTCGAGGGCGTCGCGCGCTCGCGGTCGCTGCTCGGACCCTACGAGCGAGCGCGCAGACCCGCGCTCGTCGGCACGAGAGCGCTGCGCTGCCCTGGGCACGGGACGATCGTGACCGACGCGAACGCGCAGAGCTGGTTCGTCCACCACGCCGTGCTGCCGGACGATCCCGTCAACGCACGCCGCCAGCCGGTGCTCGAGCCGCTGCGCTGGGCGCCGGACGGCTGGCCGGTGCTCGGCGACAACGGCCTTCCGATGGCGCAGGCCGCCGCGCCGCTGGGCGTGCAGCAGCGGGCCGCCGTCACGAAGGCGCCCGACCTCACCGACACGAAGCTCGATCCGAGCTGGGAGTGGCCGTGGAACCGCACCGCGTTCCCACGGGCGACCTCGAACGGGCTCGTGCTCCGCGCCGACCCGCGCACCGCCGAGCTCGCGCGGCAGGTCGCGCCGCTCGACGTGAGAGCCCAGGTGAAGGTCGAGGCGCACGGCTGCTACGCCGGGCTGGCGGGGGTCGAGGGCGGCGAGGACGTCGGCGAGGCGATCGGGATCGAGGTCGGCAAGGGCCGCGTGCGCGTCTGGCGTGGCGTCGAGGGGCCCGGCACCACCGTCGCGACCGCGAGCGTCGCGACGGGCGCGCCGGTCACGCTGCTGGCGACGGTCCGCGGCAGCCGCACGATCCGGTTCGCGATCGACAGCGGGGGCGGCCCGGTCGCCGTCGGTCCGACCCTCTCGACGCCGACGACGTCGCGGCTCTTGCGGCTCGCGCTGACCTGCCGCGGCTCGCGCCGCTCGGGCGCGATCTTCCGCGACTTCAGAATCAGCGCGGGGCGCTAGCCGTCGGGAGCGCCCTCCAGCGGCGCGGCGACGAGAAGCTTCCCCGGGTTCATGATCCCGCTCGGATCGAGCTCCGCCTTCGCCGCCCGCAGCAGCGCGACTCCGAGGTCGCCGACCTCGCCGGCGAGCCACGGGGCGTGGTCGCGGCCGACGGCGTGGTGGTGGGTGATCGTGCCGCCGTGCGCGTGGATCGCGTCGCCGGCCGCCGTCTTGACGGCGTGCCACTGCGCCAGCTCCTCCCCCGCCTGCTGCCGTGCGACGAACGTGAAGTAGAGCGAGGCGCCGGCGCGGTAGACGTGGGAGACGTGGCACCAGACGACGGGCGGCGTGCCGCGGTCGCGCAGCGCGCCGTCGATCGCGGCGCCGACCGCGCGGTGCAGCTCGGCCAGTCCGCTCCACGTCGTCGCCGTCTCGAGCGTCTCGACCATCACGCCGCGCGCGAGCAGCTCGTCGCGCAGGTACGGCGCCTGGAAGCGCCCGCGCTCCCAGGCCGCGCCGACCCGCCCGCCGAGCGCGACCGCGCCGTGCGCGCGCAGGAGGCGCGCCGTCGCGGTCCGGCGTCGGCGCACGCTGTCCGCGCTTCCCTCCCAGCCGGCGATCACGAGGCTGCCGCCGTCCTGGCGGCGCGTTCGCACGTAGCCGCGCAGCGCCCGCGTCGCGAGCCCATCGCCGGCGAGCGCGAAGGAGACGCGCGTCTCGCGCTCGTCGGCGAGGCGGGCGACATCCGGGGTCGCGCCGTCCTGCGCGAGCGCGCGGAACGCCTCCGCGCCGGCGGCGAAGCTGGGCAGCGAGAAGCCCTCGTAGCGGCGCACGGCGGGCCGCCGCCGCACCCGCAGCGTCACCTCCGTGAGGATCCCGAACGCACCCTCGGAGCCGACCAGCAGCTCGCGCAGGCTCGGGCCCGCGGCGGAGGCCGGCACCGCGCGCGTCGCGATCTCGCCCGCCGGCGTGGCGACGCGCAGCGCGACGACGAGCTCGTCGATCCGTCCGTAGCCGCTCGAGGCCTGGCCGGCCGAGCGGGTCGCGACCCAGCCGCCGACGGTCGAGAACTCGAACGACTGCGGGAAGTGGCCGAGCGTCAGCTCGTGGGCGGCGAGCGCGCGCTCGGCCGCGGGGCCGAGCATGCCGGCCGCGAACGTCGCGGTCAGCGCGACGGGGTCGACGGCGAGCAGCCCGTCGAGCCGCGCGAGGTCGATCGTCAGCAGCGCGTCGAAGCGGCCGCGCAGCGCCTCGACGCCGCCGACGACGCTCGTGCCGCCGCCGAACGGCACGACCGCGACGCCGTCGTCGGCGCACACGCGCAGCAGCGCCGCGACCTCGGCCGGTGTGCCGGGGAAGGCGACGGCGTCGGGGGCGTCGTCGAGCTCGCCGCTGCGCAGTCGCACGAGGTCGGGGTAGCCGCGGCCGGCGGCGTGCTCGACCCTCGTGAGGCGGTCCTCGCGCAGGTGCGCGCCGCCGACGACGGCGGCGAGGCGGGCGCGGGTCGCG
>JAOPZA010000035.1 GCA_025964325.1 Conexibacter sp.
TGCGCGACGCATGGCCGCCGGCCGTCGAGCGTGCGCCCTCCGGCCGGCTCGTCGTGGTCTCTCCACCCAACGGCCGTCCCGGCGACCTCGCCCTGGGCGCGCGCGTGTCGCTGCGCGCGCATGCCGACGAGCTGTGGGTTGCCGATGCCGACGCGCGTGCCGCCTGGATCGCCGACGGCGTTGCGCAGGAGCGCGTCGTGCCCGCCCCGAGCGACCCGGCCGAGCGCCTACTCGCGCTCGTGGCGCGCCCGCCGGTCGCCGCCGACGCCGCGGCGGCCGTGCCGCGCACGCTCGACGAGGACGTCGCCCTGCGCGTGCTCGCGACGCCCGCCTGGCGCTCCTCTCCCACCACCCCTGAGGGCCTGCCGGAGCTGCTCGCGCAATGGTGCGCGGCCACGAGCAGCGCGACGAGCGCATGCCTCTACCTGCTCGCGGATCCGGCGATCGATGGCACGCCGGAGGAGCTCGAGGCGCGCGTGCTCGGAGCCGCGGCGCGCGGCGGCGCCGCGCTCGAGGACGCGGGCGACATCAACCTGATGATGGAGCCGTTCACGGTCGAGCGCGACGCCGCCCTTCACGCGGCGGTCGACGTCTACGTCCCGCTGCACGCCGCCTGCGCCGGCCACGAGCGACTCGCGCGCGCCACGGGCACCGCCGTCGTGATGCTCGACGGCGACGGGCTCACGCGCCGACTGGCCGGCGTCGCCGCGGGAGAGCCCGTCGCATGAGCTCGGCCGCCGCGGGGCGCCAGCTGCACGTGCCGGTCGAATAGCCCCGGTACCTGCGCTGCTCGACGATGACCCGGGTCGACACGCTCGCCTTCGCGGTGCCGCGCGACGATCCCCCGCACGAGCGCTGAGCGCGCCGACGCTCAAGCGCCTCGCGCGCGCGCCGATCACCGGGCCATGACCACTCCCGCGCGAGCGGCGCATCTCAGCATCCTCGTCGTCCACGCCGAGCTGCCCCTGTACGACCGGCACGCCGGCTCGCTGCGCCTCTTTCGGATGCTCGAACTGCTGGCGGCCGACGGTCACGAGGTGACGTTCCTCGCGCGCTGCGGGATCGGCCAGGAGCGCTACACGGCCGAGCTTACGACGCTGGGCATCGATGTGCACCCGCTCGACCGCGCGCGGCTGCGCGAGCGGGGCGTGAAGGTGCCGGGCAACGACCTCAACTTCGCCGAATTGTGCGTCCGCGGCCGCTTCGACGTGGCGATCCTGCCCTTCTACGAGCTGGCCGAGCAGTACCTGCCGCTGCTGCGTCGCCACTCGCCGCTGACGCGCGTCGTGATCGACACGGTCGACGTCCACCACGTCCGCGAGCGCCGTGGCGCGGAGCTGAGCGGCGACTGCGCCCAGCTCGCCGCCGCCGAGCGCACGCGCGCGCGCGAGCAGGCGATCTACGGCGCCGCCGACGCGCTCGTCGCGGTCAGCGACGCCGACGCGGCGGCGCTGCGCGAGCTGGCGCCGGACGTGCCAGCGGCGGTGCTCGCGACGATCCACGAGGATGCGCCGGACGGTCCCGCGTTCGCGGCGCGCGAGGGGCTCGTGTTCGTCGGCAACTTCGCCCATGCCCCGAACGTCGACGCGATCGTCGACTTCCACGCGAGCACGTGGCCGCTCGTGCGCGCCGCGCTGCCAGGAGTGCAACTGACGCTCGTCGGCACCGATCCGCCGCCGGCGATCCGCGCGCTCGCCGGCGACGACGTCGAGGTCACCGGCTGGGTGCCGCAGACGGCGCCCTACCTCGAGCGCGCGCGCATCTCGATCGCGCCGCTGCGCTACGGGGCGGGCGTGAAGGGCAAGATCGGCGAGGCGATGAGCCACGGACTCCCCGTCGTGACGACGACGATCGGGTCGGAGGGCATGGCGCTCGTCCCCGGCGAGCACGCGCTCGTCGCGGACGGCCCCGAGGTGTTCGCGCGCGCCGTCGCGGACCTTTACGACGACCCACAGCTGTGGGCCCTGCTCAGCAGCTCCGGGCGGGCCCACATAGGCGGGCGCCTCTCGGTCGCGGCGGCCCGCGATGCGCTGCGCGCGCTGTTGCGCGGCGTGGCCCGGACGCCGTTCGTCGCCGCCGTCGACATGGGCGACACGCACGTATCGATCGCACCGGCGCTGCGCGGCTACCTGGGCGCGTTCGAGCCGGGCGAGCCGGTCTCCCTCGTGCTGACGGTCCCGGCCGCGGACGCGGACGCGCCGGCGGTGGCATTCGCCGCCGCCGCTGCGGAGATCGAGCGGCTCGGCCATGACCTGGAGGGCATCGCCGACGTCTCGATCCAGCCGTTGGACGCCCGGGCTCCGCTGCCCGCAAGCACGATCTCCGTCACCGCGGACGGGGGCGCTCGCACGATCGACCCGTCGGCTGCGTCCGCGCGCTGGCGCGAGCGCGCCGAGGCGCCGCAGCCCGGCAGGCGCCGCCCGTCCGCGCCGCGAGCCGCGCTGCTGCTGTACGCCTCCGACGACGCCCACGCACTCGCCGCGCAACTCGACGCGCTCGCCGACGCCCGCCTGCCCGACGACGTCGAGCTCGTCGTCGCCGCCGATGACTCCGGCCCGGAC
This sequence comes from Conexibacter sp., assembly GCA_025964325.1. GTDB lineage: Bacteria > Actinomycetota > Thermoleophilia > Solirubrobacterales > Solirubrobacteraceae > Conexibacter. The sequence continues at coordinate 2,562 of JAOPZA010000035.1, forward strand.
GTCGCCGCGCTGCTCGCGTCCAGCGGCGCCCGCGTCGTGCGGACTCACGGGGCGCTCGGTCGCCGCGTCGCGTGGCAGCTCGCGGCGCAGGCGGCCCGCGCGCCGCTCGCGGTCGCACTCGCGCCGCTGGCGCTCCCCGCTGCGGGCTTCCTCGATCCGCTGCTCGACCGTGTCGGGAAGGCTGACGCGGGGCTCGTGGCGCCGGTCGTCGCGGGCGCGCACGGGCTCAGCGTCGCGGACGACGGCAGCCTCCGCGAGCGTGCGGCGAACGATCCGGCGCCGCTCGGCGCGCTGCCGCTCGACTGCCTCGGCGCCACGCGCGAGCTGTTCGCCTCCGGCTTTCCCGAGACGCCGGCGGGCGAGGGGCACTTCGAGCTGCAGATGGCGAGCTGGGCGCTGCAGCGCGGCGGCATCGCGCTCGCCTCGGGGCCCGGCGTCGCGCGCACGCCAACGCCGCCGGCGAGCGTCGTCGTCTGCACCCAGAACCGCGCCCACGAGCTGAAGGACCTCGTCCCGATGCTGTGCCGCGCCGGCGCGCGCGACGTCGTGATCGTCAACAACGCCTCGACCGACGAGACCGACGAGGTGGCGGCGGAGCTGGCGGCGCGCTTCCCCGGTGTCGTGCGCCTCGTCCAGGAGCCGCGGGCGGGGCTCGGCCACGCGCGCAACGCAGGTGCGGCTGCGGCCCGGCACGAGCTGCTGCTCTACATCGACGACGACGCGCGACCAGCTCCCGGATGGATCGACCACCTCGCCTATGCGCTCGGGCGCCCCGGCGTCGTCAACGCCGGCGGCCCGATCTGCGGGCTGTGGCCCGCCGAGCGCCCGAGCGGCTGGCCGGGGCGCGAACTGGAGGCGCTCTTCGGCGTGCTTGACCTCGGCGACGCGACCCGCACCCTCTGCCCGCCGGACGTCGTCTACGCCGGTTCGTGGGGCGTCCGGCGCACCGCGCTCGACGCGGTCGGCGGCTTCGATCTCGCCTTCGGCTTCAGCCCCGGCGTCTCGATCGGCGGCGACGAGGTGTCGGTCGCCTGGCGGCTGCACCGCGCCGGCACGGGCGCGACGCGCTACACGCCGGGCGCCGTCGTCGGCCACCGCATCCAGGCCACCCGCATCGACGACCGCTACCTCTACGAGCGTGGGTTTCGCTGTGGGGTCGAGCGTCCGCGCCACGCGCAGTCGCTCGGCGAGGCAACGACCGAGCGGCTCGTCGGGGACGCCCAACGGGCCGTCACCCGGCTGCTCGGCTCGCTCCCGCTCACGGGCGAGCTCACGGTCGAGACCGCGCTCGACGCGGTCGCCGCGTCGTCGCTGCCGCTGCGGGCGCGCGTGCTGGCGGCGGATGCGATCGGTGAGCTGGCCGCGTGTGTCGCACTCGCCGGCGAGCGGCAGGTGATCGCCGGCGGCCTGACGCTGTCGGTGCACGAGGAGGTCGTCGACGGAGCGCTGCGCCCGTCGGCGCTCGCCGTCTGAGGATCATCGCGCGCGCGTCGACGGGCGCCCCGCAGGCGCCGCTAACCCGCCGTGTGCTGCGCCGGCCAGCAGGCCGGCCCCTGGCACGTCTTCATCGCGGCGACCGCCTGGTGGAGGCGCAAGGCGTGCTCGGGCGTCAGCTGGTCGGCGATGTTGTGGAGCTCCTCCGGGTCGGTCACGAGGTCGTAGTACTCGCGCTCGCCGTCGTCGTACTCGACGTAGAGGCTGCTGGCGGTCCGCAGCGCCTCGTAGGTCGGCGGGTTGCCGCTGCCGGCCGGGGCGAAGTCGGGGTCGTCCGGCGAGCGCGGCATGCCCCGGTGCTCGACCAGCACGCCGGTGCGCCAGTCGAACGGCTCGAAGCCCTGCATCAGCGGCACCAGGCTGCGGCCGTCGGCGCCCGGCAGCGGGACTGCGCCGGCCAGCTTCGCGAAGGTCGGCGCGAGATCGATGTTCTCGGCCAGCGCATCGACCTGTTGGCCGGGTGGAACACCCGGCCCGGCGACCACGAGCGGGACGCGGATGTCGGGCTCGTAGGCGGTCAGCTTGCCGGGCGTGAGCCGATGCTGACCCATGTGGAAGCCGTTGTCGGAGCTGAACACGACGTAGGTGCGGTCGGCGATGCCGAGTCGCACGAGCCGCTGCTCGATCCGCGCCAGCAGACGGTCGACCGCCTGCACCGAGCGGACGCGTCTGCGGAAGCCGGCGTCGATGCGCGTGAGCTGGTCGGGCGTGAGGGGCGGATGGTCGCGGATCCAGGCCGGCTTGTCCGACATGTCCGCCTCGTCGAAGGAGGCGTCGCGCGGCGCCGTGACGCCCGCGAAGCGGTTGCGGTCCTGCGGCGCCGGGGTCGCGGGCGCGTGCGGCGCGAAGGTCGCGAGCTCGAGCATGAACGGCTGCTGCGCGGCGACCGACTCGGCGATGAAGCCGAGCCCGCGCTTCGCGAGCACGTTCGTGAGGTAGTCGCTCGGGCGATGGCCGTGGTGCACGACGCGGTCGTTGCGGGCGAGGTTGTAGCCGTACTCGGGATAGCCGTTGCCGGCGACGTCCCACTCGCTCCAGCCCGGCGGCACGTAGGGGCTGAGCCCCGGTCCGGCGGCGCGGGCCGGGTACTGGTTGAGGTACTTGCCCATCAGCGCGGTGCGGTAGCCGGCGCTCTGCAGCGAGGTCGCGAAGGTCGCGTTCTCGTTGCCGCGGTCGTGGAAGACGTTCCAGCCGCCGTCGGCGCCGCTGTTGGTGAAGACGCCGGTGTTGTGGGGGAATCTGCCGGTGAAGATCGAGGCGCGCGCGGGGCAGCAGAGCGAGTCCGTGACGAAGTAGTTCGAGAACGAGACGCCGCGGCGCGCCAGCTCCTGCACATGGGGCATGTATCTGACGAGGCTCGTGTCGAGGTCGTCGGTCAGCACGAAGACGACGTTCGGCTGCTGCGCCGCCGGCTGCGGGTCCCAGACGGCGCCGCCGTTGGGGGGAACCGTCCCGGTCGTCGCGGCGACGCGGCGGGCCTCGGGGGCCCGCGATGCGCTGCCACAGCCGGCGATCGCGATGAGCACGACGACCGACGCCAGCAGCGCGATCGGCTTCGATCGTCCGGCACGCACCCGAGCACGAATAGCAGCTCAGGCGATCGAGGGCGAACCCCGCCGCTCGGCAGGCGATCGCGGCGAGCTCAGCCGGCGATCGCGGCCAGCTCGGCCGGGCGCATGAGGACGATCAGCTCGCGGCGATCGATCGCCGCGATGCCGCCCTTCTTCATCCGCACGCGCGCGCCCGTAAGGTCGTGGACGACACGCGAGAGGTCGGGCTCGTGGCCGACCAGCAGGACGTCTCTGCCCCAGCCCGCGGCGACCGCCTCGGGATCGAACGGCCCGCCGCGCAGCTCCGGCGTGACGTGGACCTCGAGCCCGAGCGGGGCGCAGGCGAGCGTGGCCGTCTCGACCGCGCGCAGGCGCGGGCTCGAGAGGCAGGCGTCGATGTGGACGCCGAGCTTCGCCAGCGCGGCGCCGACGACGCTCGCCTGGCGCCGCCCCTTCTCGCTCAGCGGGCGCTGCTCGTCCGGCTGGCCGTCGAGGGCGTCGGCATGGCGCAGGAGCCAGAGCATCCCGGGTCACACTAGCGCCGCCGTTCGCGCCGGAGTCAGCGAACGGTGAAGCGCGCGCTCAGCCGCGTGCCAGCTCGTAGGCCGCCCGCAGGCCGTCGCCGAATGCGCGGACCGCGTTCAGCTCGGCGGCGTCGCGGGCGCCGCCGACGACGCGGTACGGCAGCCCGAGCCGTTCGAGCAGCGGGCGCAGCGCGTCGTTGCGCTCCTGGCCGGCGGCGATCACGACGGCGTCGGCGGGGATCAGCTCGGCGTCGCCGTTGTCGGGCACGATCGCGACGCCCTCCGGCACGATCGCCTCGTAGGCGAGACCGGTCCGGGTGCTGACGCCTGCGCGCCGCAGCGCGTCGAGCCAGACCCAGCGCGTCGAGCGGCCCATCCCCGCGCCGATCCGCCCGGAGCGGCGCATCAGCGTGACCTGCGGCAGCGGGTTGGCGGCGCCCGTCCCGGCGGCCGCCGGCGCCGCCTCCCCGATCCGGTAGGTGCGCCGGAAGCGGGTCGCCGCGTCCTCGGCCGTCGCCGCGTGGGTGAGCCGGTGCGCGAGGTCGACGCCGATCCCGCCGCCGCCCACGATCGCGACCCGGCGCGCGTCGCCGACGCCGTCGCTGAACGCGTGCGCGTAGTCGACGACGTGCGGCAGCTCGGCGCCGGCGAGCGCGATCGTCCGCGGCAGGACGCCGGTTGCCAGGACGACGCCGTCGAACCCGGCCAGCAGCGCGGCGTCCCCCTCGTCGCCGGTCAGCGGGCGGCCCAGGTGCACGGTCACGCCGAGGCGCGGCAACTCGCGCGCGAAGTAGGCGATCGTCGCGCCGAAGTCCTCCTTGCCGGGGACGAGGCGCGCGTAGCGGAACTGCCCGCCGAGCTCGTCCGCGGCCTCGAACAACTCGACGCGCTGCCCGAGCGCGGCGAGCGCGCGCGCCGCCTCGAGCCCCGCCGGGCCGCCGCCGACGACGGCGAAGCGGCGAACCGAGCGCTCGCCGGAGGACGCCTCGCGCAGCGGGAACTCCAGCTCGAAGCCCGCGCGGGGGTTGACGAGGCAGGAGACGTGACCGTCGCCGATCGAGCGGTCGATGCAGGCCTGGTTGCAGGCGATGCAGACGTTGACGGGCCGGGCGCTCGCGCCGGCCCCGAGCGCGACTCGCCGCGCCTTCGCGATCAGCTCGGCGTCGGCCAGGAACGCCCGCGCCATCGAGACGAAGTCGATCCCGCCGTCGCCCAGCAGCGCGTCCGCGTCGGTGAGCCGGTTGACGCGGTTGCCGGCGATCACCGGCAGCGCCGGACCGACGATCGCCTTCAACCGGGCCGCCACCGGCGTCCAGACGCCGGGCGGAACGACGCCCTGCACGGTCGGCACCGGCGACTCGTGCCAGCCGATCCCGACGTTGAGCGCGTCGACCCCCGTCGCCGCCAGCGCAGCGGCGAACGCGAGCACGTCGTCCGGCGCCGTCGAGCCGGGGATCAGGTCGGCCCCGGTCAGGCGGAAGATCACGGGGAAGCCGTCGCCGACCGCCGCGCGCACGGCGCGCGCCAGCTCCAGCCCGAAGCGCATCCGCCGCGTCGCGTCGCCCCCCCACGCGTCGTCGCGCCGGTTCGTCAAGGGCGAGAGGAACTGGTCGACGAGGTAGCCCTCCGAGCCCATCAGCTCGACCGCGTCGAAGCCGAGCTCGACCGCGCGCCGCGCGCCGCGCGCGAAGTCCTCGATCACCGACCACACCTCGTCCTCGCTCAACGCGCGCGGGGTCGCGCCCGAGAAGCGGCTCGGCACGACCGACGGCGCGACCGGGACCAGTCCGAAGGCGTCCTCGAACGCGTAGCGGCCGGCGTGGAAGAGCTGCAGCGCGATCGACGCATCCGAGCCGCCGCCGGCCCGCAGCTCGCGGATCGTCGCGGCGACGCGCTCGAGCGCGCGGGCGCCCGCGTCCTCGTTGACGAAGCCGTAGCTGCGCCCGCCCGCGCCGACGCGCGAGACGGCCCAGCCGCCGGTCACGATCAACCCGGCGCCCGCCCGTGCCCGCTCGCCGTAGAACGCGGCGAGGGCGGGCCCCGCGTCGGGCGCAGACTCGGTCCCGAGGTGCATCGAGCCCATCACGACGCGGTGCGCCAGGCGCAGCCGGCCGATCGCACCCGGCGCGAAGACGTGCTCGAGCGGGGCGCCCTCAGCCATCCGACGACGCGGTGGCCGCGTCGTCCGGTGACGACGTCCCCGCCCACCCGAGCCGCAGCGGCCCCGTCGCGTCGTCGAAGAACGGCGGCGCGACGATGCTGAGGCCGCCGTCGACGACGAGCGACTGACCGGTGATGTACTCCGAGCGCGGGTCGAGCAGGAAGGCGACGACGTCGGCGACCTCCTGCACGCTCCCCTGACGCGCCTTCGGGATCTTCGGCAGCACCTTCTCCTCGAGCGACGGCATCCCCTCGACGTCGTAGAAGTAGGCCGAGGAGTCGGACTCGATGATGCCGCCGTTGACGGCGTTGACGTTGATCCCCAGCGGCGCGAACTCGACCGCCATGTAGCGGACCCATGCCTCCAGCGCCGCCTTCGCGGCGCCGAGGTTAGCGTACGTCGGGTAGGCGCGGATCGAGCCGTAGCTCGAGAGGGCGACGATCCGCCCGCCGCCGGTCATCAGCGGCACCGCCGCCTGCACGCCGAGCACGAACGCGCGGATGTTCATCGCGTAGGAGCGGTCGAGGTGGTGCAGCTTGAGGTCCATGATCGGCTTGAACGCGCTCGCGGCGGCGTTGCCGACGAAGTAGTCGAGCCGCCCGTAGGCGGACGCCGCCTCCGCGAACAGCCGCGCGACGTCGTCGGGCTCCTCCATGTCGGCCCGGACCGCGATCCCGCGGCCGCCGGCCGCCTCGATCTCGCGCACGGTCTGTGCGGCGAGCTCCTCGTTGCGCTTGTAGTTGACGACGATCGCCGCCCCGTCGGCCGCCAACGTGAGCGCGAGCGCACGCCCGATCCCCCGCGAGCTGCCGGTGATCAGCGCGACCTTGCCGGCCGCGAAGCTCACGACGCTCTCTCCGAGCCGGAACCCGCAGGCCCCGCGCCGGACTCGGCAGGCGGCGAGGCGGGTTCCAATTGCGGCGCAGCCGCAACCACATCGCGCGCAATGATCGTCTTCTGGATCTCGTTCGTGCCCTCCTCGAAGCGCTGCGCGCGCGCGTCGCGGTAGACGCGCTCGATCGGCTGGGAGGCCCAGAAGCCGATCCCGCCGTGGACCTGCAGCGCCTTGTCGGTCACCCGCGAGATCATCTCGACGGCCGTCAGCTTCGCCATCGAGGAGAGCGTCGAGGCCTCCGGCGCGCCCTTCTCCCACTCGCGCGCGGCGTGCAGCACGAGCTGGCGCGCGGCCTCGATGTCGGCCGCGTTCTCGGCCAGCGCGAACGAGATCGCCTGCCGCGCGGCGAGCGGCTTGCCGAACGTCTCGCGCGTCTTCGCGTGCGCGACGGCGAGCTCCTGCGCGCGGCGCGCGAGGCCGACGCAGGTCATCCCGACGGCGATCCGGCTCGGCGTCAGGAAGCCGCCGAACGCGACCTCGAGGCCCCGGCCCTCGTCGCCGAGCCGGTCGGCGACCGGCACCGGCGCGCGGTCGAAGACGAGATGGGCGTGGTCGGTTCCGCGGACGCCGAGCGACTCGCCCATGTCCTGCACCTCGACGCCGGGCGTCGCGCGGTCGACCAGCAGCGCGACCGTGCCGTCCTTGCCGGTCGTGCCCGCGAGGCGCGCGAACAACAGCCAGCGGTCGCACGAGACGCCGAAGGTGATGAGGTGCTTCTCGCCGCTCAGGTGGTAGGTGTCGCCCTCGCGCTCGACCGAGCAGCGCAGGTCGGCGCCGGTCCCGGCCGTCGGCTCGGTCAGCGTGAACGCGACGGTGCAGGCGCCGGTCACGGCCGGCAGCACGAACTGGCGGCGCTGCTCCTCGGTCGCGAACTGGTCGACCGCGCGCCAGACGCCGTTCGCGACGTGGACGATCATCCGCAGCGACGCGTGCGACATCGAGAACAGCTCGAGCAGCTCGAGGTAGCGCGAGAAGGGGATCCCGCGGCCGCCGTACTCGACCGGGCCGGCGAGCGACAGGTAGCCGCGCGCGCTCAGCTCCTCGCGCAGCTCCGGCGGCACCGCCCGCTCGTCCTCGATCCGGCGCGTCCAGGCCTCGCCCTCGTTCGCGACGTAGGCCGCGATCTCGGCCTTCAGCGCGGCGAAGTCGCCCTCGTCGACGGCGTCGGCGGCGATGGTGGCGGCTTGGGTCACGAGACGCGTTCCTTGTCGGTGGAGGTCGACGGCTTGAAGTCCTTCGCGCGCTCGCGCAGCACGAACTTCTGGATCTTGCCGCTCGGGTTGCGCGGCAGGCGGTCGATCGGCTCGAGCCGCTCCGGCCAGTATTGCTTCGCGACCTGCCGGCCGTCGAGGTACTCCTGCATCGCGCGCAGGTCGAAGGCGTCGCCCCCGCCCGCTGCCGCCGTGCCGTTGCGCAGCACGACGAACGCGCAGGCGCGCTCCCCCAGGCGGGCGTCGGGCATCGCCACGATCGCGACGTCCTCGACCAGCTCGTGCTCGTGCAGCAGCTGCTCGATCTCCGCGACCGGGATCTTCTCGCCGCCGCGGTTGATGACGTCCTTGATCCGGCCCGTCAGGTGGAGGAAGCCCTCCGCGTCGATCGTCGCGAGGTCGCCGGTGCGGTACCAGCCGTCCGGCGTGAAGGCGGCGGCGGTCAGGTCCGGGCGGTCGAGGTAGCCGTCGAAGAGGCAGCGGCTGAAGACCTCGAAGTTGCCCTCCTCGCCGGCGCCGAGCACCGTGCCCTCGTCGTCGGTCACGCGCAGCTGCGTGCCCGCGAGCGCGCGTCCGTCGGTGCCCCACACCTTCGCGGGATCGTCGTCCGGGGCGGCGAGCGCACCGAGGCACGACTCGGTCGAGCCCCACGCGCCGCAGACGGCGGCGTCGAGCAGGCCGGTCGCACGCTCGGCCAGGACGCGCGGCACGGCCGCTCCGGTGACGACGAAGATCCGCAGCGCGGGCGGCCGCGGCTCGCCCTCCTCGACGACCCGCACGAGGTCGGTGAGGAACGGCGTCGCCGCCTGGATGAAGGTGCCGTTCCACTCCCGCAGCGCGCGCGCCGCGCGGCGCGGCTCCCACACGTCCTGGAGGATCTGCGTCGAGCCGAGCGCGAAGGCCAGCCACATGCCGTAGAGCAGCCCGGTCTGGTGCGCGAGCGGCGTCGGGATGAACATGCGGTCGTCGCGGCCCAGGCCGAGGTGCTCGATCTCCATCATCGCCGCGCGCGTGAGCGTGTCGAAGCGGTGCAGGACGCCTCTCGGCTCGCCCGAGGTGCCGGACGTGAAGAGCAGCTGGGCGAGCGCGTCGGGCGCCGGCCTGCGCGCCTCCAGCGCGTCGGCGTCGACCGCTTGGGCAGCGGTCGCCGCGGCGAAGTCGTGCCACTGCACCCCGCCGGTCTGCGGCAGCGTCGGCTGCGGCTCGCCGGAGCCGACGACGAGCACGTGCTCGAGGCGCAGGCCGGACTCGAGCCCGAGCGCGGCGGCGTCGAGCAGCGCGGCCGTCTCCTGCAGGTGATGGCGCCCGCGGAAGCGCTCCGGGATCACGAGCACGCGCGCCTTCGAGCGCTGCAGCGCGTGGCCGATCTCGCGCTCGCGGAAGATCGGCATCAGCGGGCAGCAGACGGCGCCGATCTTCAGCGCGGCGAGGGTCAGGACGACGAACTCGCCCCAGTTGGGGAGCTGGTAGGCGACCGTCTCGCCGGGCGCGACGCCGAGCTCGAGCAGCAGCGAGGCGGTACGGTCGGCGGCCTCGTCGAGCGCGCGCCAGCTCCACGCGCGCGTCCCGTTCTCGCGCACGTCGACGATCGCCGTCTCGGCCGGGCGCTCGCGCACCCAGCGGCCGACCCAGTCGGTGATCGGCAGCTCGGCCGCCTGGTCGATCGCGACCGACTCGACGACCCGCTCGGCCGCGCCGCCGTCACGCGCCCCGGAGGCGGCGCCGGTCCTGCGGTCGGCGTCGTCCTCGACCGCCATCGGGATCCCGAGCGTGCGCATGTCCTCCAGGAAGGCGGGATAGGAGATGCGGTAGGCGTGCGGGTAGGTCAGCGAGCTCTCTCCGCGGGCGCGCGAGGCGGCGACCGCGAGCGACATGTGCACGCGGTGGTCGTTGTAGGAGGAGAGCGGCGCGCCGCTCAGCGGACCCTCGACGCCGCGCACGATCAGCCGCTCGCCCTCGACCGCGACGTCGCCGCCCATGCGGTTGAGCTGCAGCATCGAGACGACGCGGTCGGACTCCTTCAGACGCACGTGAGCGATGTTGTCGAAGCGCGTCTCGCCCTCGGCGAACGCTCCCAGCGTCGCGAGGATCGGCAGCATGTCGGGCATCGGCCGACAGTCGACGTCGACCCCGCGCAGCGCGATCCCGTCGTGCCGGACGCGGACCGCGCCGACCGCCGGGTCGAACGCCATCGGCAGGCCCATCTCGCCGACGACGTCGAGGAAGTGGGCCTCGGGGTGGTCGATGCGGTCGGCGCGCGTCTCGGTCAGGCCGTGGAAGACGACGTCGGCCGGGTGCATCGCGGTCGCGGCGAGGCCGAAGGCGGCCGAGCCGATGTCGGGCGGCAGCGCGATCGTCGTCGGCTGCGCCACCTGGTTCGGCTCGATCTCGAAGCGCCGCCAGTCCTCGGCGACGTCGACCGCGAGCCCGAACTGGCGCATCATGTTCACGGTCAGCTCGACGTAGGGCTGCTCGTTCAGCTCGCCCTCGACCTCGACCACCGTCGGGCCGGTCGCGAACGGCGCGACCATCAGCAGGCCCGAGATCCACTGCGAGAGCGTGCCCGCGATCGACACGCGTCCGCCCGTCGGGCGCGAGGGCGCGACCGTGATCGGAGGCCGCGACTGGTCGGACTCGAGCCGGACGCCGAGCTTGGTCAGCGCCTCCAGCAGCGGGCCGACGGGGCGCCGCTGGAAGTACTTCTGACCCGTCAGCGTGACCGGACCCTGCGCCAGCGAGGCGAGACCGATCATGAAGTAGAGGGTCGTGCCGGAGCTGCCGACGGAAACCGCGTCGCGGCGCGGCCAGTAGGGCCCGCCGTGGACGAGGAAGCCGTCGCGACCGACCTCGATGCCGATCCCGAGACCGCGCAGCACCTCGATCGTCGACCGCACGTGGCGGGCGTCCGAGAGGCCGGCGATCCGGCTCGTGCCGTGGGCCAGCGACGCCAGCATCAACGCGCGGTGCGCGTGGTACTTGGAGCTGGGGACGAACAGCTCGCCCGTGAGTGGCCCGGTTGCTTCGCTTACAAAGAGGTGCACGTCCGCCGCGGAACTATACGGACCGCATCCCCGGATCCGCGACGATGCGGCCGGGCGCTCCCCCCGGTTGTGGGGGGAGCGCCGTCCTTCGGACGGGTCGGGTCCGCTAGGTCGAAGCCAGCAGCCGATCGAGCCGCAACGGCAGCTCGCGCACCCGCACGCCGGTCGCGTGGTGGACGGCGTTGCCGACCGCGGCGGCGGTGCCGACGATCCCGATTTCGCCGATCCCCTTCGAGCCCATCGGATTGAGGTGGGCGTCGTCCTCCTCGATCCAGTCGGCCTCCAGCGCGCCGATATCGGCGTGCGCGGCGATGTGGTAGCCGGCGAGGTCGTGGTTGAGGTAGTCGCCGAACTCGCGATCCATCACGCTCTCCTCGAGCAGCGCCATCGAGATCCCCATCGTCATCCCGCCGATGAACTGCGAGCGGGCCGTCTTCGGGTTGATGATGCGGCCGGCGGCGAAGATGCCGAGCAGGCGCGAGACGCGCGCCTCGCCGGTGTCGGCGTCGACGCGGACCTCGGCGAACTGCGCCCCGTAGGCGTGGCGCGAGTAGCCCTGGTCGGTGGCTCTGACGTCGTCGGTCGAGTCGGCGAACGCCTCGAGGCCCTCGGCCGGCACCGTGCCGTCGTGCTCCTGCAGCTGCTCGAGCAGGGCGCGGCAGGCGAACGTGACGGCGGTGCCCCAGGAGGCGGTCGCCATCGAGCCGCCGGCCAGGCCCGCGCGCGGCAGCGCGCTGTCGCCGATCTCGACCCGCACGCGCTCGAGCGGCCGCTCGAGCGCGTCGGCCGCGATCAGGGTCAGCGCCGTGCGGCCGCCGGTGCCGATGTCCGAGCCGGCGATGCGGACGACGAACGTGCCGTCGGCGTTCGCGCGGGCGGTCGCCGTCGCGGGGCTGCGGTAGGCGGGGTAGGTCGAGGCGGCGACGCCGGTCCCGACCAGCCAGCGCCCGTCGCGGCGGACGGCGGGCGTCGGATCGCGCTCCTCCCAGCCGAAGCGCTCGGCGCCGAGCCGCAGGCAGGCGACGAGGTTGCGCGACGAGAACGGGACGCCGCGCTCGGGGTCGAGCTCCGGCTCGTTGCGGATCCGCAGCTCGACCGGATCGATCCCCAGCTCGACCGCGAGCTCGTCGATCGCCGACTCGAGCCCGTACATCCCGGGCGTCTCGCCCGGCGCGCGCATCCACGACGGCGTCGGCACGTCGAGGCGCGCGAGGCGGTGCGTCGAGCGGCGGTTCGGCGCCGCGTACATCTGGCGCGTCGCGATCGTCGTCTGCTCCGTGAACTCTCTCAGCCGCGAGCTCTGGTGGATCGCCTCGTGGACGATCGCCGTCAGACGGCCGTCGGCGCCGGCGCCGAGCCGCAGCCGCTGGATCGTCGGCGTGCGATAGCCGGTGAAGGCGAACATCTGCTGGCGCGTGACCGCGAGCTTGACCGGCCGCTGCGTCATCCGCGCGGCGAGGGCGGCGAGCACCACGTGGGGACGCGGCGTCCCCTTCGAGCCGAAGGCGCCGCCGACATGCGGCGAGATCACGCGGACCTGCTCGGGCGCCAGCTCGAAGACGTCGGCGATCACGTCGCGCACCCGCGAGGCGCCCTGGTTGGAGTCGTAGAGCGTCAGCTCGTCGCCGTCCCAGCTCGCGACCGTCGCGTGCGGCTCCATCGCGTTGTTGTGGAACGCCGGCGTGCGGTAGACGACGTCGACCTGGGCGGCGGCCTGCGCGAGCGCGGCGTCGACGTCGCCGAGGATCGAGTCGGCCGGGTAGCCGGCGTTGACTCTTCCGGGGTCGTAGATCGCCGGGTCGTGCTCGTCGAGCAGGACGTGGTGCTCCTGCTCGCGGTAGTCGACGCGCACGTGCGCGGCCGCCTCGCGTGCCGCCTCGAGCGAGTCGGCGACGACGACGGCGACGATCTGGCCGCGGTAGCTGATCGTGCGCGACTGCAGGACGTGCAGCTCGGCCTCCTCGACCGCTGCGAGCCGGGGCGCGTTCTCGACCGAGACGACGGCGATCACGCCGGGCCGCTCGAGCGCGGCGCTGCCGTCGACCGAGTGGATCTCGCCCTTCGCGACCGGCGACTGGACGATCCAGGCGTACGCCGCGTTCTCGGGTGCGTGCTCGAACGCGTATCTGGCCGCGCCGGTGACCTTCTCGCGGCCCTCGATCCGGTCGGTCGGCGTGCCGATCGCACGGCCGCCGGCGACGGTCGCGCTCATGCCCGGGCTCCCTGCTCCGCGGCCAGCTCCGCGAGCGTGCGCACGAGCAGGTTGCGGGCGAGCGGAACCTTGAAGCCGTTGTCGCGCAGCGGCTGCGCGTGGGCGAGCTCGGCGTCGGCCGCGCGGGCGAAGGACGCCTCCGTCGCCGGCAGGCCGCGGAGCTCCTCCTCTGCCGCCAACGCGCGCCAGGGGACGTGCGAGAGGCCGCCGAAGGCGATCCGGCTGTCGCGGACGGTGCCGTCGTCGTCGAGCTCGAGCGCGGCGGCGATCGAGGTGACGGCGAAGGCGTAGGAGGCGCGGTCGCGCACCTTGCGGTACCGCGATCTCGCGGCGAGCGGGAGCGGCGGCAGCTCGACCGCCGTGATCAGGTCGCCGGGCTCGAGCACGGTGTCGCGCTGCGGCGCGGCGCCGGGCAGGCGGTGCAGGCCCGGGAGCGGGATCGTGCGCGCGCCGCCCGGGCCCTCGACGTGGACGAGCGAGCCGATCGCGACCAGCGCGACCGCCATGTCCGACGGGTGCGTCGCGACGCAGGCCTCGGAGTGGCCGAGGATCGCGAGGTTGCGGTGGTCGCCGTCGCGCGCGGGACACCCGCTGCCGGGCTCGCGCTTGTTGCACGGCTTCGAGACGTCGGTGAAGTAGGAGCAGCGCGTGCGCTGCAGCAGGTTCCCGCCGACCGTCGCGAGGTTGCGCAGCTGGCCCGAGGCGCCGGCCAGCAGCGCCTGCGCGAGCATCGGATAGCGCGCGCGGACGGTCCGGTCGGCCGCGAGCGCGCTGTTGGAGACGGCGGCGCCGATCCGCAGGCCGCCGTCGGCGAGGGGCTCGATCCGGTCGTGCGGCAGGTGGCTGACGTCGATCAGCAGCTCCGGCGCGGCGACGCCGAGCTTCATCAGGTCGACGAGGTTCGTGCCGCCGCCGAGGTACATCGCCCGGGGCGCCTCCCGCGTCAGCGTCGCGATCGCTCCGGCGGCGTCGGCGGCGCGCTCGTACTCGAACGGCTTCATCGCCGCGCCGCGACGTCGGTGATCGCGGGCACGATGTGGGCGTACGCGCCGCAGCGGCAGAGGTTCCCGCTCATCCGCTCGCGGATCTCGACGTCGGTCAGCGTTCCGAGCTCGGCCTGCAGGTCCTCGGTCACGACGCTCGGCCAGCCCTGCTCGGCCTCGGCCAGCATGCCGACGGCAGAGCAGATCTGCCCCGGGGTGCAGTAGCCGCACTGGAAGGCGTCGTGCTCGACGAAGGCCGCCTGCAGCGGATGCAGCTCGCCGTCGGCGGCGGCGAGCCCTTCGATCGTCGTGACCGCGGCGCCCGAGTGGGCGACCGCGAGCGCGAGGCAGCTGTTGACGCGGCGACCGTCGAGCAGGACCGTGCAGGCCCCGCACTGGCCGTGGTCGCAGCCCTTCTTCGCGCCGGTCAGCTCGAGCTGCTCGCGCAGCACGTCGAGCAGCGAGCTGCGCGTGTCGATCGCGAGCCGGTGCTCCTCGCGGTTGATCGTGAGCGTGATGTCGACGGTAGGCACGGCCCGCACCTACCCGAAGCGAACCGCGGCCACACGCGACCGTGCCGCGGCCACCGTGGGCGTCAGCCGAGCGCGCCGGGCGGCAGGACGTAGCGCACCGGCGCGGCGCCGACGCTGCGACGGTTCGCGTTGATGCGGTCCGCGTGCAGACCGCCGCCGGCCGCGACCACGCTGTTCTCGGCCTCGCCACCGTGTTCGAGGATCCACGCCTCGATGCGACCGAAGTCCTGACCCTCCGCGAGGATCGCCGCCCGCTGGATCGCGTGGCCGCCCGAGGCCGTCGGGCGCGCAAGCCGCACGACGGTCGCCTCGATCGCGCCGTCGTCGATCGACTCGGGGTCCATTACGACGCCGGCGGCGCGTCGGGCGCCGCGCTCTGTCCCGAGCGCTTGGCCTCGGCTGCTGCAGCGGCGGCCGCGCGTCGGTCCGATGCCGCGTCCTTGAGCCGCTGCTGCTCGGCCTTGAACTGCGCGATCTTCTCCGTCGCCCGCGCCTGCTTCGCCGTGGGATCCGATGACCTGATGATTGCCATGCCGGCAACTCCTCCGTCCGTTCCCCTGGGAAATCGGCCACGCGCTGGTTGGGGGGCGGAACGGCCAGCGCGACGGTACGTCGACCTCCAAGACTAGCGCCGCGACGCCCCGCGATCGAATCCGGGCGCGCGCACGCAGACCTGCGGGCGCAGCAAGGGGAAGGTCACGCTCTCCTTCGCCGGCACGAGCGTCCTCGCGGCGACGACGACGCTCGTCCGGTAGCGCACGGCGCGGCTCGCGCGGAGCCCGGCCCGCCGAGGGGCCCGGGCTCCGCACGACGCGGAGCTACGCGCTGACCGCTCCTGACTCCTCGAGCACCAGCGACTCCGCCGGATCGCGCTCGTCGGGGCCTCTGCCGGGACCGACGTGGACGAGCGAGGAACGGCTCACGACCAGCACCACCAGGCCGACCGCCATCGCGCCGGCGCCGACGTACAGCGGCAGGCCGATGCCGTGCTTCGCCAGCTTGCCGGCCAGGAACGGCGCGATCGCGCCGCCGACGAAGCGCACGAAGTTGGTCGCCGAGGAGGCGACCGCGGTGTCGGTCACGGCGACGCCGAGCAGCAGGTTCGAGAGCGTCGCGTTGCCGACGCCGAGGAAGGCGCCCGAGGCGATGATCGCGACGATCATCACGCCCTGGTTGTGGATCCCGATCCCGATCACGAGCAGATCGATCGTGATCAGCGCGAAGACCGCGGCCAGCACCGTCGTCGCGCGGAAGCGCTGCGAGAGTCGCGGCGCTCCGAGGATCGCGCCGAGCGCGACCAGCACGCCCCAGGCGAAGAAGACGAAGCCCAGCTCGTGGACGCCGAGGCCGAGCGGCAGCGGCGTGTAGGCCAGCAGCGTGAAGAAGCCGAAGTTGTAGAGCAGCGCCACGATCGAGGCGAGCAGCAGCGCTCTGTGGCTGAGGGCGCGCAGCGGCTCGGTCAGCCCGATGTGACGCGGTCGCGGACCGGTCGCGTGCTGCGGCACGAGCACGATGATCGCGATGAAGGCGATCCCCATCAGCGCGGCGACGCCGAAGAACGGCATCCGCCAGGAGACGCCGCCGAGCACGCTGCCGAGGAGCGGTCCGCTGGCGATGCCGACGCCGAGCGCCGACTCGAACAGGATGATCGCCGCCGGGATGCCGCCGCGCGCGGCGCCGATGATCACCGACATCGAGGTCGAGATGAAGAGCGCGATCCCGAGGCCCCAGCCGGCGCGGAAGCCGATCACGGCGCTGACCGTGTCCGAGGCGCCGGCGGCGGCGCTGAAGACGACCACGAGCAGCAGCCCGCCGAGCATCGTGTTGCGCGGGCCGAATCTCGCGGAGGCGGCGCCGGCGACGAGGTTCGAGATGCCGATGATCGCGAAGTAGCTCGTGAACAGCAGCTCGACGTCGCTGTTGGAGGCGTGCAGCCCCTTGGCGATGATCGGCAGGATCGGGTCGACCAGGCCGATGCCCATGAAGGCGACGACACAGGCGAACAGGACCGCGTAGACGGCTCTCGGCTGGGATCGGAGTGCGCTCATGCGAAGAGGAAGATCGAAGTTGGAAGATTGATGTTCGTCATATGTCGAATAGTTATAGCCGCCCTCGCGGCCCTTCGACGGGCGGCCAACGCGCTCCACGCGGGTTCGTCCGCGTGTCGATGTCGCGCGACGCGTCCGGTCTGTCACTCTCGGTGCGATGGCGATCCACCACCCACCGCACGGGCCGCTGCTGCTCACCGGCGCGACCGGGTTCCTCGGAATGGAGCTGTTGGCGCGGTATCTCGAGCGGACCGAGCGGGTCGTCTACGCGCTCGTGCGGGCAGGCGACGACGCCGAGGCGACGGCGCGCCTGAGGGACGCGGCGAGCACCGTCGTGCCGGATCCCGAGCGCTATGAGAATCGCCTCATCGCGATCCGGGGCGACGTCGCGCTGCCCGGCCTCGGGCTCGACGACGGCGTCCGCGACGAGCTCGCCGAGGAGGTCACCGAGATCGTCCACGCGGCCGCCTCCGTCGAGTTCACGCTGCCCCTCGCCGGCGCCCGCGCGATCAACCTCGACGGGACGCGGCAGCTGCTCGAGCTGGGCGAGCGCTGCGCGCAGCGCGGCAGCGGGCTGCGGCGCTTCTCGCACGTCTCGACCGCCTACGTCGCCGGCACGCATCGGGGCGCGTTCGCCGAGGACCAGCTCGATCGCGGACAGGACTTCCGCAACACCTACGAGCAGACGAAGTGGGAGGCCGAGCGGCTCGTCCACGCGCACTTCGGGCACCTGCCGATCCAGATCTTCCGCCCCAGCATCGTCGTCGGCGAGCGCGGCAGCGGCTGGACGCCGGCCTTCAACGTCATCTACGGGCCGCTGCGCGCGCTCGCGCAGGGCACGATGCCGCCGGTGCTGCCGGCCCGGCGCGCCTCGCCGGTCGACGTCGTGCCCGTCGACTACGTCGCCGACGCGATCTTCGAGCTGTCGGGTCGGGCCGACGGCGCCGGCACGACCTACACGCTCGCGGCGGGAGAGCAGGCGAGCAGCGTCGGCGAGCTGCTCGACCTCGCGGCCGCCGCCTTCGACCGGCGCCGCCCGCGGGCGCTGCCGCCCGCGCTCTACCGGCGGACGCTCCACCAGCTGCTGCTCCGGCGCAGCAGCGGCGCGCGGGGGCGCTGGCTCGAGCGCATGGACGTCTTCCTCCCCTACTTCGCCCTGCAGGTGCGCTATGGCACCGAGCGCGCGAGCGCGGCCCTCGCGCCGGTCGGGGTCGTGCCGACGCCGCTGCCCGACTACTTCGACCGGCTCGTCGACTACGCCGTCACCGCCGAGTGGGGGCGCACCCCGCTGACGCGCGTCGCCGCAGCGCGGCGACCCGCGGCGCCGTCGCAGCCGGAGGCCGCCGCCGAGCCGGTGGCGCTCGCCGGCGCCGGACGCTGAGGCGCGTCGGAAGCCGCGTCTGACGGCGCGCGTCGCGGCCGGCGGCCGGGTGGCAAAGCTGCAGCCGACAGGAGGTTTTCGCGGCACCCGCGGCGAATGGGTTCGGGACCGGCGGTCGTGGCCGGTCCCGAACCCGATGATGCGCGATTCCTTCAACCCCGGACTGGGGCACACGGTCGGCCGCGGGCTGGCGGCGATCCTCTCCGCGGCCAGCGATCCGGGCGCGGACGACATCGAGCTGCGCGAGGTGCCGCTCGAGCTGGTCGCGCCGAACCCGCGGCAGCCACGCCGCGTCTTCGACCTGGAGGCGCTCGACGGCCTCGCCAGCTCGATGCGCGACCGCGGGGTGCTGCAGCCCGTGCTCGTGCGGCCGGCTCCCGGCGGCCGCTTCGAGCTGATCGCCGGCGAGCGCCGCTGGCGCGCCGCGCAGATCGCCGGCCTCGCCACGATCCCCGCGCTCGTCGGCGTGCACGACGACGCGGCCGCGCTCGAGATCGCGCTGATCGAGAACGTCGCGCGCGCCGAGCTGAACCCGGTCGAGGACGCGCAGGCGTGCGCGGCGCTGGTGGAGGAGCTGGGCCTGACGCAGGAGGAGCTGGGACGCCGCACCGGGCGCAGCCGCGTCGCCGTCGCCAACCTGCTGCGGCTGCTCGACCTGCCGGACGCGGTGCTGGCGTCGATCGAGTCGGGCGCGCTGAGCGCCGGCCACGGGCGCGCGCTGCTGACCGCGCCCGGTGACGAGGTCCGTCTTCGCCTCGCACGGGAGACGGTGCGCGACGGCCTCTCGGTGCGGCGGCTGGAGGAGCGCGCGCGGGCGGCCGCGACTGACTCGACCGCGCCGACGACGCGCGGTCACGCGAGCGCCCCGCCCGACCCCGAGGTCGGGCGCATCGCGCACGAGCTGAGCGAGCTGCTGGGCGGCGACGTGCGGATCCATCGTCGCGCGCAGGTCCTGCGCGCCGAGCTGCGGCTCGGCTCGATTGAAGATGCGCGCGAGCTGGCCTCGCGGCTGCGCGACCGCACGCGCTGAGCCGGCTCGCCCGTGCGCGCGAGCTGGCCTCGCGGCTGCGCGACCGCACGCGCTGAGCCGGCTCGCCCTCGACAGCGCCACCGACCCTGACGTAGGTTCAGCAGTCATGCCCGCCACCCGCCGCCTGCTGCTCGCCGCCCTCGCCCTCACCGCTGCCGCAGCGGCATGGTCGAGCGCCGCGACCGCCGCCTCCACGACCGCGTCGACACCGAAGACGGCCTGGCTCTGCAAGCCGGGCATCGTGCCCGACCCCTGCACGCCCGGGCTCGACACGACCCGCTTCTCCCCCGCCGGCGCCCGCCTCGGCGTCGACCGGATCGCGACGCCGAAGCGGCCCGCGATCGACTGCTTCTACGTCTACCCGACCGTCAGCGGGCAGCCGACGCCGCAGGCGACGCTGCGGATCGATCCCGAGGAGCGTTCGATCGCGCTCTTCCAGGCGGCGCGCTACTCGCAGCTCTGCCGCGTCTTCGCCCCGATGTACCGGCAGCGCACGCTGGCGGGCCTGTTCGGCGGCAAGGGACTGCCGCCGACGAAGGCGTCGGCCGCCTACGCGGACGTCCGCGACGCCTGGCGAACCTACCTGGCGACCGAGAACCACGGTCGCGGCGTCGTGCTGATCGGCCATTCGCAGGGCAGCTTCGAGCTGCGCCAGCTGATCGCCTCCGAGATCGACCCGAAGCCGGCGGTGCGCCGGCGACTCGTCTCGGCGCTGCTGCTCGGCGGCAACGTCGAGGTGCGCGCCGGCAGCGACGTCGGCGGCGACTTCCAGCACGTGCGGGCCTGCCGGGCGCGCACGCAGGTCGGCTGCGTCGTCGCGTTCTCGACGTTCGAGGACACGCCCCCGGCCGCCTCGCTGTTCGGCCGCACGCGCCCGCCGGGCAGGCGGGTGCTGTGCACGAACCCGGCCGCGCTCGCCGGCGGCAGCGGGACGCTCGACCCGATCTTCCCGTCGCAGCCGTTCGCGCCCGGGACGCTGCTGTCGGCCGGCATCAGAATCCTCGGCTATCCGCTCCCGCGGGCGACGACGCCGTGGATCTCGGTGCCGGGCGGCTACACGGCGAGCTGCTCCTCGGAGGCCGGTGCGGACGTCCTGCGGATCACGCCGGCGCGATGGCGCGCCGGCGCTGAGAGCGTCGCCGGACCCGACCTGGGGCCTCCACCTCGCCGACGGCAACATCGCGCTCGGCAACCTCCTGCGGCTCGTGCGCTCGCAGGCGCACGCGTGGACGCGGGCGGATCGGACGGGCGCGTCGCGGCATGCCACGCCCGTGGCCGCCGCGCACGGGTATCGTCTGACGCGCCCATGACCAACGTTCCCCGTCTCGACTACGTCCGCGACCAGCACATCGAGCGCGTCGTGCCACTCGCCACCCCCGCGCTGCTGCTGCACGAGCTGCCGCTCTCGACCGCGCAGGCGGAGGTCGTCATACGCGGCCGCCGCGACGTGACGGCGATCCTGGACCGCAGCGACGACCGGCTCCTCGTCGTCGTCGGACCGTGCAGCGTGCACGATCCCGCCGCCGCGCTCGACTACGCCCGCCGCCTGCGCACGGTCGCGGCCCAGCACGAGCAGGACCTCTGCATCGCGATGCGCGTCTACTTCGAGAAGCCGCGCACGACGGTCGGCTGGAAGGGCCTGATCAACGATCCGCACCTCGACGGCTCGGGCGACGTCAACGCCGGCCTGCGGCTGGCACGGACGCTCCTGCTCGAGGTGCTCGAGCTGGGACTGCCGGTC
Organism: Conexibacter sp.; assembly: GCA_025964325.1. Taxonomy (GTDB): domain Bacteria; phylum Actinomycetota; class Thermoleophilia; order Solirubrobacterales; family Solirubrobacteraceae; genus Conexibacter. Next base: position 23,366 of record JAOPZA010000035.1, read on the forward strand.
GGCTGCGAGTTCCTCGACCCGATCATCCCCCAGTTCATCGCCGACACGGTCGCGTGGGGCGCGATCGGCGCGCGCACGACCGAGAGCCAGACGCACCGCCAGCTCGCCTCCGGGCTGTCGATGCCGGTCGGCTTCAAGAACCGGACCGACGGCGACCTCGGCGTCGCCGTCGACGCCGTTCGCGCCGCCGCCGCGCCGCACTCCTTCGCCGGCATCGACGTCGCCGGCACGCCCGCGATCCTCCACACGACCGGGAACGCCGACTGCCACGTGATCCTGCGCGGCGGTCGCGGAGCGCCGAACTACGACGCCGCCTCCGTCGCGGAGGCGCTCGCGAAGCTGCGCGGCGCCGGCCTGCCGGAGCGCGTGATCGTCGACGCCTCGCACGACAACAGCCACAAGGACCACGAGCGCCAGCCGCTCGTCGCGGCCGACATCGCCGCCCAGGTCGCCGCCGGCGACGAGGCGCTCGTCGGCACGATGCTGGAGTCGTTCCTCGTGGCCGGCCGCCAGGATCCCGACGCCGGGGACGGCCCGCTCGTCTACGGCCAGTCGGTCACCGACGCGTGCATGGACTGGGACACGACCGTCTCCGTCCTCGACGGCTTCGCCGCCGCCGTGCGCGCGCGTCGCGCCATCGCACGCGCCGCATAGCGCGAGAGCTGGCGCGACAGCGTTCGCGCCGTCGCGCGACGATGTCGTCGTGGGTCCTCGTCCGCTCACGCTCGTCCTCCTCGCGGCCGCGGCCGCCGCGCTCACCGCCGGGCCCGTCGCCGCCGATGCGGCGTCCGCGCGCGCGTTCGACGTGCGCGCCTTCGGCGCCGCCGGCGACGGCCGCCACGACGACGCGGCCGCGATCGACCGCGCGATCGCGGCCGCCGCCAGCAGCCCTGGCGCCCGCGACCGCGCCGGCCGGGCGACCGTCGTCCTGCCCGCCGGCGCCTACCGTGCCGATCGCTCGATCCACCTGCGCAGCCACGTGACGATCCGCCTGGCCCGCGGAGCGACGCTGATCGGCTCGCGCGACGGCACCGGCTACGACCTGCCGGAGCCCAACCCCGCCACGCCGCGCTGGATCGACACCGGCCACGGCCACTTCCACGACGCCGTCATCTGGGGAGAGCGTCTGCGCGACGTCGCGATCGTCGGCGAAGGCACGATCGACGGCGGCGGCCGGCTGCTGACGGGCGAGCCGATCGCCGGCCACGCCGACAAGCTGATCGCGATCGCGCGCTGCGACGGGCTCACGGTCTCCGGCGTCACGCTGCGCCGCGGCGGCCACTTCGCGCTGCTGACGAACGGCTGCGACCACATCCGCTCGGACCGTCTCACGATCGAGACGGCCGGCGACCGCGACGGCTGGAACGTCGTCAACGGCCGCCACGTCCGCATCACGCGACTCGTCAGCCACGCGTTCGACGACGCGCTCGCGTTCAAGAGCGACTGGGCGCTCGGCGCGACGCTGCCGAGCGGCGACGTCAGCGTGCGCGCCGCCTGGCTCTCGTCCGGCTGCTGCAACGCGCTGATGTTCGGCTCCGAGACCTGCGGCCCGTTCGCGCACTACCGCTTCTCCGACATCACCGTCACCGGCGCCGGCAAATCCGGTCTCGGGTTGGTGTCGATGGACGGCGCGCGCATCTCGGACGTGCGCTACGACCACGTGCGGATGACCGGCGTCGCCGGCGCGCTGATGGAGAAGCTCGGCACGCGGCGGCACTGCGGCGGGCGCCCGCCGCCGGTCGGGTCGATCTCAGGCGTGCGCTACGACGACGTGCGCGCCACCAGCACCGGCGCCTACGCCGCCACGCTGTGGGGGCGCGCCGGCGATCCGATCGCGGACGTGACGTTCGAGCACGTGCGCCTGACGGCCCGCGGTGACGCGGCCGGAGCCGCGACGGTCGCCGCCGCCGGCGCGTTCGGCGGCGCGCTCCCGCGCGAGGACGGCGCGCTCTACAACCCCGACAGCATCGGCCCGCGGCCGGCCTCGGTGCTCTACCTGCACGACGTCGCCGGCGTGCGCCTGCGCGACGTCGCGCTGCGCAGCGCCGTCGCGACCGACCCGCGGCCCGCCGCGCTGGCGGACGACGCCGCTGCCGGCGCCGCCGACGGCATGGCCGCTGCCGCGCTCGCACGGCTCGCGCTCGTCCCCGCGCGGGCGCTGTCGCTGCGCGACGTGACCGTCAGGTCCCGCTGAGCGCGGCGCGCTCCGGCTCCGCGTAGCGGGCGACCGTGAAGCCGATCAGCATCGGGACGTGGACGGCGAAGACGACGAGCGAGAGCGTCAGCACGACGAGCGCGCCGCCGCTGACATGGTTCTGGAGGAACGCGTACTCGATCAGCCCGGCGATGATCGCGTAGGCGAGCAGCGACCATTTCGCGACCGCCAGGAAGCGCGCCCAGGGGAAGCCGTCCACGCGCGAGAGCGCGACGGCGTTCGCGACGAGCAGCGCGACCGAGGCGGCCAGCAGCGCGATCGGAGGGCCGAGCGGGACGTGGTTCGGCAGGTGCGCGGCGAGGTAGATCCCGCCGGCGAGGATCAGCGCGAGCGAGAGCATGCCGAGCTGCGTGACCGGCGGCATCGGGCGGTCAGCGGCGGACCCGTCCGGCTCGCTCGGCGCGCTCATCCGGTTCGCAGCTTCGTCATGATCACCAGCGTCGCGACCTGCATCAGCCCGAGGATCCCGGCGGAGTAGATGAAGCGCTTCATCAGCCGCTCGATCACGACCGGGTTCGGACGCGGCTTCTTCAGCTCGATCAGGACGGCGATGTTCGCCGGCTCGAGCAGGCCGAGCGCGATCACCGCCATCACGCCGACGACGATGTAGCTGGCGACGACCCAGCTGTGGTTGGCGTAGTCGGGGTTGACGGTCCCGAGCAGGCTGCCGAGCTGCCAGCCGGCCGCGAGCGTGGCGGCGACGACGGTCGGCATGATCACGACCATCTTCGGCATCAGCCGCGTGTTGAGCTCGATCCGCGCGGGGATCGACAGTCTGCCCATGATCGGGCCGATCACGAAGCCGAGGAAGAGGTCGATGATCGTCCACGCCGCGCCGAAGGCAACGTGCATGAACTCGAGCGGCCAGAATCTGTTGACGGCGATCGCGGTGACGACCGCAGCGAGCACGAGCCCGATGAACGGCAGCGCCAGGCGCGGGACGACGTCGAACTCGGGCCGCTCGATGCCGGCCGGCGGGCCGTGCGCGACATCGGCGGACGTGCCGACCGTGGCTCCGGGAATCGTCGCATCAGACACGAACGCCACCATAACCGGAACGGCGGTCGAAATGGGGCGAGTTTCGCCACCGGCGCGTCGTGCCCGCCGGGACACGGGTTTGCCGCGTGCGAACGCCCCGAGCTCCCGGTCGCTCAGCCCCGCCGCATCAGCCCGGTGCAGCTGCGCTTGTCCTTCTGCGCGACGAGGTGGGGGATGGCGCCGTGCGCGCTGGCGACGTCGATGAACGCGTCGTGGAGATCGACGTCGTCGGCGACGATCCAATCGCCGGAGCCGAACGCCCGCCAGGCGCACTCGAGCTCACCGCGCATCGCCTGATAGCCGTGGTCCGAGTCGTGGACGAACACGCGGCGTCCGCCGGTCTGCTCGAGGACGTGTGGCACCAGGCGCCGTGCATCGCCCCAGCGCGGACGCCAGCGGTGGCGCAGCGTAGGCGGGATCCCGGAGCCGACGAGCCCCCCCGCGACGAGCGCGCCCGGCGGGAGGTCGACGCTGTGCAGCGCACCGTGAGCGTTGTCCTCGAGCGCCGCCAGCGCGAACGCCGACGTCACCCCGGTGGCGATGCCGGTCTCGATGACGGCGTCGGGGCGGGTCGCGCGCACGAGCGCGTAGATCAGCTCGCCGAGGCTCGCGTCGCCGGCGAGCTCGCGGGCGATGCGCTGCGCACGGGAACGATCGCCGTCGCGCGAGGCCCGCGCCGTCGCCGCTCGCGCCAGCTCCACGGATGGCCCGTCCGACCACGGACCGGCGGCGCGCGCGATCAGTCCCGGTCCCTGGTCCCATGGCACGGGGTGCCGGACGCGCCGCAGCTCGAGCAGCGGGGAGCGGCCGAGCGGAGCCTTGCGGTACAGGCGGGTGAGGTACAGCCGGGCGTAGTCGGCGGGCAGCCGCGGCTCCGCCCGAAATGCTCGATACGCGGCACTGCCTCCCGCGGCGAGGCGGGTGAGCATCAGGCGAACCAGCGCGCCAGCTCGCGGCGTTGCGCCCCGCCGTCGCCGAGTGGCTGCAGGTCGGCGTACACCGTGTCCCCGCTCGCTCCGACCGCTCGGGGCCGCCACGGGCGCACGTCGCGGCGCGCGGGCTGGCAGAACCAGCGGAACGTGAGGACGTCGATCGCGCGGACGTGCGTGGGGTCCGCCGCGGCGTTGACGTGCTGCCAGTGCGGGCAGAGCACGTGCAACAGCCCGCTCGGCCGCAGCACGCGATGGAGCTCCGCCATCACGGCGACCATGTCGCGGACGTGCTCGAGGACGTGCACGGCGAAGACGTGGTCGAGCGAAGCCGTCTCGAACGGCAGCCCGTCGTCGACGTTCGTGACGACGTCGACCCCGGGCTGGGCGACGTTGTCGACGCCCAGGGCCCACGGCACCTGCTTCGTCGTGCCGCAGCCGATGTCCGCGACCGCCAGGGCGCCCGCCCCCTCCACCGCAACGAGGTCCCACGCAGCGCGGATCCCGTTGACGGAGCGGACCGCGGTGCGGACGCGCTCCCGGTCCTCCCCGGAGGGCACGGTGCCGGTGACGTGCGCCACGCAGCCGCTGACCGCCAGGTCGAGCGCGAGGTGCTGCGTGCGCAGGTCGTAGGACAAGCGGTCGGCGAGATCCGCTGCCAGCACCTCGTCGCGCAGCGCATGCGCCGCGGTCGGCGCGACGCCGCGTGCGATCGGTCGGCCGTCGGACGACGGCGCGCTCCGGCTGCTCATTGCCACGCTCCCTCCCTTCGTCGCCCTTCGTCCTTCCTGGTCCCACTAAGCCGATCGTGCCGGGGTGCAAGGCGACTCCGGCAGCGTCTCTGCGTGCGCGCGTCGCCTGTGCCCATCGCGGGACGTACACGTACGACGCCTCCGGTCTCGCTCTTCGGCCGACGAGCGGGTCGGCTGTCCGCCGGCACCGTCGCAGGTGCATCTACCGGGCGGGGGTTGAACGCCTTCCCGCGACCGGGTACCGGTTCGTGGCGGTGCGAGAGCCAATCTGGCCGCTGCTGTCGACTTCGCTGCTTCCACGGCCCGATCGCGTCGGCCGCGTCGCGGTCACGCGGCGGGCGGCTGGTCGATGCGCACCAGATTGCCGGACGGGTCACGCACGGCACAGTCCCGCGTGCCCCACGGCTGTTCGGTCGGCTCCTGCACGATCTCGGCGCCCGAGGCGCGCACCTTCTCGAAGGTGGCGTCGAGGTCGTCGGTGTGGAAGTGGACGCCGTTCAGGGCGCCCTTGGCGACGAGCGCGGCGAGCGCGTCGCCGTCGGCGGGGCTGCCGTTCAGGTAGTTCGTGAGGACGATCGCGACGCCGGGCTGGGAGGCGGCGCCGACGGTGATCCAGCGGAAGTCTTCGCGGGCGACGTCGTTGCGCAGTTCGAGGCCGAGCGCGTCGCGGTAGAAGGCCAGGGCGAGGTCGGGATCATCGACAAGGACGAAGCACTGGGAGAGAGTGAGATTCATGCCCGCAAGGCTACGGAGCGACCGCCCCGCGCGTTTCTCCGATCCTGCTCGGCTTGCGGCTCCTCGGGCGGGTGAGGTCCTTGGCGATGCAGCCCGGCACGCTCGCGAGCGCGCCGTGGTCCCGGGCCCGGTAGGCCGTCGGCGTCTCGCCCACCAGCTGGGTGAAGCGGGCGCTGAACGAGCCGAGCGACGTGCACCCGACCGCCGTGCAGACCTCGCTGACCGACAGGTCGCCGCGGCGCAGCAGCGCCTTCGCCCGCTCGATTCGCCGCGTCATCAGGTAGGCGTAAGGCGTCTCGCCGTACGTCGCGCGGAACTGCCGCGAGAAGTGTGCGGTCGACATCAACGCAGCGCGGGCGAGCGCGGCGACGTCGAGCGGGCGCGCGTACTCGCGGTCCATCAGATCGCGGGCGCGGCGCAGATGCGCGAGGTCGCGCAGGTGCTGCGCCGCGGCAGCTCTGCTGGTCACCTGCGAGATCGTGCCACATACGCCTGTCCGTAGAGCACGATGAATGCCTACGCGACCCTGTCGAACACGCCCCTTTGCCGGTCGGGACGACTCGAAACAGATGAGAGAGCTCGTCTCACGGTGTCCGCGAGGGCCTCGGTCAGGTGCCGACGTAGGCCGCGAGGTGCTCGCCGGTGAGGGTGGAGCGGGCGGCGACGAGGTCGGCGGGTGTGCCCTCGAAGACGATCCGGCCGCCGTCGTGGCCGGCGCCGGGGCCGAGGTCGATGGTCCAGTCGGCGTGCGCCATGACCGCCTGGTGGTGCTCGATGACGATGACCGACTTGCCGGAGTCGACGAGCCGGTCGAGCAGGCCGAGCAGCTGCTCGACGTCGGCGAGGTGGAGGCCGGTGGTCGGCTCGTCGAGGACGTAGACGCCGGGTGGGCGGGATGGTTTCGCCAGGTGGGTGGCCAGCTTGAGCCGCTGCCGCTCGCCACCGGACAGCGTAGGGAGCGGCTGGCCGAGGCTGAGGTAGCCGAGCCCGACGTCGGCGAGCCGCTGGAGGATGGCATGCGCGGCCGGCGTGCGCGCCTCACCGGCGCCGAAGAACTCCTCGGCCTCGGTCACCGACATCGCGAGCACCTCGCTGATGTCGCGGCCGCCGAGGTGGTGGTCCAGCACCGATGCCTGGAACCGCTTCCCCTCGCACTCCTCGCAGGTGGAGGCGACGCCGGC